>CACZPS010000088.1 GCA_902783125.1 uncultured bacterium | reverse complement strand
TGCTAAATATACAAACGTAAAAGAAGCTGTTGAATTTGTAAAACAAACAGGTTGTGATTCATTAGCAATTGCTATCGGTACTTCTCATGGTGCTTACAAATTCAAAGGCGAAGCTAAATTAGACTTTGAAAGACTTAAAGAAATCAAAGATGCTCTTAAAGAAGCAGGTTTTGGCGACTATCCAATCGTTCTTCATGGTTCTTCATCAGTTCCTGCTGAATTTGTTGCTAAATGTAATAAATTTGGCGGTAACTTACCAAATGCACAAGGTGTTCCTGAAGACATGCTTAACTATGCTTCTAAACATGGTGTTGCTAAAATCAATATTGATACTGACTTGAGATTAGCTATGACTTCAACAATCAGAGAATTCTTTGTTGAACACCCTGAAAAATTTGACCCTCGTGAATATATGGGTCCTGGCAGAACTGCTGTTAAAGAAATGGTTATGCACAAAATGCGTGACGTATTAGGTACAGCAGGTCACGCTGATGACTAGTTAACATTCCAAAATAAAACAAAAAATAGCAGGTTTAAATGTGACCTGCTATTTTTTATGCGGTTTGTATAAGGATATGGCAAAAAATTAAAAAAATAAAATAAAAATTTTATTTTGTCATCTTGAGGGCTTTAGCCTAAAAAAGCCTCATAATACCACGATTAGATTTTTAAGCATTTAGACTTTTGGGTCCATTTTTTCCAACTCTGAATATTTTTTCTTTGCCGGATAATATTCAGGATTAATTCTTAAACAATTTTCAACCGCTTTTTTTACATTCTCATTATCATTTTGCACCATGTAATATTCAGCATATAAATAATGAAGTTCAACATCGTTATAATACTCATTAAGACTCCTGTCCAAAAAGATTTTTGCCTCTACGGGATACCCGTTTTTCAACAACCCCCTGCCAAGTAATTTATAACACTCGTTATTTATGCCCTGAAAAATATCTGCTGCTGAGAGTATTTTATTTACATAATCAATCCTTTTCGCACAAATCAGCATTCTTAAATCAATCTCCAAAAAATTCCTTATCTGGAAATATGTCGGATACTCAATATTCCCGTTTATTATAGAAATAATTTTTCTCACCCAGTCTGCGCGAACAGAATCAATATTTTCAACCACCTTAAACGCTTTATCCGACTCATCTGATAAAATAAGAGCATAAGCATATTCCAAATCATGCCCGCCATTTTTAAAAAAATCAATGCAGTCTTTATAATTCCCGTTCTCTAATAATTTAATCGCTTCTTTATAATTCATATTTCATACTTAATTTTATATTTACCTCTACTCCTAATATCCGTTATTGTTATTATTTGAGAAATTAGGCATCATCTGCTGCATCATCATCATTTTTATCATCTGAGGATCCACTTTTCCGCCATTTTGCATATAAGGCATCATGTTCATCATACTGTTATTATTGTTTCCACTGTTCATCATTTGCATCATAGAATACATTTGTTGCGTTCTCGAATCCAGTTGAGGCATTTGTTGATATGGCATTTGCTGATATTGATTTTGATTATTCCCGCCTGTTATAGCAGCCGCACCGTTTTGAAGTAAGCCTGCTTTTTGCAAAATCTTTATGGCATTAACAATCTCATCATTTGTCGGTTCTCGATTTGGGTCAAACTCAAACTTAGCCGGCTCATTATTTCGTGTTATATTTTTTTTACTTGGGTTATCCTTTATATCTTTACTTTTATCATTTACCCCAGAAGCAACATCATTCAGGATAGGGTTATATTCATCTTCTATTTCATGAAGCTGCTTTTCTATAACGTTAACTTTTTTCACCCCTATTTGAGATTTACCCTGTTTTGCAAGTGTAGTCAGTGTTTTATCTGAGGAAAGATTTATAACTTTATTATAATTCTCCACAGCAAGAACTTCTTTACCTGTTTTAGCATAAGCAATTGCAAGATAATAATAAGCAAGCGCATCAGTCGGGTCGGATTTGATTATTGATTTCATAGCGGTAATACAATCCTCATATTTCCCATTTTGATACGCTTCTATCCCAACAGAGATATCACCGGCGAATACCATTTGCCCCACAAAAAGACAAACAATAAGAATTAAAATTATATTCTTTAAACCACGTACCATACTCACCATTTAATGATTAATCATCAACTTTCAACTATTATTTTACCCTCATTTACCCCAAACTTCCTCTGTTGTTTAGAGGATTTTTTTAATTATAGTTTTACCAAGGTTGTATTTTCCAAACCGACACATTATAATATTAATGGGCGAGGATGTGCCGTATTTTACAAAGTATCTGAGTATAATAATGAGAAAGATTTACATATTACTTCTATCACTATTTATTTTTGTTATGCCGGCTTTTTCTGATGTAATCGGCTATGGTTCTGTTTTTGAAGAAGTTCTGCAAAAATCGGGCAACTATACTTGGACAGTTAACAATAGTCAAATATTACTGAAAGAATATGAAAACAGTGGGTTAGATACTTATCTTAAGAAATGGAATACCGGTGCTAATATTCAAAAAGCAAATAAAATAATTATAAAAGGTACCCCTTCTAAAAGTTATGAAAATATTTATTTTAAACCGTGTAAATCGTTGGTAATGGAAAAAATCGAAGAACCTAATGAGTATATCGATAACTTTAAAATGAAAGGAATCGTAACAAATACATATAAAGATAAAAATAATAATATAAAACCTCAAATATTTAATACAAATAACGTAACATTTACAAGTTTTATCAATTCTATCACTAATAAAGGCGGAAATATTGCCCTTTCAAATACTGATTTTATAAAAAACAAAGGTGTAAATGGTGGAGCAGTTTATAATGAAAGTGGAAATGTAATAGTTGATAAAGGCTCAAATTTATATTATAACCTAGCCTCAGATAAAGGCGGAGCGATTTATAACGGAGCAAACGGGAATTTAACCGTTAAAAACTCCACAATAGGCGGGCAGCATAACGAAGGGATATATTATATTGATTCAGGAAATGTCTGGGATGACAGTTCTCACACGTTGAGTATTAATGGCAGCAATGTTCTTGATAACAATGATAACATCTCTGATAATGATTTAATATCAAATTATGAATTAACCTACAAGGTTGATGGGCTTCTTGGAAATGATGACTGGATAATTATATATTATCTGATTCCTGAATGGAAAGATATAAGAGATATAAATTGGTCAGAAGATGATATTAAAAACTTTGACAAAAACAAATGGGTACATATTTACCCACTCGGGAACGAAGCCAAATACGGAGCGGGTATTTATAACGAAGGAAAAGCCACAATAACAGGAACAAAATTTAAATACAATATTGCTTGCACAAAAACAACTTCAACAGATGATAACGGCAAATCAACCATAAGTATTACTTTATCAGATGGCGGAGGAATATACAACAAAGGTGATTTAACGGTCAAATCATCGGAATTTTATTATAATAAAGCAGAACGTGGAGCGGGGATTTACAATATAACAGATTCTGATAAGAATGTATCGGTTGAAAAAACATCTTTTACATCAAATCAAGCGACTTATGGAGCAGGCGCTTATATTGAATCAGGAAACGTAACTTTTAAAAATGACTCTTTTGGAGTTAGGGGTGTAAATCCGTCTAATAAAGCGACACAAGGCGGAGCTGTTTTCAATGAAAATGGGAATGTTAATATTATTTCAACCTCTTTTTCTAATAACAAAGCAGCTCAAGGCGGGGATATTTATAATAAAGGAACTTTATCAATATCAAAATCTACCTTTGGACACGTTAAGACTCCTTATAAATCCGGTCGATTAGTTTATATAGCTATTGAACCGTATTTTACCTATAGTACTTCACATCAAATCTCAATAAAAAATACCTCCTATGTATATAGACCTATTTACCCTGAAATAGAATGGAAACCTGTCAAATACGTTAGCGGTTCAACTGCGGAGCAGGGTGGAGCTATTTATAATCAGGGAACAATATCTGATATAATCTCGTCAACTTTCTGTGAAGTTTCTGCGATTGATGGCGGAGCAGTTTATAATGATGAAAGTGGAATTATTACTAAAATATATAAATCAAAATATAGTGATAATTATGTATCTTATACAAAATTGAATGAAGAAGACACAAGAGTTGCAAAAGGCGGAGGAATATATAATAAGGGAAATATCAATAATATAGAAAAAACAACATTCTCTGGTAACTACGCAAAAGACGGTCATGGCGGTGCGATTTATAATGAATCAGGCTCTATCATTCTAAACTCATCAACTTTAAAAAACAATTATGCTAATTCGGGCGGTGCAATCTTCGTGTCAGGAGGAAATATAACCGATACAAAGTCAACCTTTAACGGAAACTATGCCGAAAACGGCGGAGCGGTTTACACAGATACGAACGGTGAAATAACTTTAAATAACTCAACCTTTATCCTAAATAAAGCCTACAAAACTGTTAATGAAACAGATGATGACGGTAACATTACAAACACAGAAGAAGTTCTGACAAACGGCGGAGCGATTTATAACAATGGAACCGTCAATCTTAACAGTGTTACCTTTGGAAAGAAATCTAAAAAATATAAATACACAAACTATGCTAAATCCGGAACTGCACTTTATAACTCTGGCACTACAAACTCTTTGACTTCAAATATTCTTTATCAGGATTCTGTTTACGGAGCCTTTTATAATACAAAAAATTTGACAGATGAACGTTCAAAATTTACATCAAACAGAGCTGTATTAGGCGGTGCAATATATAATGATACAACAGGAAATCTGACACTAAAAGGTTCAACTTTTACTTCCAATACTTCAACCTCAGGCGGTGCAATATATTCTGAGGGAGAAATTAATATAAACAGTGTCGATTACAAAGTAGAAAAGAAGAAAAAAACTATAACATATAACCAAAAGTCCACGTTTTCGAAAAATATAGCAAAAGAAAAAGGAGGGGCTATTTATTTGACAAATACTTCAACAGGGACTATAACTGCTGAATTTTTGTCAAATAAAGCTAACGGTTCTAAAGAAGAAACAACAACCGATAAAGATGGAAAGATAACTGTTACAACAACTCCAATAGGTTCAGGCGGAGCTATTTATGTAGGCAAAACGATTAGTGAAGTTTCTACAGATAACACAGATTCACAGGAAGAAATAATTCCGGTAACCATAAAAAATTCAGTCTTTAAATCAAACACAGCTTCTGCAAACGGCGGAGCAATAGCAGTAGAAGCTGATTGCGCCTTAAACATTGAAGATGCTGAATTTATGTCAAACAGTGCAAAAGGGTACGAAATCGAAAAAGTAACCACACAAAACGGGAAAAAGAAAACTACTAAAACTACCAAAACACTAAAAGGTTCAGGCGGAGCTGTTTATTTAAGCGGAAACTCAGATGTAACAATAAAAACATCAACATTTAATAACAACACCGCATCAGAGGGTGGAGCTATATACATTTCACAATATATCGAACCCAAAACAGATGATGATACTCCAAAAGAAGGTCAACAAGATTCAGAAGGAAACTCTGATTCAGATAACATCAATGATGACAATCAAAACAACAATATTGATAATAATGACTCAGAACCGACTGAACAGACAAGCGAAAATGAACCAAATGAACCAAGCGAACCAACAGAACAAACAGAACCGAGTACCCCGACTGAACCAACGCCCGAACCTAATCATATAAAAATAGATTCTGCTACTTTTGAAAAAAATAGTGCAAGCGCAGGTGGTGCTATCTACAATTTAGGTTATCTTGATATTACAGGTACAAAATTCTTCAACAATTCTGCTGCCTTTGGCGGAGCTATTCTTAATGCAGGCACACTCGCAATAAAAGATTCTGAATTTGATTTAAATAAATGTCTGATCGGTGGTGCTATATACAATGTCGGTGAGGCAAAGATTACGAATACTCATTTTTATAATACAAAAAAATATGTAAGTGCACACGGAGGTGGAATTTATAATTCTGCCGGAAAACTAACAATAGAATCCTCACATTTTACAGGAAATTTAGCCGAATCAGGAGGAGCAATCTATAATAATGCACAGTCATCTATGTTTGGAGCATCTCCTGCGACTCTAATTTCAGACTCAAATGAATATACAAATTGTTCAGCGGCTAAAGGCGGAGCTATATATAACTCTCAATCAACAATTGAATCGACCAACGATAGCTTTAAAAACAACGGTGCAACCTTTGGCGGAGCAATTCTGAATGTCGGTACTGCCAAAATTACAAACTCTCATTTTGAAAGCAACAACGCTTATCAAGGCGGGGCTATCTATAATGCCGGAGATTTAACTATATCCTCAGCAGAAAACTCTGAAAAAATCTTCAATAAAAATACAGCTTACTACGGTGGAGGAATATATTCAACATCCTCTGAAAACACCATAAATTTAAACATTGACGGAACTCAATTTAAAGAAAATATTGCTACTTTATACGGAGGTGCCATTTTACTGTCAAACACAAACAGTGTAATAAAAAATGCACTATTTAATTCAAATAAAGCCAATATTGTAGGCGGCGCAATTGCAATTATTGAGGATAAATCATCTTCAAAGGTTCAGATTTTATCGACAAATTTTGAAGGCAATAGTTCTAA
Source organism: uncultured bacterium (assembly GCA_902783125.1). Taxonomy (GTDB): domain Bacteria; phylum Cyanobacteriota; class Vampirovibrionia; order Gastranaerophilales; family Gastranaerophilaceae; genus UBA2883. The sequence continues at coordinate 1,921 of CACZPS010000088.1, read as the reverse complement.
AGCAAATGGCGGTGCCATTTATATGGAAACATCAGGAACACTCTATTTAAATACTGAAAAACAAAAAGAAGCAACCCCAGAAGATGAAAAACCGAGTGCAGAAGAAAACTCAGATAATAGTCAATCAACAGATGAAAATGATACATTAACTTCTGATACAGAAACAAATGACACAACAACACAAGGTGATGATAATTCAAACGATAATACAACAACAGATTCGACTTCTGAAGAACAAGAAATAACCGAATATCAAACTATTGTTTTTGATAAAAATAATGCTGAAAACGGCGGAGCAATATATAATTATAACGGTAATATTATCGCTGACAATATAGAATTTAAAAATAACAGCGCAACAAAATATGGCGGAACTATTTTTAATGCCGATAATATCCAAATAGGACCAAGAGAAGATTCAGATAAGACTCAAATCTCTATTCCTGCGGAATACGATAATACTAAAATTTCAAATGTATTTTCTTCAAATTCTGCCAAATACGGAGGTGCGATTTATAACGAAAATTATTTATATATTTTTGGCGCAGAGTTTAAAAATGGCAATTACGCAACTTCGGATGGCGGAGCCATCTATAATGCAAAAACATCAATAATAATAAACTCATCTTTTGATGGAAACTATTCTAAAAACGGAAATGGCGGAGCAATATACAGCAAAAACGGAACTTTACTAATTGCCGCTTCTGAATTTAATCAAAATAAATCCGATAACGGAAACGGCGGAGCTTTATTCATTGATAACAACAGCTTCGGTTCCGTATACAATTCAAAATTCTCAGAAAACATTGCAAATAAAAACGGCGGTGCTATTTATATAGGGAATAATTCATCTGTAAATATAATTGCGACTGATTTTGACGGAAACACTGCAAAAAATGGCGGTGCTATATTTGTATCCACAGGCTCAAAAGTAACTATTACAGATTCAAATTTTATTAACAACAAAGCAAACGACAACGGCGGTGCTATCTTTATAGATAAAAATGCAAATTTAGAAATTATCTCAAAAAACAGTGATGTCATATTTGACAAGAATTATTCCAATGTAAAAGATAGTGATAATGGGACTCAAACAGGAAAATCAAATGCAATATATTTAAACGGTGAATCAAAAAATATTGAAAACACTATATTAAAACTTACAGTTACGGGAAGTGAACACAAAATCAAAATAAATGATGAAATTGCTGGAATAGGAACTATCGCAATATCAGGTGACACAGAATTAAAAGAAAATTTAAAAATAACAGATGGGAGCAATATAAAATGGGATATTGAAAATGGAACCGTTGATATTGCAAATGAAAATTCTCTCAGCAATTCCACCATGGCATTAAAAAACTCTGGTAACCTTAATATTGCAAATGGTAATATCGGAAGAATGTCTTTAAAAACATTAGCCATAGAAGATAAATCAAACATAAAAATCGATGTTGATTTAAAAACAGGTCAAAGTGACAAAATAATAGCAGAATCCGTTTCAGGAAACGGAATTTTAAATATTTCATCCGTTAACCTTTTATCAGATAATAAAAATTCTGTTACCTTAAATTTGGGAAAAGACTCACTCGTTACGGAAATGACTGCAACAAAAGCAGAAACCGCTCAGGCGACATACAGACTCAAAGCAGGAGTCGACGAAAACGGATACCTTACCGCAAGAGCTTATGGACAAAAAGCAAAACCTGCGGTAGTTGCAGCACCTGTTGCAGCACAACTTGGCGGATATTTGACTCAGGTTAATTCCTACGACCAAGCGTTCGCTAATCTTGATATGGAAATGCTTAAGACGAGAGAAGAACGCAAAGCAGAAGAAATGGCAAACAGATATGCTTATGCCGATAATAATTATACATTTACCCCTGATAACGGAATTAACAGAGATTCAAAAGGACTCTGG
>CACZPS010000087.1 GCA_902783125.1 uncultured bacterium | reverse complement strand
TCCTTAGTTCAGTTGGTAGAACGTCGGTCTCCAAAACCGGATGTCGAGGGTTCGAGTCCTTCAGGGCGCGAATTATATAAAAGGAAAACGAATGAACGATACAGTTAATCAAATTCAAAAATATTTAAAATCTGTGCAACTCGAGTGGGGCAAGATTACTTGGCCAGAAAGAAAACAAGTTATTGCTGAAACTGTAGCAGTTATAGCGATAGTGTTTTTGTTTACTGTATCTGTATATATAATTGATATTATTTTTAAAGCGATATTAGGATTAATTCCTACAGTATAGGGTGATAAGAATGGTTGAAAAAGAAGAAAAATTCTTAGAAGAAGATGTTATTGATGAATCAACTGGTGAATTAGATGCGGTACAGGACGCAACCGGTTCAACAAACGTAAAAAAATCGAAAAAGAATGAAAAAAGATGGTATATAGTTCATACATATTCCGGCTATGAAAACAAGGTTAAGAGCAATCTTGAAAAACGTATTGAATATATGAACATGTCAGATAAAATTTTTAGAGTAGAAGTTCCACAAAAGACTGTTACTCAAATAAAAGCAGGTAAAAAACAGGAGAAAGACGAAAAGATTTTCCCCGGATATGTTCTTGTAGAAATGATAATGGACGAAGACAGCTGGTATGTAGTAAGACATACGGCGGGGGTAACTAAATTCGTTGGTTCTGCAAAAAAACCAATCCCTGCAAAAGACAGTGAAATCAAGAAAATCATCAACAGAGCAGGTTCTCAAACGCAAAAGATTGAACTTGATGTTAAAGTTGGTGACAAGGTTAGAATCACCTCAGGACCGTTCGCCGAATTTATTGGTGATATTACAGAGGTTTATCCTGATAAATCTAAACTTAGAGCAAATGTTTCAATCTTCGGTCGTGAAACACCTGTTGAGTTGGAATACAAACAAATACAAAAGATATAGTAAATATAATACAGCGGAAAATAGAATATGCTAAACGGAATAATTTTCCATTTTCCATTTTCCATTTTCCATTTAGCAAAGTGGAAGGGTTCAGTCCCGCTTGTACCACGAAAGGAGAAAAATAAATGGCAAAGAAAGTAGTAGGAAAAATTAAACTTCAAATAGAAGCAGGTAAAGCAAATCCATCACCTCCTGTTGGTCCTGCATTAGGTCAACACGGTGTTAACATCATGGATTTCTGTAAGCAATTCAATGCTCAAACACAAGATAAAGCAGGTTATATTATTCCTGTAATAATTGATGTATATGAAGACAGAAGTTTTACTTTTGTAATCAAATCACCTCCTGCACCAATCTTAATTAAGAAAGCTCTTAATCTTCCTAAAGGTTCTTCAAACCCTAAAAAAGATAAAGTTGGTTCAATCACAAGAGCACAATTAGAAGAAATTGCTAAAATCAAAATGAACGACTTAAATGCAAGAGATATGGATGCAGCTGTAAAAATGATAGCAGGATCTTGCAGATCTATGGGTGTTACCGTTGAGGAGTAAATAAATATTTACTGAATGAAGTATTAGTAAAAGATAAAGGAATATCTTAGAGCCCTAGTGCCTTAGTATCTTATTATCTTTGTAAAATGGAAGGACATTTGTCCGTTACGACCATGAAAGGAAATAAAAATGGCAAAATTAACAAAAAGACAACAAAAAGTAAACGAATTATTAGAGGGTTTTGAACAACCGTCTACTATAAAGACAGCAGTTGAAAAATTGCAAGAAATCTCAAAGGCAGTAGCAAAGTTTGATGAAACAGTTGAGTGCCACATGAGATTGGGTATTGATGTAAAACACGCTGATCAGCAAATCAGATCTACAGTAGTGTTACCTGCGGGTTTAGGTAAAGAGGTTAGAGTCTGTGTTATTGCTAAAGGCGCTAAGGTTTCGGAAGCTACTGAAGCAGGTGCAGATTTTGCAGGCACAGAAGAAATTATTGATAAGATTGCCGGCGGTTGGTTTGAATTTGATACATTGATTGCAACTCCTGACTGTATGGGTATGTTAGGTAAATTAGGTAGAGTTCTCGGTCCTAAAGGTTTAATGCCAAACCCTAAGACAGGAACAGTTACTTTAGATGTTGCAGGTGCAGTTAAAGCTGCTAAGGCAGGTAAGGTTGAATTCAGAGCTGATAAACAAGGCATGATTCACTGTCCTGTTGGTAAAGTTCAATTTGAAACAGACGATTTAGTAAAGAACTTTGCTACATTGGCGGATGCTATTATTAAGGCAAAACCATCATCAGCAAAGGGTACTTTTGTTAAGTCTGTATATATTACAACAACAATGGGTCCTAGCATTAAGCTTGATAATAAAGGCTTGGCAGCAGAAGTTAAGGAAATTGTTGGGTAATTCAACGAAGATTGTTGGTTGATACTTTGGGGTTGAGATAAATTTTCAACCCCTTTTTTTGTGTTCTGTTTTAAGCTTAGAAAAGTCTAGAAATTTGTTTTGTTCAAATGACTAAGTTCCGACAAAGTTCCGTAATGAATTGTAAATAAGAGTTTAAAGTGGAGAAAAAATTGTTATAATGCTCTATATGGTATAATGCGATTTTGCAAATAAGTAGATTGGGGTTCTGATTCAAACAATATATTTAAATTTTAATAAAAATTGTCTGGAGTATGCTAATAATTTATCTCTGATACTATATCCCTTTGTGTAAAAAAATATTAAAAAAATCGTTATTGTGAGATTGGCTTGAGTTAATAAAAATGTAATAACCTTATTAGAATATAATCAAATTAATATTTCTTAACATAAAAGTCAATTTTTAAAGATAAAAATACTTTATAAAAATATAGAGGATATAGGAATATTTTTATAAGGAATTTATAATGAAAGAATCAGAATTAAATGCTATGATGTCAGTTGTTGCAGACCCTATTGAGAATGTATATAAATTGGAAACTCAAAAGGATATTGATGAAATACAAAGAATTATAAGAATTATGGAGATTTCAAAATCGCAGCGCAACAAACATAAAATGTTGTCTATTAAAAACTTAGCAACTTTAAGAATAGTTCTTAGTAATAACTAGTGGTAAATAAATTATATTAAAAAAAAGATACCCAATCGGGTATCTTTTTTATTGATGTATTTTTTTATAAAGCTGATTAAACTTTTATAAAAAGGAGTTTAATAATGAAACGGCTAAAAGGAACAAAAACAGAAGAAAATCTAAAAACAGCTTTTATTGGGGAATCTCAGGCAAGAAATAAATACTCATATTATTCCTCAAAAGCTAAAAAAGAGGGATTTGTACAGATATCAAAAATTTTTGAGGAAACATCAAACAATGAAAAAGAGCATGCAAAGGTTTGGTTCAAACTTATTGACAAAATTGGTGCAACCTCCGAAAACTTAGAAAAAGCGATAGCAACAGAAGGTTATGAGGCAAGAGAAATGTATCCCGAGTTCGCAAGAATCGCAAAAGAAGAAGGATTTGATGATATAGCGGAGCTTTTTACGGAAATATCTGAGGTCGAAGCTGAACACGAAAAACGGTACAAAAAACTATTATCAAATATAGAAAATGATAGAGTTTTTATAGCTGATAAAGAGGTTGAATGGATATGTTTGAATTGCGGATACGTCCATAAAGGTAAATCCGCACCTGAAAAGTGTCCTGCGTGTCATCACGAACAAGACTATTTTGCCAGACACAATGAAGACTATTAAATATTATTTATATAGCCTGTAAGTTAATCACAATCTCGCCTACGGTCTGATTGTGTAAGGTTTTTATGGACTTATCACACTTATAATCAGACCAGCCGAGGTTGTTCAAACTTTCAAAAACAACGAGTCTACGGGTTGACATATTACAGTCATTTATCTTTACGATTAGTCCGTCTTTTTCGTTTATATTAACAACCACGCATAATCCTCCGGCTCCAACTTTTGCGATAAGTCCTTTTGAATTTTGCATGATTTCTGTGTCAAGCCTATCTTTACCCCCAATTATATAGGGATTTTCAAGAAATGCAGTTGTTATTTTTTCATATTTTTTATTGCAAAATAAATTGATAAATCCTTTTAAAATATTTCTTAAAGGCATTGCTAAAATCGGCACGCCGCAACCGTCTTTGGTAATATTATATTCTTTTTTTACCTCACATAATTTGTATATTTTCTCTTTAATTTTTTGTTGAAGCGGGTTATTTATATCATCATAAGTTTGGATATCCCAGTTGTTTTCCTTGCAAAGTGCAAGAAATAGAAGATGTTTGCCTACGCAATTGTTATGGAAATATGTAACTTCTTCCCCTGTTTTTAATCCGGCCAGAGGCGGGTGAAGTCCGCATTTTAACCAATCATATTCCAACTTGAATTTCTTTAATAATCTTTTTGCTATCTCAACATGACAATCTTCTCCGGCATGAGAAGCGCAACACAATGCAATTTCTTCGGTGGTTAAATTATACTTTTTATCCAGCTCATAATCTATCATAAGGCTTGCCTGCAACGGTTTTGCACAAGAGCGAAGATAATATGGATAATCAGTTGAGAACCCACTTTTTGATGTTAACACATAACCTGTGTGTTCTTCTTCTATTAAGCCATCTCTTATGTGTTTTATTGTTACCATAGTTTGATTTTACCATAAAAAATAAGCTGTATTATCATACTTTTCAGGTAATACAAGTTGGCTAGTTCTTAAATAAAAATTTAACTATTCTTGGTGATTATTCTTAAAAATTACCCTCAATAATAAAAGTATGAAATTTGTAAAGTTTTTAAAGTTAATAAATAAAAAAATTGACAAGTATGACAGATTGGCACATACCAATCCATTCACACTCGGATTACATAACTATACGATAGTTTGGGTAGAAGACAAGGCTGAAAATTTCCCTCTTAAAGAACCCTAGCAAATATTTGCTAACTGCCTGCATTTGCAGGCTTTTTTTGTTTTTGTTAGAATAAATTATTATGATAGAAAGAAGAAAATCAAAACAAATAAAAATAAGAGATGTTAAAATCGGCGGTGGCGCTCCTGTGTCAGTCCAAACAATGTGTAATACCGATACTCGTGATGTAAAATCAACACTTGACCAAATACATGAATTTTATAAAGCAGGCTGTGAAATAGTAAGACTGGCAGTACTGAATAAAGATGCGGGTGAAGCTATAAAAGAATTAGTAAAAAAATCACCCCTTCCGCTTGTGGCAGACATACATTTTGATTACAGATTAGCAATTCAGTGTATAGAAAATGGTATTGATGCCTTAAGAATAAATCCGGGGAATATTGGCAAAGCTGAGCACACCAAAAAAGTTGTTGAACTTGCTAAAACAAATAATATTCCTATTAGGATAGGGATAAATGCAGGGTCTTTGGAAAAAGAATTAAAGTTAAGACAAGACCTTACTCTTGCAGAAAAGATGGTAGAAAGCGCAATGGGGCATATTAAAATATTGGAGGATTTGAATTATGATAATATAAAAATATCATTAAAATCTTCTGATGTCCCAACAACTATTGATGCCTACAGATTAATTGCAAAAAGGGTTGACTATCCTTTGCACGTTGGTGTGACAGAAGCAGGGACACTAAAAGGCGGATTAATTAAATCGTCAGTCGGGATAGGAACACTTTTATCAGAAGGCATTGGAGATACAATAAGAGTTTCTCTGACTGAAAATCCGATTGAAGAAGTTCACGCAGGCTGGGGTATATTGAAGGCTCTCGGATTACGTCAAAGAGGGGTAAATTTTGTATCTTGCCCTACTTGTGGAAGAACCCAAATTAAACTTATTGAATTGGCAAAAAAAGTTGAAGAACGGTTTAAAAATCTTGACTTACCTCTGACAATTGCAACAATGGGCTGTCCTGTCAACGGACCGGGGGAAGCCTCTCATGCTGATTATGGTATCGCTGGTGCCATCGGAGAAGGTTATATTTTTAAAAAAGGCGAAATTATACTATCTCGTATTCCTGAAGATGAATTATTGGATAAACTTGAAGAAGTAATTAAAACTGATTATGCAATAACTCGATAACAAACTTTTTGTTTTATATGCTGCTGTTTGCCCATTCGCCCATTGTCAATTGTAAAGAAATGTTAACTATATTTACCACAAAAAGTCAATTTAGAAAACAAAAAATACTTTATATTAATGGGATAAGTTATAGAGTAAATAATTTATTGTACACACACTAATAATATAAGGGAATTAATGTTATGGCAGTTGGAGCACAAGACAGAATTGACAAGCTGTTGGTAAAAAAATACGCAGAAAAACAGGTGGATAATCATGATATGGCTGCTAAGTCAATGATTAATCCTGAAAAAATGATGGATGCGATGAATGATTATGCCGCTGTGCATAGGAATATTTTATTTATGTCAAGTAAAATTTCAGATATTTGCGCAGGAATTAATGCAAAAGCCAGATATGCAAGTCATCTGCAATCAAAAGCAGTATAATAAACAAGCATAGTATATTTTTGTAATTATATATATATATTTAATATCCTAGGGTTTAAGGGTATAAGTAGTTATAAATTACTATTTTTATCTTTAATAATCCCTATATTTATTCCCCTCTTTAATAAAAAGACGGGCTACCTTAGGGCAGTCCGTCTTTTAGTTATAAAAAATATATTTTTATTTTTTTAAGAATGGTGGAATTTCAATATTTGTAAATGATTGCTGCAGAGGAGGTAATGCCGGCGTAACGGTTGAACCGCCAGATGCAGGATTAAATGGAGAGCCGCCAAATATTGTATCAATTGAAGGAGCGACATCTTTTGCAGAAGTAATTGCCGGAGTCTGAGGTTTTAACTCAAATCCTGTAGCAATTACCGTGACAGAAATTTCACCCTGACTATTATCATCAATTGATGTACCAATAATTACCTTTGCATCATCAAGCACTGCATCATTGATTAAGTTTATAGCATCCGTCAATTCCATCAAGGTCATATCTTGACCGCCTTTAATGTTAACAATTAATCCGCTCGCACCTTGGATAGATGTTTCAAGCAAGTTAGAATTGATAGCGATTTTTGCAGCTTCAACTGCTCTGCCTTCCCCGGAACCAACACCAATACCCATAATTGCAGAACCGGATGCAAGCATAACGCTTTTAACGTCGGCAAAGTCAACATTAATAAGCCCAGGGATTGTAATAATATCCGAAATACCTTTAACCCCTCTTAAAAGCACTTCATCAACAATAACAAATGCGTTTTGAACACCCATTTTGTTATCAACAACTTCTAATAATTTATCGTTAGGAATAACTAACAGTGAGTCAACAGCTTCTTTGAGTTTTTCCAGACCTTGAACAGCTTGTGCCATTCTTCTTTTCCCCTCAAAAGAGAATGGTTTAGTAACGACACCGATTGTTAAAATCCCTAAATCCTTAGCGATTTTGGCAACAACAGGAGCCGCACCGGTACCTGTTCCGCCACCCATACCTGCAGTAACAAATACCATATCCGCGCCTTCTAATGCGGCAGTTATCTCTTGTTGAGCTTCTTCTGCAGCTTTTTCACCTGTTTGAGGATCTCCGCCGGCACCTAAACCATTTGTTAATTTTGCGCCGATTTGTAATTTATTCTTTGCTGATGAACAACTCAAAACTTGTAAATCAGTGTTCATCATCCAAAATTCAACACCGGTAAGACCTGATTTTATCATTCTTTCAACGGCATTCCCGCCGCCACCGCCAACACCGATTACTTTTATCTTCGCAGGACTTCCCATTGGAGCGGTTGGTCTGGCGATTGAAGTATCATCCATTGTTGTTGGTTCTTTTCTACCAAAAATATCTGCACCTAAATTTTCCACAACTTAACCTCATTTTATATACTTTTCTACTAATTATATATTAACATACTATTGTAAATAGGTAAAATAGTAAAGATTTTTATTTAAAAACTTAACAAAAAATTTCACATTTATATTTTAAAGAGAAATAAAATCGAATCTTTTTGAAAATTTCTGTTAATTAAAAAAAACAAATCCGAAATTTATATTATGTGCCATATAATATTTCTTAAAATTAAATCCTCTAAATTGTTTATTGACAAAAAAAGATTGATGCAATAAATTGAAATTGTTATGTATTACTGTTTAAAAATGAAAGCGAAATGTGATTATGTTTAATATATTTGGAAATAAAGAAAAAGTTGAAAATAAAGTTGCAAAAATACTTTTTGATAATTCACTAATTATATCAACCGCTGAATCTTGCACAGGCGGATTATTAAGTTCTCGTCTAACGGATATATCCGGCAGTTCAAGATATATAAAATGCAATTTTGTCACATATTCAAACGATATGAAACAAGCGTTGTTAGGTGTAAGTGAAGAAACATTAGAACAATTTGGCGCAGTTAGTAAGGAATGTGCCGAGGAAATGGCAATCGGATTGCATGCCAGAACAAATGCCGATGTTGTTGTCTGTACAACCGGTATCGCAGGTCCAACAGGTGGCAGTCTGAATAAGCCGGTCGGGCTAATGTATGTTTCTATTAAATCTAAATATAAATCTGTAGTAAGAGAATTTAGACTTAATCCAAAACTAAAACGAACAAAAATGAAATATAAATTTACTCAATGTGCACTGGAAATGCTCTTAGAGTTCCTCACAGATAATATCAACAATTAAGTTCTAGTGAGTTGTACTTGCATTTGCCATTGAGGTAAATTTTTCTAATAAATCAGGACACCTGTCTATCAAAAGTTTTGCCAGCTCTTTTGTGTCTATTTGTGTCGCTACGATAGAGAATAAATCTTCAGGCAAGTTTCTGGTCATCTTTTGCAAAGAATCGGTGTCTAATGCAATCATTGATTTAACCATATCCGGTTTCTGAAGTTTTGATACCATATCTGTATAGGCTTCGTTACTAAACCCTAAAAGCGTTTCTTTATGCTCTGTTGCCATTTGATAAACAACAAATTGTTGAATATCAATATCTAAAGATGCCATTGTTTCTTTGAATTGTCTTTCAGGTAAAGCGGCTATTTGCGCTATTAGTTTTGAAGCATCACTTTGATCGGCAGCTTCTCCTGTTATACTTTCTGCCAGTTGCAAAAGTAAATTCGGATCTAAATTCCTAAGTTGAACCGTGAATAATTCTTTTGGCAAATCAGAAGTCATAAAAAATGCTTCCATTTCATCTTCCGGCATCATTTTTATTATCTGGGACAGAGGAAATGCCTCCAAGGCAACATTTGCTGCCTCGACGGTTGAAACTTTGCCGAGCATCTGTTGTAATTTCTCTTGAGTAAAGAAATTTAGTCCGAGTACCATATCTTCATTATCAAGCAATTCTAACACTTTTTCACGTTGTTCACCTGACATTTGACTGATAATATTATACTTGTTTGTAGGATCGGAAAGTTGAAAGGTTTCTATCAGTTCGTCAACATTTCCAAATAGTTTTCTTCCGTAATCTTTTGCAACCGTATTCCCGCTTTCAGCTTCCGCATCAATAATTTGATCAACCGACTTATCGGTGTATTCACTCATTCTTGAGGTTGTAATATTCAGTTTTGTCATCAAATGATATTGATCAGTATTCAGTGAAATCGGCATACTGTTCTCCTGTGATATATATTATATATATAATAAGTAAATACTCTATTAAAAATTGACTATTTGATTAAGTTTTGTAACATTCAATTATTTTTTCGGGATTGATACCGGTGGTGGTTGAATGTAAAGAGGCATAAGTTTTGCCCAGTTGCCTTCATCAGTTTTTAATTTTTCAACGGCAATATTTGAGAGAATTTCTCCAAGTTCAAAGTCTGCCTGTTGATAAGAAATTACTTCTTGTGCGATTGGTCTGAATCGTTCGATTAGTCTGTCATCAGTGATAACTTTTTTACGGGATATCATTTTATCGACTTCTTCAAGTTCAACTGCGCCATATAATTTTTTATCGTAATAATATGCCTTATTTTTTCTGGCATCGAGTGCCACAATATATTCATCGTTTTTTGCTTTAGAAATCACTTCAAGAGATGATACTCCGATAGCTTTACAGCCGATTTGTTGTGCCATTACTCTTGCAACGGTTGTGCAGGCTCTTATTCCTGTAAAGCTCCCCGGCCCTACATTTATGGCTATTGCATCAAGGTCTTTGGGGGTTTTGTTGCTTGCTTTCAGACTTTCTTTTATTGTCGATATTAAATATGCCGAATGGTAACTTTTATCGTTAGAGGATATTGTATCAGACGATAATATATCGTTTTCTGTTCTCAAAACGACGTAAGTTTTATCTAGACAAGTATCAAATGCTAAAAGTAACATATCACCCTTCTGTTATTTATTTAATAATTCAATAATTTCTTTTTTGCTTTCACCAATTGCGGTAAAAGTGTAGCAACGGTTATCGTCATCATCATAAGTTACATTGATTTCAATTCTGTCAAAAGGGACTTCGCCTTGTGAAAATTCAGCCCATTCGACAAAAGTCAGACATTTCCCTTCAGAGTATTCTCTTAATTCATCTGTTATAGTTTTTATTCCGACATTTTCCAGCCTATACAAATCAAAATGATATATAGGTATTTCACCTGTGTGGTATTCATTCAGGATAGTAAAACTCGGACTTGTTACTTTTTCTTTTATATCAAGTGCTTCTGCAACGAGCCTGACGAATGCAGTTTTTCCTGCGCCAATATCGCCAAATAAGTTAACGAAACAACCTTTTTGTTTTGTAATATCGGCAAATCTTTTTGCAAGCTCTCTTGTGTCGTCAATAGAAGAACATGTTTTTACATAGTTTTTCATAATCTTATTCTAAACTGAAAAAGAAGATTTGTAAATTATAGTTTAGCGATGAACGAAGTTCATCGCTAAACTATGGTCGTTAGGACGTTAAGTCGTTAAGACTTTAGGTTCATTTAG
>CACZPS010000086.1 GCA_902783125.1 uncultured bacterium | reverse complement strand
TAACGACAATGTTGTAACTTTAGATAGTGAAGAAAAATATTCTGATATCAGTTTTGTAAACACAGACGGAACTTTAAAAATCTACGGTGCAAACGAAAAACTGCTCTATACAGTGAATAATTTCACTCAAGAAACAGACAGCCAAAAAGTTATCTTAAATGCTACAGATGATAACAAAGAATCTATGTCAATCAGTCTAAATTCTTTGATGAACAAAGAATACAACCTTGATGATAGTAAAATAACGTTCGGGGAGAATTTCTCAGAAGATAATATTATAAAGATAAATGACAAATCATCTGATACATTGGTATTTACCGATAAAGAATATACTGATTTCTACACAAAAGGAACATTGTCAGGAACATACAGCGCAGGTGACCCGTTGATTAAAAAAGATGGTAATAACCTTAAAATAGGGGAAGTTACGGTTAAAGATACTGACGGATTAAATTCGGAAATAATGATTGTTGATAAAAATGAAGAAACAAAAACTATTATAATCGGTCAGGGCGAAATAAATGGTACGTTTGAAAGTGAAATCATTATCGGAAGTAATTCTGCCGATGTAATTTCTTCAAATGGAAACAATGACCTTATCTATATGGGTGCGGGTAATGATACCTTGTATATAACATCACAGGAAAAAGGCGAGGCAACCGGTAAAAACACCGCAGAAATGATTGGCATTGGCGGAACGCAAACAATATCAAATGATTTAGATATTCCTGCAACCAGTGTTTATGATTCAGAGGGTAATGATATTTATAACACTACTCTTAAAGAATTTGGACTTTATATAGAAGATTATGCAGGTGACGAGGATACGTTGAATATTAAATATTCAGATAATAATTTGATGTATTTCTTTGATGTAGCAAATCCAAATAAACAAAATGTGTCATTATATACTGATTTGATGATTTGTGACGGTTCACAGTTTTCTGAAGCAGGCTTGAGTGCAATATCAAATATGTCGAGTGGAATGGGAACAAAAGATCTTATGCAGTCTTTACAAGGTTCTTTTGGTTATGCTTGGATAGATGATTATTTTGGAAAAACTCAAATTATTGAAAATATTAATATTATTGATTCTGAGGATAATTCGACTGCCTTAGATATTGATAGCGCAATTGCTTCAACAAAAGAAAAAGTAGCTTCATGGCTTGCGGGTGAGTATAAAGGTACTTTCAATATGTTTGGTGTTCAAGGTGATTATAATTCAGCGTGGGACGTTATTGAGAGTGGTTCTAAAACCGACAAAGCAACTTTAGCAATGATATATACAAAAATGATGTAAGTATAAACTATATAATAACAAAAAGAGGATGAAATATTTGTCCTCTTTTGTTTTAAATATTTTTAACTAATATCCGATAGTCCAAGCCTTTGGTCTTTGGTTAGACTGCGTTTTCTTTGAATTAGTGAGATTTGAATTGTCGTCTGTTGCTTCAATAACTTTTTCCGGTCGTTGTAAAAAGTTATGTTTTTGCATAGTTATATCAACATTATTAAATGATTTTAATTTATCTAATTTGTTTTGAAGTTCTGCGTTTTCAACGTTTAGCATAGTAGTCTTTCTGCTGCATTCGTTAAGTTTTATTTCGCTGGAAACTACAAAAAAATAACTGACTGCTGATATCAAAATAGCGCAAATTAATAATCCGCACAGAGTTTTATTTACTTTTTCTATTGCCATTGCCTTTGCTGATTGTTTAGGAAAGTATCCGCTGATAACTTGATCGTTTCTTTTTTGAATACGCATTGCATTAGAAACATATCCGACATTGTATTCGGGATTAAGTCTGTTGGTGTTTCTGTTTTGTAAACGATTATTATTCAAAATACTAACCTATTTTTTAATGAACCTAACTATTCTTAGTTTTGCACTTCTTGATGGTGGATTAATTTTTATTTCTTCTTCCGATGCAAGAATAGGTTTTTTATTGACTAACTCTATCCTTGGAGGCTCACATTTACAAATCATTTCGTTACATCTGCACTTTTGTGATTCAAATTTAAAGAGCCTTTTCACTATTCTGTCTTCAAGAGAATGAAAACTAATTACAGATATTATAGCACCATAGTCTAATAAATCCAATACATCAGTTAATATTTTTTTTACATTATTTAACTCACCGTTTACTTCAATTCTTATAGCTTGAAAAACCCTTGTTGCAGGGTGAATGTTGGACTTTATTTTAGGGGTTGATTTTATTATTAAATCAGATAATTCTGTTGTTGTTTTTATAGGTGATTTTTCTCTTTGCTGAACAATAGCTTTTGCTATACGTTTAGAAAACCGTTCTTCACCGTATTCACTAAAAATTCTGACTAAATCTTCTTCTTTATATTTGTTTACAACATCGTAAGCTGAAAAATCAGATGACATATCAAATCTCATATCTAAAGGTGCTTCTTTTGAGAACGAAAAACCTCTCTCTTGTTTTGTAAGTTGATGATATGATGCTCCTAAATCTAATAATACTCCGCCCGTTATTTTTTCTATACCGTATTTTTTCAATGCTGATTTTATATTCACATAAGAATCTTTTATAATTGTTAGATTTTTATAATCTTTTAATCGTTCACTTGAATAACTTATTGCTTCATCATCGATATCAAACGCAAATAGTTTTCCGTCAGGTGAAATTCTTTGTAGTATAAGTTCACTATGCCCACCGCCACCGAGTGTGCAATCAACATAAATTTTACCGTTTTGACACTCCAATGCGTCAACTGCTTCATTTTTCATTACAGTATAATGATTAAATTCGTTAGCCATACTTTTATTTATAAAATAAAAATAATATAGAGTGAAGTATTTTTTGTAAAATGCAGAAAGATTATAGTTAATATGGTCTTTGCCCGACCTAAGATGAATATTATTATAATTTTTAATTAAATTTACAAAAAAAACTTTGCGCAAGCTTCTGCAAAATAAGTTAAATCAAACATAATGCAATCAAAGCGAAATCTAAAACATAACAGGATTTTAAAAGATGTTTGAAATTTCTTTACAATTATAGACATTAACCCTTGATGTAATATAATTATTAAGTATATTTTACTATTAAAAGGGAAAATAGGAGGACAATCATAAAGATTGTTTGATTAATATATGACAATTCAAGAATGGTTTGAAAAACGAAAAGAAGCACAAATCCAACGCAGACAGATGGAAGCTCGTAACGATGGTGAAGAACTTATTTCTGATTTATGGACAAAGTGCGTACATTGTGAATCACAGATAACAAAAAAAGAACTCGAAGATAATATGATGGTATGTCCTTTATGTGACTATCATTTTCGAATAAACGCAAGAGAACGTATTCATCAACTGTTTGACAAAGACAGTTTTGAGGAATTATTCTCAGATATTAAACCGACAGATCCTTTAGAATTTGTTGATACTGTATCTTATGCAGACAGACTGGAAAAAGCAAAAGCAAAAACAGGACTGGAAGAAGCAGTTATCACAGGTATCGGTGAAATTGAAGGTCACAAAGTCGCTGTTGCGGTTATGGATTTCGATTTTATGGGCGGTTCTATGGGCAGCGTTGTCGGTGAAAAAGTAACCAGAATCATAGAAGAAGCTATAAAAAGACGATTACCGGTTTTGGCCGTCACATCTTCAGGCGGGGCAAGAATGCAGGAAAGTGCATTGAGTCTAATGCAAATGGCAAAGACTTCTTGTGCCGTTTCAAGACTTGATGAAGCAGGACTTTTGTATATCAATCTTTTAACAGAGCCTACTTTTGGCGGAATAACAGCAAGTTTTGGCATGCTCGGCGATATTATTATTGCTGAACAAGGTGCAAGAATCGGATTCGCAGGCAGACGTGTTATTGAACAAACAATCAGACAAAAACTCCCTGCCGATTTCCAAACTGCTGAAGACTTGCTTAAATACGGTCAGGTTGATATTGTTTCAAAACGTTCTGAACTAAGAAAAACTTTATCGTCAATACTAGCTATGCATGAGGTGTAATCAATGATGGTATTAGAATTTGAAAAACCTTTGGTAGAAATCCAAGAAAAAATACAAGAGTTACGAAAAATCAGTTCGGAGTCAGGCATGGACTTAAATAAAGAAATTGAAACATTTGAACAACAGGCTAACGATTATAAAAAAGAATTATATTCTAATCTTAAACCGTTTCAAAAACTTCAAATCGCAAGACATCAGGAACGCCCAAATTTCCTCAATTACACAAGATTGATATGTGATGAATTTATAGAACTTCACGGTGACAGAACGGGTACTGATGACAGAGCAATCATTGGCGGTTTAGCAAAAATAGATGGAAGAACCATTATGCTAATCGGTACGCAAAAAGGTAAATCAACTAAAGAAAATCTTGAATATAATTTTGGTATGCCTCAACCTGAAGGATACAGAAAGGCGCTCAGATTATTCAAACACGCCAACAAGTTCAATATCCCTATTGTTACTTTAATTGATACTCCTGGGGCTTATCCGGGGATTAGCGCAGAAGAAACAGGTCAAGGCGGAGCGATAGCCGTTAACCTCAGAGAAATGGCAAAATTGAATGTTCCTGTTGTTGCTATTATTACAGGTGAAGGTTGTAGCGGCGGAGCACTCGGACTTGCAGTTGCGAACAAAGTTCTTATGCTGGAGCACGCTTATTATACAGTTATTTCACCTGAGGGTTGCGCATCTATACTTTGGCGTGATGCTCAACGATATCCTGAAGCTGCTGAAGCTCTGAAGATTACTTCTGATGATTTGGTTAAACTGGGAATTGTAGACGGTGCTATAAAAGAACCAATTGGCGGAGCTCATACGTGTTATTCAGAAATCAGCCAAAACATGAAAAAAGCAATTTTAGACGCGCTTGATTCAATGAAAGGTATGAGTGCCGAAGAACTAAGAAATCAAAGATATGAAAAATTCAGAGATATGGGACAATTTCTTATAGGGTAATTTTTTCTAAATATATTTGACTAAATTTTAATATTAATATAACAACTAAAAAGGCTCTTAAAAAAGAGCCTTTGTTTTATTATATTATCTAATTTCTTTACATATACATATTCAACTTATGTTTGCCGTCCACACCTGTCCCTGTGACTGAGCCAAGAACACCGTTGCTGTCGACACCTGCTGCCATACCTTTACCATGTCTGTCAGAGAAACCTTCGGTGGAAACGGCTTCCCCACCGCCGGTAAAAGCGGTTCTTTCTGCCGGTGCAAATGGATTTGTGCCGTTGACCTTAAATATATTTAATTTAGAATCCATTGAAACCATGTAATTTTCCTCAATCAGTTTTCCCAGACATAGATATACATCATCTTACATGTATATAAAGTCTGTTTCTTTTTAAAAATTGATTAATATTTTCTCCATTTGTTACAAATGTTTACATTATCCTTATTCATTTGTAACTCTATATAATTATTGTTCCACATATTTTTGTATTTATAACACTAAATCAGATATGTTTACAAAAATTAAAATTTGATTTAATTAAAAAACACGACATTAAAAGAACTTAGTTCTAAATCGAAGATAAGATTATCGTATTTAAAAAAATAGAAAATGGTGAAGCGCTTGGGGTCAAGATTTGTTCTCATTTATATATGATATCAAATGCGTTAGAAATAAATTTTTCCGAATTATTTGTGTTTAAAGAAAAATTAAAGCAATAGACAGTTATTAGAAAACGGTGAAAAAATTTTTCACCGTTTTTTAGTAACATAAAGTTTTAAAGATATTTTTAGCCTTGCTTTAAAAGGTTACAGCTTTCGCATCTCTTTCGTTCTTCGTCTTTATAGATACGGGTTCTGTTAATAACTTCGTCAAAATCAATCTGATGAGCGTCAAAATCAGGGCCGTCAACGCATGCAAATTTTGTCTTGCCGCCTACTGTCAAACGACAAGCCCCACACATGCCTGTACCGTCTACCATAATAGGATTCATAGAGGCTTCTGTTTTGATACCTTTATCTCTTGTCATTTCTGCAACCGCTCTCATCATTGGCATAGGACCGACTGCTATTGTATAATCTACTTTTTCTCTATTCATAATATCCTGTAAAACGGTTGTACCAAATCCTTTTATACCTAAAGAGCCGTCATCGGTTGTAATAAATAGTTCAGAACAAGCATCTTTCATTTTATCCTGCCAGAAGATAAGTTCCTTTGTTCTTGCGCCCATAATCATATAAACTTTATTTCCTGCGTCTTTGAAGGCTTTAGCGATTAAATAACAAGGTGCAGCGCCATAACCGCCCGCAACACAAACAACAGTACCATAATTTTCTATATGTGTTGGCTTACCTAAAGGCCCGACTATATCAACAAGCTCATCACCGACTTCTAAAGTCGCAAGTTTCTTTGTTGTATAACCTACTGCCATAAAAACAAGAGTTAAAATCCCTTTTTCCTTATCAACATCAGCTATCGTAAGCGGGACTCTTTCACCGTCTTCTTCCGCTCTAAATATAATAAACTGTCCTGCTTTGGCATTTCTTACAACGTAAGGTGCATCAATAGTTATTTCATACTGATTTGGACACAACTCTTTTTTAGATAATATTTTATAAGCCATAATTTTCTCCCCAATCGAGATATATTTTACCATAAAGTTAGTATAAGTTATATGTAAACCTTGATTAACACATATATTTTAATTACATAATCATCAAAAGTTCTCTGATAACCTTTGTGGCAACGGCAGTCGAACAGCCGGAGGTATCGTAATCAGGTGATAATTCAACCACATCGGCACCAATGATATCAAAATCTTTTATATATTCAAACCATACCATAAGTTCATTAAATGTCATACCACCGCTTTCAGGAGTGCCCGTTCCACTCATAACTGACGGGTCAAGAACATCTAAATCGACAGTTACAAACACCTTTTTGGCTTTAAGACTGTCTAAATCAGTATAGTTTTTAGCTAAAGTTTCATTTTTCGCCATATAATCCCATTCTTCTTTCATGCCTGAACGGATACCGATTTGTTTGAGGTTTTTAGGGTTAACAAACTTTGTACATAGTCTTATTACTGCAGAATGTGAAAGTTGTTCCCCCAGATATTCTTCTCTCAAATCTGTGTGAGCATCAAAATGGATAATTGCCAAATCATCACCATAGAATTTTGATATTGCCTCTATTTCCGGATAGGTAACAAGATGTTCTCCGCCTATCCCAAAGACTCGTTTTCCGTCTTTATATATTTGTTCAACATTTTCTTTAATTAAATCAAGTGAACCTTTCGTATTCCCCAATGGGAACTCTAAATCTCCCGCATCATGGAAATTACATTCGACAAGTTCTTTATTAAATCGAGGAGAATATTCTTCCAGTCCCCAACTTGCGAGCCTAATTTGTTCAGGTGCAAACCGAGAACCTGAACGATATGATACTGTTCCGTCAAACGGTAAACCTATCATAATAATATCTGAGGTGTCGTAATCAGGGTTTTGTCCCATCCAATTTCTGTCTAAAAACGGACCTTTAAGCATTTATCTCTCCTTTTTTGTTCATTATAACATGGATAAATTATAGTTTAGCGAGCTTCGCTCGCTAAAGTCATTAGGACTCTTAAGACGTTAGGTCGTTAGGTTCAATTTTACAGCCTTTGG
>CACZPS010000085.1 GCA_902783125.1 uncultured bacterium | reverse complement strand
GATAAACTATAATTTATTCATGCTAAAATAAGACTATGAATATAGATAGCATTATTGATAATTTATTATCGCCGGTTGCAGATAAAATTTCCGGTATTATTTTTTCTCATATAACGATATGCGGAGTAAAGATAGAATTTATTGTTGCATTACTTATATTTGCTGCAGTATTTTTTACCATAAAAACAAGATTTATTGGGTTTTGGGGATTTAAGCATGCTATTAATCTGATTACAAAGAATTTTGAACATAAATCAAATGGTTATGAAAGAAAGAAAAAAGGTGAAGTATCCTCTTTTCAAGCGCTAAGTGCAACAATTTCAGCATCAGCGGGAATTGGCAATATTGCTGGTTCTGCAGCGGCCATATCAATCGGCGGACCCGGGGTTATATTTTGGGTAATTATTGCAGGTCTTTTTTCAATGGCTTTAAAATATTCAGAAGTTCTTTTAGGTCTGAAATTTAGGCACACAAATTCTGACGGCAGTGTATCCGGCGGACCTATGTATTATATATTGAACGGATTAAGAGCTCCTTATATAAAAAGATTTGCCCCGATTCTTGCGAATACATATGCAGTGTGTTGTCTTTTTGCAATGATAGGCGGTTGGAATCTTTTCCAAATTAATGCGATGACTTCACAAATTATAGAAGTTACGGGTGGAGTAAATAGTGTATTTTACAACAACGGTTGGGCTATTGGTGTTATTGTAGCAATAATAACATGGTTTACCGTAATTGGCGGTATAAAATCAATCGGTAAATTTACATCAAAAGTTACCCCTGTTATGTGTACATTGTATGTCGGAAGTGCTTTTTTAGTTTGTGTATTAAATATAAATCATGTTCCTGAAACAATAAAACTAATACTTACAGAGGCTTTTTCTCCGAAGGCAATAAGCGGAGGCGCTTTTGCGTGTTTGTTATGGGGATTCCGCAGAGCAATGTTTGCTAATGAGGCAGGGCTTGGTACTGCGCCGATTGCCTTTTCTGCTGTTAACACAAATAAGCCTGTAGCTCAGGCTTTTATATCTATGCTTCAGCCGTTTGTGGATACTGTAATTGTAAGTGCATCTACTATGTTTGTTATAGTTGTGTCAAAACAATACCTTTTAGTTGACGGACTTGCGGGAATTGAACTGACCTCAAAATCCTTTGGGACAATTTGTTCTTTCTTCCCGATTATACTTACCGTTATGGTTTCTTGTTTTGTTCTCTCAACTATGTTGTGCGGTTCGTATTACGGTGTAAAAGCATGGAACTTTTTGTTTGGCGAAGGTAAAAATAATTCAAGAATTTTTCAGGCGATATATTGTATTTGCATAATTGCAGGTTCTGCCATGAATTTTAAAAGTATTATTAATCTTTCTGACGGTGTAACATTGTTTCTGGCTGTACCTAACTTGATAGCTGTATTTGCATTATCTGATATTGTAATAAAAGAAACTAAGCGTTATTGCAAAAGATATGGTGTTGGAATTTACAAAAAAGAATGTTAAACTGGATGTAGTTAATATTTATCCTATTTGGTAAAGGAAATCTAATTATGTTTTTATTTAATAAAAAATCAAAATCATCAATGGAATTGGAGATTTATGAGCAGCCTAAAGTTTTATCCGGTATCTTAGAAAATGAAGGAATTGATAAAATAGATGTCCCTAAGAATGTAAATAAAATTGTGCTTGTAGCAAGTGGTTCATCGTATCATTGTGCCAGATTCTCCGGTGATTTGTTGGGTGAAATTGCGGGAATTGAGGCACGAGCAATATATTCTAGCGAATTTAATATCAAAAAAATTGTTCCGCACGATAGAGGAACATTGTATATATTTATTACTCAGTCCGGAGAAACCTCGGATACGGTGAAAGCACTGCGCAGAGTTAATAAAGGTTATTTTGATAAGGATGGGGTTAAATATTTCTTAAATACAATGTGCATTACAAATAATCCTGAGTCAACTATTTGGAAAGAATCTAAATATCATGTTAATTGTCTTGCAGGTGAAGAAAGAAGTATTGCCGCAACAAAATCATTTACTGCCCAAATGCTTTGTGTTTTGATTGTCGCTTTAAAAATAGCAAAAAACAAAGGATATGATATTGATAACTATATAGATTCACTAAAATCTTTACCGAATGTTTTACACCAAACTCTTGAATTAAGAACAAAAATAAAACAGCTTGGCGGGCTTTTAGCTAAAGAAAAAACTATTGTTATATTAGCGGAAGGTATTTCATATGCTATTGCAAAAGAAGGCGCTTTAAAAATAAAAGAAACCTCTTATAAAAATATTAATGCAGCTTTAATCGGGGAATTTATGCACGGACATTTGGCTGTTTTGAATGGAAAATCGTCTGTTTTGTACATATCTGTCCATGGGATTTCTTCTGGAGCAGCAGATAATTTAGATAAGATAAAGAAAGAATATAATCCGTCTATATATATAATTGGTAAACATAATAATAAATATGTTTCAAATTTTAATGTAAATATTGACTGTGAAAATGAAATATTGCAAATGTTTTCAAACGTAATTATCTGCCAAATGTTAGCACTTGAAATTGCTATAAAACTTCACCGAAATATAGACAAACCCAAAGGTCTTAAAAAAGTAGTTAAGTAAGTTTATAGTAAATTGCGGCGGATATATATATATAATTAGAATCGGTTTTGTTTTCAATTTTAAATATTATAAAAATAATATAGTAATGTGATTAGTAAAATAAGTAAAAGAGGCGAGGGAAGCTCGCCTCTTTGTTTGATGGAATGTAATTTAGCTCAACAACTCCATCAAATTATATATGTATTATGTTAGAAGAATCTCTTATATACTTTAAAACTTCACTAACTCAAGTGATTTATTCATTTACCCCTATCCCATACCCCAACCCCTAGCCTCTCTCGCTACGGAGAGAGGAAACCTTATTTAAGGTTGAGAGAGTATGTTATTTTCACAAGGGGTCGAAGTTTTTATTTAGCAGATTTATTAGTAGATTTTTGAGCCTTTTGCTTGCGTTCCATAGCTTTCTTTTTACCTTCAGCCTTTAATTTATCCAGTTCTTTCTTCTGTGCAGGAGTCAATATTGCTTCAAAATCTCTTTCATTCTTTAACCTTAAATCACGAGCTTGTTTTTTAAGCGCATTAATTTGATTATTTAATTTTTCAACTTGTTCTAATTTTGCTTCAGTTGTAATATCAGTACTGCGTTTTATAATTTCTTTTTGTTCGTGCTTTGTTTTTATTGCATTCATTATTGGTTCCATTTCTTCACGTCCCTGCATTCTGATTTCTTTTGCTTTTACTTTTTGTTGCTCGGTAAGTTTAAGTTTTTCATCAAGATTAATTCTTGGAGGACGTTTCATCCCATCGGGTTTGTGCATTCCGCATGGCGGACATCCTTGAGGACCTTTATGACAATCACATGGACAACCCTGAGGTCCTGCGTATGCCATTGTTGATGCTCCTAATGTTAAAATTGCTGCTAATAATAATGTCTTTTTCATTTTTTTATCCTTTCGTTTTTTATAAGAAATTGAAACTTATTTTTTATTTCAATAGCCATTTTACCGTTTTAAATTATAAACCTATCCGCGTCTGAAATTATTTGGTCTTCTAATATTGTTAGAATGTCTGTGATATCGGTTCATTCTTGGATTATGAGAATATCTCGAGTAATGGTGATGCGGTTTATGAGCTTTTTTTAAATTCATAGGTTTTTGAGGGTGCTTGTTTGAATATTTGTTTGGAAAATTTTTATCAAATTTTGGATTTAATCTATCTTTGGCAAACTTTTGTTTTTTCGATACATCACCTTTGTCTTTGTCACTATATTTACCTTTTTTATCAAAATTCTTATACTTTTTATCATTTACGCTTTTGTCGAATTTAATCTTATCAGCCTTTTTGTCAGACTCTAATGATTTGTTAAACTTTCTGTTTTTATCCATATTTTCAAAATTTGTTCTATCTAAATTATTTTGGATTTCAACCTGCTGAGTTACATCAGTAGTTGTGACCTCGTCAGCGAAAACAAAACCTGTTGAACAAACTAATAAACCTAATATTGCCAATGTTTTTTTCATACTTTTATCCTTTCAAATTTTATTATAACCCCAGTGTCACATCTACATTGCCGACAGAGAATGTAACAGACGGATTTGAGTAACCATAATAACCTGCAGGTACTTGAACCGGCTGATAAACGACCGGCATCGGTTTTGGTGGCGGAACAACTTTTTGCATTGGAGCAGGTTGTTTGTGATGTACAGGTTGTGGCGCAATCGGACGCGCATTTGCCACACCTGTTGAGATAGCCAACAGGCAGAGTGTTACTAATACTTTTTTCATTTGTTAAACCTTTCTAGAGTAAGTCCTCAAGTTTCAGGGCAAGCTCTTTCTTTGCATTGTATATTCTTGATTTTACTGTTCCCATCGGAACACCGAGTCTTTCAGATATCTGTTCGTACGAATATCCTTCAATCTCGCACAACATTATCACTTCTTTGAACTTGGGTTTTAATTCATCTATTGCTTTGATTATCCTTTTTTGTCTTATTTTTGCTAAAAAAACGCCCTCCGGAGCCGATTTATTATCTCTTATTGAGTTCATTACTTCGTCGTCTGCGGTTGAGTTTACTTGCACTCTCCTGTCTGCAGATTTCAAGTAATCTTTTGATAAGTTCTTTGCGATGGTGTTTATCCATGTTTTAAAACTACCTTTCTCTGTGTATTTATCTTGGTTTTTCCAAACCTTAACAAAGACTTCTTGTTCTAAATCTTCATTTGTTTCTTTAGTTATAAGCCTGATAATGTTTCTTACATTTTGTTTATTATTTTTTATTATGTCTTTAAAATTCATTCACCATCTACCATAATTAAACCGTAATCATCGGTCTGAAACCCTAAGTCTTCTGCTGTGAACTGTTGCCCGTACTTAACCGTATCAAGCAGATTATAGTTCATATTTGCTAACTCTAAGGTTGTACCGCCGACCATTACTGCGAACAAAACGCAAGCAACTTTAACAGCTTTAAACCTGTCTTTTTGGTAATGAGGCTTAACTTCTTTTATTAAGTCTGACACTTTGTTCATTTTTTCGTATTCTTTTCTGCAATCTTCACATTCTTCCAGATGCTTCATTAAAGTTTCTTCATCTGAGAATGTAAATAGTGCTTCAAATTTGTTACATTTTTCTGTCATTTTGTTTACCTCTTACACCCATATAACGAGTTAGCAAAATTTTTGTTCATTTTTTGTTTTAATTGTCTTAATGTTTCTTAATAAAACAAACGTAAAATGCTTTAACAAGAGTATTTAAGCATTATAACATATTTTTGAGGTAAATGGGAGAGGATATAATAGAGCTAAAATAATTAAGCGGTTTTTGGATTTTTGGATACGGATTTTTGGATATAAAGTTTTGTAAAATTATGAAACCCGCCTGCTTAGATTAAAGAGTATGTAAAAGAACAGATTTAAGATGCTTACGGGTCATGTTTTGGTTGGGAGTAGCCAGAATGTTTTCCTCTTCAAAACCCTTGTTATGAGCGAATTTTAGTCACGCTACACTTGACAAATTCAATTAAATCGTTTATACTGTAAGTAATCATTCGATAATGGCTACGGGTGGTCATTGGATTATTTCCAACAGAAACCGTAGAGGGACTATCGGATGATTTTTCATTTTCTTGTGCTTCCGAATATAAATCATATATTGTAAATTCATCTATTATAGTGTCTTTTGAGTCAGTTCTTTCTTTTACTGTTATCATCACAAAAAATATCAAGCCCCCAATTTTTAAAGGCAGGGTAAATCTATGAATAATTTGGCAATCATATAAAATCAATTTCTTTAATTCGGGATGTTTTAATATTGGTATTGCTGCATAAAAAATTGTATCAACATTTGAAACAATTTCTTTCTTTAAATAACCATATTTACCTTTCGTATCTTTTGTAAAAACGGTTGATATAATTTTATTTAAGTGTTTTTTTGATAATCCTGCAACAATTTTTGATTTATTATTCTGAAGATATAATTTTTCTTCGCCTTTAAAAACAACCTCTCTTATATCAGATTTTGTAATGTCTTTAGTCTTTTTACCTTTAAATTTAAGATGTTTTATATCTAATATTTCAACATTTTCAATATCAAAATTGTTATAGAACTCAACATCAACAAACTTACCGTCTGTTCTCATTAATTTCATTGGTTCTAAACTAATGTCGCTCATAGGGTTATTGTAACATAGAAAGGTTTATTTATATATTTTTTTAGTTATTATTGGGAATTTATAAAAGAACAGATTTAAGATGCTTACGGGTCATGTTTTGTTTGGGAGTAGTCTGAAATTATTACTCCTTTTGATATTAAAACGACAGAGTTTTGCCCTGTCGTTTTTGCTATTTAAGAATTTAATTCAGAAAACTTTTCTTCTGATAAGAAGTTTTTTCATACCTCACCCTAATAACTACAAAATCACAGATTTCTTGTTCTTATCCCTCTCCTATCTTGAATTATTCGTGTAGTCGCAAAAGCGTGGTTTTGCGGCTACTTTCGGGCTAAAGCCCTACCGAAAATTTGCTAATCTTTAGGAGAGGGTTGGGGTGAGGTTACGCTTATTTACGCTTTTACAAAGCACCCTGCGGTGTCTTTGGTATATACAGCCATAAGTGATTGTTTATCAGCTTCATTTGAGCCGTAAAATACTGTTTCTGAGTCAGCATAACTACTGTGACTAGCATCACTGAACCACGTAACCAAATCAGATTTTAATTGGTTAAGATCTAATGTATAATTTGTTCCGCCAACATTCACACTTGTAAGTGAATTTTTACTAGTATTAACAACTCTAT
>CACZPS010000084.1 GCA_902783125.1 uncultured bacterium | reverse complement strand
TAGTGAATAGATTAAATTGTCTATTCACTTAAGCCTAGTCACTGTAAATTATAGTTTAGCGAGCGAAGCTCGCTAAACTATAATTTATCTTTCTGCTATAATATAACCATAGACTACAAAAATGAGGGAATATAAATGAGTGAAACACAAACAAGAGAACCTATTTCAGCAAAAGAAACAATGCGTCAGCGCAGACTTCAAAAATTGGCTGAAATGGTAGATAAAGGAATTAATCCTTATCCGTATAAATACAACAAAGATATTGATGCAAAAGATTTACAGGAAAAATATAAAGATTTACCTGCCGGTGAAGAAACAGAAGATTTTTATTCTGTTGCAGGTCGTGTTATGGCTATCAGAAATTCAGGCATGTTTATCGACTTGATGGATGCGTCAGGCAAAATCCAAATCTTTTCACACAAAGATAATATGGACGTTGACAAGTTTAAAACGCTTAAACTTGTTGACGTAGGTGATATTATGGGATTTTATGGTTCTATAAGAAGAACTCCGAGAGGTGAGTTATCTATCAAAGCGAAAGAATACACTATCCTTTCAAAATCACTTCAAACCTTACCTGAAAAATTCCATGGTCTTACTGACCAAGAAACAAAATATCGTCAAAGATATGTTGACCTTATTGTTAATGAAAAAACGAGAGATACCTTTAGAAAAAGAAGTTTGATTATCCAAAAGATAAGAGAATATTTAACAAATAAAGGATTTTTGGAAGTTGAAACTCCAATGTTACACACTCAAGCGTCAGGTGCAAATGCAAGACCGTTTATAACACATCATAATGCGCTTGATATGGATTTGACATTGAGAATAGCACCGGAACTTCATTTGAAACGACTTATGGTCGGTGGGTTGAGTGAAAAGATTTTTGAACTTTCAAGATGTTTTAGAAACGAAGGTATCGACACCCGTCATAACCCTGAATTTACTATGATTGAGTTATATCAATCTTACGTTGATTATAACGACATGATGGAATTAACGGAAAACATGGTAGCTTGGGTTGCTCAAGAAGTTTTAGGAACAACAAAAATCCAATACGGTGAAAACGAGATTGATTTAACTCCGCCTTGGGACAGAAAAACTATGTTAGGCGCAGTTAAAGATGCAACAGGTGTTGATTTTATGGAAATTTTCACCGCTCAAGAGGCTGTTCAAAAAGCAAGAGAACTTCACGTAGATGTTGATGATGATATGAATTGGGGACAAGTAATAGACGCTATCTTTGAAGAAAAAGTTGAACCTACTTTAATTCAGCCTTGTCACATTATCGACTATCCTCGTGAAATTTCACCTTTGGCTAAGGCTCACAGAGATAACGACAGATTGACAGAAAGATTTGAAACCCGTGTTAACGGTTGGGAAATTGCAAATGCGTTTTCAGAGTTGTCAGACCCTATTGACCAAAGATACAGATTTGAGGCTCAAGCTCTTGCAAAAGCTAACGGTGATGAAGAAGCTATGTCGATTGATGAAGATTACATCAACGCTCTTGAATACGGTCTGGCTCCGACTGGCGGTATGGGTATGGGTATAGACAGATTAGTTATGTTATTGACTAATTCTCCTACTATCCGTGATGTTATCGCTTTCCCTACAATGCGTGTGATAAATCAAAATAACGAAAATTAAAATCAATATTTTGATATAATAAAAAATTATAGGTCTTGTTTAATGATATTGAACAAGACCTATAACTTTTATTACCTTTAAGCAGTGTTATTACATAAGTTAAAAAAATCACTATGTGTTCCCGTACTAGATAATACAAGAGTTAAAGTGTAGTTTTTTTATATCTTGTATATAAGCAACCAATCAGGCTTAAATATAGATTATATTTGTATTTTCTTAATAAAGTTAGTAGGTCAGGCAGTGCCTGACATTTAAAGATACTTAAAGTTATTGTCAAGCAATATTTTAACTAAAATTTTAGTTTCAAATATTCCTGCAAATGAAAAAACTGTTATTAAAGCACAAAAAATAAATTTATAACAATCTCAGAAAAATTACTTGACAAAATGAGGACGGTTTTTTAAATTTTTGATTTTTATTGACACTCTATTTTTGTTAAAACTATTTTTTCTTAAATACAAAAAACTGGTTTGAAGCATCTCTGTCTTTGTAGATAAACTGCGCTTTTTTCTCCAGCAAGTTAATCAAATCAACATCAAACTTAGACAACATGCCTGTACTTGTCAGATTTTTTACATTCTCATATTTGCTATATATCTCTTTGACCTTATTTGGCGGGATAATCGCATAGTTATCAGAGTAGTATACAACCCAGATAATATACCCGTCTTTCGGAACGCTATCTATATAAGAGCTTAGCCATTTTTCCAAGTTTTTGGAAATAGGTTTGTCAGAGGTTATGATATCTTGAAAAACCTTATATTTATCGCCAGTTTTGTCTTTAAATAATTTTCTTTGTGCATCGTCATACATAATTTTACTGTCAGGATTTCTGACTTCGTGGAACAACTCTAACGGCACTACTCTCGGCATATCTTCGCCTTTAAAGTAATAAAAAGATACAGACGATGCAAACGGCATAATAACGAGGTTCTCTTTACCCTTAAAGTTATTGTATGCAAAATCTGCAGGTGATTTTAATGAGAATTTGGCAATATTCTCATACCATTCAAAAGTAGAAGATAAACCATAATAACAACCGATTGTATATAAAAGAATAAATCCTGTTACAATGTATTCTTTAAATTTACTAAATCCTATCGCCATAAGGATAAATATAAACGGTGTTATAAAGATTAAGTATCTGCCTGTAAAGGCAACCACTTTCGCATTAGCCAGAAATGCAAATACAACAAAACAAAGCGTGATTATACCGAGTATAACATGGTTAAGTTTTTCTTTATCTCTTAAAACACCTAAAAATCCCACAAACATAGCGATTATTGGTAAAAATATCAAAGTCCAAACCCTCATTTGCATAACAGAGTTTGCATGCTGAACTTCAGGTGTATTACCTTTTAGATAGTTAAAAAACGGTTCAAATCTCGTTTCATGGATATGTCCCGCATCGCACGATACAAGGTTTTGGAACATTCCCCAAAAATTTGTCATAGAAAACTTCGATAAATCTGTTACCAAAAACTGTGAACGTACAAGTGCATAATGAATAATTATTATCAAATAAGGAATATAACCTAACAAAACAAACAGGTTTGATATTACATAATCTTTTATCTTCTTATTATCTGCTTTTGTATAATCAAGATATGATGTATAAATAATAAACTGAGCCAATACAAAAACAATTGACCCTGTCAAAAAATACGGATTCAAAAGGTTCACTATCCCCAGTTTTATCAGTGATTTCTTGTCAGAATTTCGGTCGTAATCTACCAAATAGTTTATTGATAACAATGATAACAAAATAACATAAGGATACATTCTTATTTCTATTGAATAAAGTACTTGAAAAGTATTTACACCCATCAATAACATCGCAAAAAGAGCAACTTTTTTTGACGATAATTTTTCCGTCACAATATATGTTATCGGCAATAACGCCATAGATACAACAAGTGATGATACTCTAAGTGCAACAACTCCGTCACCAAAAATATTCATAATGAAATGCAGAATATAAAAATACAATGGTGTATGCTGCAAATCGTGTGTCCATAAATAGTTATTTATTCCGGTTGGAAATGTATTAATCGCTGTCGCAACAGAACAACCTTCATCATACCAGAGCGGAAATTCTATCAATTGCCATCTTAACAGTAAACTTCCGATTATTATTAACCCAAAAATAAACCAAAACGCTATTTTATTATCTATAATCTTGTCAAAAAGCTCTTTCATTATCCTCTCACTTTCATTTCTTATAAGTATATTTTATTTTGTGAAAGATGAATAGTGAATAGTGAATAAGTTTTATGTTACAAATGTTTTACACAGTTTATTTTAAAATTAGTTGTAAAATCAGGATTCTGCATATTTTTCACTGATTTTTTCATAATATTCTTTTCTCAAACTCATTATATCTTCTGATATAAGCTGAATGGCATAAATCATCGAATATTGGTTTTCTCTAAACTCTTTTTCGCTTTCGTTAAAAAACAAATCAATATTACCATTTAAATAGCTATTGTATATTCTTGATAAAATCCACAATGCCCTGATTGGTGATTTAAGTTCCCCTAAAAATTCTTCTAACATTTTTACTCCTTTATAATATATTTTTTGTATTTAACAATAAATATATTGTTTAATACAAATTATATATTGTAGAAAATCAAAAATCAAATAGACTAAAATATTAACATGGACGAGAGAGAAATATTAAAAGAATTTGGGAATAATTTAAGAGCAGAAAGGCACAGATTAGGATTGTCACAAGAAAAATTAGCAGATTTAGCAGGATTGTCTTATGGACAAGTAATCGGTACAATAGAAAGAGGTGAAGTAAATACATCACTTTTGGCTATAATATCGCTATTAAAAGCATTAGATATAGATTTTGATAAACTTTACGATAGACATAAACATTAAAATAGGAGTAAATTATGGTATTATTAACAGTATTGGTAGCGTTTGCAATAATAGTCGTAGTAAAAGGGGTTATTATTGTAAAACAGGCAGAAGTAGTTATTGTAGAACGACTCCGAAAGTTCGACAGAGTGTTAGAATCAGGGTTTAATTTTATTATCCCGATTATTGATACCCCAAGAGGAATACTCTGGAAAACTACCCAAAAAACACTTGATGGCAAGGCTTATTCTTTTGTGAAAGAAATAGACAGAATTGATTTAAGAGAAACTGTTTATGATTTTCCACGTCAGAATGTAATTACAAAAGATAATGTTTCTATCAGTATAAATGCACTTTTGTACTTCCAGATAGTTGATCCGAAATCGGCAACTTATGAAATTCAAAACCTTCCTGATGCGATAGAGAAATTGACTCAGACTACTTTGAGAAACCTTGTCGGTCAGATTGATTTAGATGAAACCCTTGTTTCTCGTGACAAAATCAATCAGGAATTGAGAACAATACTTGATGAAGCAACAAACAAATGGGGTGTAAAAATCAGTCGTGTAGAATTACAAGACATCATTCCGCCTGTTGATATCCAAACAGCGATGGAAAAACAAATGAAGGCTGAACGTGACAGACGTGCGGCAATTTTAGAGGCTGAAGGTCTAAAAAAATCTGCAATTTTGAAAGCAGAAGGCGAAAAAGAATCCGCAATTAATATAGCAGAAGGTCAAAAACAGGCAGCTATTTTAAAGGCAGAAGGTGTTGCACAGGCTAGAATTGTTGAAGCTGACGGTGAAAAACAAGCAATTGAAAAAATTATTAATGCGTTAGCTGATAAAGGTCAGCCTGACAAATATTTAATCGCTATGAAATACCTCGAAACACTTAAAACAATGACTGACGGCAAAGATAACAAGGTTGTTTATATGCCGTATGAGGCAACAGGAATTTTAAGTTCTGTCGATGGCATTAAACAGATGTTTGATAAAGTATAGGGGTAAATAGGGGTAAATATAATTTAAAGATATTAAGGCGCTGAAAAATCTGTCATTAACAACAGATATCCGTCATTATGAGAAAATTACGAAGTAATTTTCGGCAATCCAGAGATAAATATATTTTTTATAGTGCAAAGAATTACACTACCGCTGCTTGGATTGTTGGGCAAGTTGCTTCAATGCCTTAATATCTTGAAGGTGTCTAAAAATCAAAAAATTAGATAAAATTTAACTCCTATGAGAATAAACTGTTGATTTTATCAACAATATCCTGCGGATCTATTTCGTTTGTAATTTTATTGATATCCTGCGCAATTTGATACAATTTTGCAGCCTCAATCTTATCACCCACAATAGTTATAGCTCTTGCAAGGTTAAAGTGAGCCAGTGCATAATTAGGATTACATTCGGCAGATTTTTTGAATAATTCAATAGCTTTTTGAACCCTGCCTAAATCATCAAGATAAATTACCCCAAGGTTATTGTACGCAATATCATACATATCATCATATTTTATAGCCAATTCATATTCTTTAATAGCTTCGTTCGTGTTGCCTTTTCCCCAATGTAAGAAAGCTAAATTACAATGTATTTTAGCATTTGTCGGGTCTAGCTCTAACGCTTTTCTATACACTGACAAAGCGTTGTCAAAATCTTCTTTGTCATAAAAGGCACTACCTAAATTAATATAAATATCAATATCTTCCGGAGTCATTGTGTAAGCGTTTTGATAAGCACTGATTGCAGCATCAAGGTCGTTTTGGTTTTCTTGATAAACAAAACCTAAAGTTTGAGCAATAACACTTGTCCAGCGTTTGTTAGGATTAAGAGTAATAGCCGTCTGATACTGAGCGACCGCAAGTTTAAATTCGCCTTTTACATAATACAGATTAGCCAAATTAGAATGAAAATCAGGCACAGTTGGCATAATAGAAATCAGTTTTTGATAAGTTTCAATTGCTCTGTCGTAATCACCCTGTTCTTCATAGGCTTGTGATAAATGTCTGTATGCAGGAATATTTAGACTATCGAGCCAGATTGCCATCTTATATTCAGTAATAGCGTCCTCGAAATGACCGATAGCAAGATATGCATCACCTAACAAACAATAAAGCGGAACAAACCCCGGAGCTTTATCTATTGTTTTTATGTATAAATCAATTGCAGTATCAATTCTTCTAAGCTGAATATGATAAAATGCTAAAAACAATACAGGCATGAACTGTAAATAAGACGCTGTTTTAAGAACCGTTAAAATAGCTTTTTTATCAAAAATAAAGGTAAGAACAGATAAAATTTGTTCAAACTTTGACTGACAACCTACTTTGAAATTCTTAAAAGCAGATGCCTGATATAGCTTATGTAATAAGAAATGCGCTCTTGAGTTGCTGAATTTTTTGTATTTTACGGCTAATTTTGCTTCTTGAATAGCTTCAAAGAAATAAGCCTTTCTTGTATATGTTTCAGCCAAAACATAATGTGCATCAGCATAATCAGGTTTTTGTTCAATAGACATATTCAGATAATTTATAGCCTTGTCTAAATCACCTTTATAGAACTGAGCTTTACCGATTTTAAAATATATTTCATAAGAATCAATCGCCGTTTCCAACGCACATTGATACTCTGTTATAGCTTCATCAATATACTGGCAGGAATTGAAAATATCCAAATGCCAATCCATATACAAATCCCCAAGTCTGATATGAAGTTTTGCATTGTTTGGTTCTTTCTGCAAATCAAGCTGACATTTTTCTATCGCTTTTTTTACTTTATCCTGTCTTTTATTATTTTCTTCCGTAAAATCGTTTTCAACAGTATTATTCATTATCAATTCCTTGTAAATCTTTTATTTTGCGAGTGACAT
The DNA here is from genome assembly GCA_902783125.1 of uncultured bacterium. GTDB lineage: Bacteria > Cyanobacteriota > Vampirovibrionia > Gastranaerophilales > Gastranaerophilaceae > UBA2883. Next base: position 4,490 of record CACZPS010000084.1, on the reverse strand, counting down.
ACAAAAATCAACCAATTTTTGTCTGTCAGAATACGAGATTTCCTCTATAATCATTCTGTGAACCCCGTCAGGCAAACCCGTTTTGTCTAAAACCCTGCCTGTAAATATTATTCTACCAATAGTATCCGATAAATACAACATTATTTCAAATACAGAATCAACTTCTAACGGAATTTGAGAATAAAACCTCAAACCACGAACACTGATATCAATAAGATTTGTGTCTATGTTGCCTTCCAACGCTCTGAAAATCTTCATCGGACAATTTGTCTGATAACGTGGGTTTTGTCTTGTATCTTCCAGTTTCACATCTTTTTGAGAATAGGTTATTTCCATCTCTTTATCAGAAATAATTTTCATCACCTCAGATTTAAAAATTACTATCCCCTTTGGTGTAAAAACTTTCACATCAAGTTCATAACCGTTATTGAACTCGGAAAAATCCGTTCTTTGAACCGGTGATACCGAAAGTATAATAGAATCTGAAAAACATTTTTTTGTAAAACAATCAACATCAAGTGTTTCAAATCCCGAATCTGATGTTATTTTGGTTTTTTGTTTTTCTCCGAGCAAGTTCATAGCTCTATTTTAACTGAAAAATAAAACCAAGCCAATATATCTGAAAATATTTATATACTCAATTAGCCAAAGTCATTGCGAAAAATTTTCAACAGAAATTTTGAAGCAATCCAGCCGATATATAAATTTCTCATTATTAAAATTACTTGTGACAACCATTAACTCAATAATGGATGGCTAATTAGGTATATAAATATGATTTAAAACCCTATTTGCTAAGTGCTGATTTTACAAATTCAATAACTTTTGAAGTTGCTTCTTCCGGAGTCATTTCAACCTTTTCGCCGGTTTCTCTTGTTACAAGTTCAACCTTGCCGTCAACAATAGTTTTACCGACAGTAATTCTATAAGGAAATCCGATTAAGTCGGCATCTTTAAACTTAACCCCCGGACGTTCGTTTCTGTCATCAATTACAACTTCAATTCCTGCTTCCAGTAAATCTTTATAGATTTTTTCCGCAACAGACATTTGAGTTTCATCGTTTGTTGCAACAGGAACAACAATCACATGATAAGGTGCAATAGCTATCGGCCATTTTATACCCCAATCATCATAATGAGCCTCAACAGCCGCTGCTGCCGTTCTTGATATCCCTATACCGTAACAACCCATAACATAAGGTTGAGCCTTTCCGTTTTGGTCAAGATATACAGCATTCATCGGTTTTGAGTATTTTGTACCTAATTGGAAGATATTCCCGACCTCAATACCTTTTGTAACCTTTAGAGGTTTTCCGCATTGAGGACATAACTCACCCGCTTCAACAAGTCTTATATCAACAAATTTATCAATATTGATATCACTAAGGTTAGCCCCAACCATGTGTTTATCCTGTTCATTTACACCAACTACAAAGTTCTTTAAATCCTTTATTGTTTCATCAGCAATAACAGTAATATCTTTCATTCCGATAGGGCTAATAAATCCTCTTGCTGCATTAAACCCTTGTTTTTGCATCAAATCTTCAATTTCTTCTGCGGTTGCAATTCTTATTTCTATAGCTTCAACTGCGTTCATTAATTTTGTTTCTTCAACCTGTTTATCGCCTCTGATTAAAGCAAGAACAGGTTTAGAGTCAGCAATATAAACAAGACACTTACAAATCAAACTTGGAGGAACTTTTAAAAATTCACACAACTCATCAATAGAGAAAGTATTTGGAGTATCAACAACTTTCTTTTCTTTTAAACCACATTCAGCCCCGTCAACAACTGCTTTTGGCAATTTTGAAACAGCGTGATTTGAGTTTGCGGAATAGTCACAATCATCACAATAGAACACATCATTTTCACCTGCATCTGTATCAGTGATAACCATAAATTCGTGGCTCACACTTCCGCCTATTGCACCGCTGTCTGACTGAACCATCTTTGTAGGTAAACCACAGCGATTAAAGATGTTTCTGTATGCCTGTGCCATATTTTCATATTCTTTATCAAGTTCTTCCTGAGAAGTACCAAAACTATACGCATCTTTCATAATAAATTCACGACCTCTGAGCAATCCAAAACGAGGTCTGACTTCATCTCTGAATTTTGATTGGATTTGATAAAGATTAACCGGTAATTGTTTATAAGATTTCAATCCGTCACGAGCGATAGATGTAATAATCTCCTCGTGAGTAGGTCCAAGACACATTTCTCTGTTGTGTCTGTCTTTTAATCTCATAAGCTCTTTGCCGTAGACTTCCCATCTTCCCGATTCTTCCCACAGTTCTTTAGGCTGAACAAACGGCATAAGAAGTTCCTGAGCACCCGCTTTATCCATTTCTTCTCTTGTTATATTTTCAATTTTTTTCAACACTCTCCACATAAGTGGTAAATAGTTATAAACCCCGCTTGTGAGTTTTCTTATATATCCTGCTTTTACTAAAAATTTATGTGAAACGACTTCCGCATCTGACGGGAACTCTCTAAGTGTTTGTACGAAAAGTTTTGACATTCTCATAATTTCATATCTCCATTTATTATAAATTATTGTAACATGAACAGAGAAATATCTCTTTTATCCTTTTCTGACTTTAAAATTAACTCTTTATATCAAACACAAAAATTTTTTAAAATTTTGTTTACGAACTGGTCAAGATAATAAAAACTCTGTATAATAAGTTTATGAATAAGAAATTTAGGTTTTTAACTTCGGGCGAGAGCCATGGAAAATGTTTGAACGGAATAATAGAGGGAGTACCTGCGGGATTCCCAATCTCTGTTGAGGAAATAAATCACGAACTCTGGCGCAGACAGCAAGGCTACGGTAGAGGCGGCAGAATGCAGATAGAATCAGACAAGGTTGAGATAAAATCAGGGATAAGACACGGTATTTCGACCGGTGCGCCGATTTGTCTTGAGATAAAAAACAAAGATTATGAAAATTGGAAAACGGTTATGGATACCGAACCTGTTGAAATAACTGAAGAAAACCTAAAAAAAATTCAAGAAAAATCTTTTACTAAACTTCGCCCCGGACACGCTGATTATGCCGGTTTCGTAAAATACGGGTTTGACGATTTAAGAAATGTTCTTGAACGTTCAAGCGCAAGAAAAACCGCTATGGAAGTTGCAATAGGCAGTGTTGCTAAACAGATATTAAAACAGTTTAAAGTGAATAGTTGTATAAATATTACTCAAATCGGGCAAGCTCAAATAAATGGAAAGTTGAAAGTGGAAAGTGGAAAATTATTTTATAATAATCAAGCATTTTCTATTGATGAAATTTCTTATTTATCCGAACAGTCTGAGGTAAGATGTTTTGATAAAGAAACCTCGGAAAATATGAAAGCTGAAATCGACAAAGCAAAAGAGGAAGGCACGACCCTTGGTGGTAAATTTGAGGTGTATTATACAGGGTTGCCTGTTGGTTTGGGGTCTTATGTACATTATGACAGAGCAATAGACGGAAGAATAGCACAAGCCGTTATGTCAATTCCTGCCGTCAAAGCCGTCGAAATAGGTGAAGGGGTAAATTTATCAGGGGTAAATGGAACAAAAACTCATGACCCGTTTGCCTTGAAAAACGGTAAAATTGTGCGTACATCAAACAACGCAGGCGGGATAGAAGGCGGTATGACAAACGGGGAAACACTTGTTGTAAAAGGTACAATGAAAGCTATCCCTACAATGAAAACTCCTCTGCCTACGGTTGATATAAAGGATATGACAAAAGCAGAAGCCCATTTTGAACGTTCTGATGCGTGCGCTGTTCCTGCTTGCGCCGTTGTTGCAGAAGCAAGGATTGCAATTGTACTGATTGATGAGTTTTTAGATAAATTCGGCGGAGATTCTTTTGCGGAGATAAAGGCGCATTATGAGTGTTAATATTGTTCTTACAGGCATGATGGGTTGCGGAAAAACAACAGTCGGCAAGGCTTTAGTTAAATCTTTAAAAGATTATATTTTTGTTGATTTGGATGAAGTTATTGTTGATTTAGAAGGAATAAGTATCCCTGATATTTTTGATAAAAAAGGTGAAGATTACTTTAGGACTCTTGAAGAACAACTTGTTGAGGAATTTTGTGAAGAAGAAAATCTTATTCTTTCCCTTGGCGGAGGCGCGTTTGAGTCTAAAAAAAACAGAGAAAAACTTTTAAACACAGGGAAAGTTATTTATCTAAAATCAAGTGTTGACAGATTATTTGAACGCGTAAAAAATGATACAAACCGCCCGCTTTTAAAATGCGAAAATCCAAAGGGTAAATTAGAAAAATTATTGGCTCTAAGAGAACCTAATTATTTAAAATCTCATTATATTGTTGAAACAGATAATAAAACCATTGATGAAATTGCTAATGAGATATTAGACTTGTTTAAATAAATTTTTCCTCCATAAAAAAAAGCCTTTCGCAAGGAAGGCTAAATCTAGAATTAGGAAGGGAATTAGGGTATATAGGTTAAAATAAATTTGTGTGTCGTTT
>CACZPS010000083.1 GCA_902783125.1 uncultured bacterium | reverse complement strand
TGACTAAGTGAACCGTGACTAAGTGACTAAGAATTTCTCTTTTCTTAATCACCTAGTCACTTAATCACTTAATCACTTTTATCAGCCGAAGGCTGATAAACTATAATTTAACATTGTAAACTAGTTGTGTTAAACAAATAATGATAATAGAATATTATTACTATCATTTAGTGGAGAGGTATTATGAAAAAGTTTTTTGTTAATTTTATATGTCTATTTGTATTAATATTATTGTCTTGTACAGGTGCATTTGCGTTCTTTTCCGATATGGATAGTACCCATTGGGCATATTCTCAAATAAGAGATTTATCTGAACAAAGTATTATAATTGGTTATCCTGACGGCACATTCAAACCGGATGAAAACGTAACGAGAGCAGAGTTTGCATCAATGGCAATTAAGGCGCTCGGGCAGGAACACGCTAATGTTTTTCAACCAATTAAATTTACTGATATCGACGAAAACTACTGGGCATATGATGCAATAGAAAAAGCTGTATATTTTGAATTGATATCTAATGATAGTGATTCGGAAAAATTCCGTCCGGAAGATTCTGTTTCTCGCAGCGAAGCTATCAGTATTGCTGTAAATTCTCTCACAACCGAACAAATAAGCAAAACAAAAGCAAAAGAAGTTCTTTCAAAAAAATATAAAGACGTTGATTCAATCCCCGCAGAATTTTTGATAACCGCGGGCAAAGCAGAAATTCTTGATATGATTTCTTCTAAACCTGACCGAAGTGATTATATGGATTCTGACAGACCTGCAACAAGGGCAGAAGTTGCCGCAATTCTCAATAATATGATGATTCAGGCAAAACTAAATCCTAATGCAAAACTTGCAGAAGCCATGAGAAAGAAAACCGGCGAAGGTTTTGTTATAGAAAACGCATCTGTTCACGGTTCACTGGGAACTATCCCTAAAAATTCAGTTTTTCCTATTAAAGTAAATAGGGGATTTTCATCTCAATACTCTGTAAGAGGAGAGGAATTTAGTGCAACGACTGATGAAAATTATGTTACAAAAGATAAATATATACTTATCTATAAAGGTACGCAATTTAAAGGTTCTTTGCAAAGTGTGGAAAAAGGCAAATGGTTCATCAGAAATGGTGTATTAAAACTAGCAACAAATACTATAATAACTCCTAATGACCAAAACGTTATTGTTCGTGCAGAAGGAAATGTTACGGTAAAAAAAGGCAGATTTATGACTTGGGTAAGAAAGGTATTTAAAGGTGAAAAGATTAACTTTAAACAAGGTGAAACGATATATATGAAGTTGTTGCGTGATATAAAAATCGATTTGACTAACGGTTGGATTTATAACTAATTTTTGGATTATTTAGAAACATATTAGAGGTTTAGTATAATATTTTTGCATCAACATTTTTTTTTGCTTTAAAAGCACTGTTCATGCTTTTAATAAGTTCGGCTTTTGTATCTGCCTGATATAATTTACCTTTAGTAACTTTCGCTACACATTCTAATTGGTCTAAATCTGCATCATTATCAAGATTGAATGCAATAACATCTATTTTGATATCTTTCCTGTATTTAACAAGTTCCATGGCATATTTACAAGGACTTTCATCACAATTTTCACCGCCATCGGTTATAAGAATAATATGTTTATTCCCGTCCAATCCTTTAAAGTCTTTGTTAACCGCCTGTTTAAGCGAATACGTTATAGGAGTCATTCCTCTTGGTTTATATTTTGATAATGCACCTGAGATGTTTCGAGTGTTATACAGCCCGACAGGTATAACAAGACTCGATGCTTTACACGCATCAATAGGAGTTAATCCCCAGCGGTGTCCGTAAAGTCTTAATCCGATTTTGTCAGAATCTGATGTTTTTGTCATAAGGAGTTTCATGCTCTCTAATAACATCTCGTATTTTGTAGAATTATATAGCATTTCGTTCATGCTGTTAGAATAATCTAATATAAAAAGAGTTATATCTCCGGTATCAAAACCGGCAGACTCAATATCAGAACGGTTTGGATTAAGCATAACATTATATTTATCCTTGTTTGAACCAAGGAATGCAAAACAGGTACTTGAAAATATTAATAAAACAATGATTAAATATTTTAGTTTCATCAAATATAGTTTATTATTAAAAAAAAATACATAAATTAGACAAATGGGGTATAGAGTTAACTTCCTTATTTTTTCTAAGTTTGTTTCATTCACCAAGAAAAATTTATCTCTATTACAGGATAGATAGGCTTTGATAAAACTCTTTCAATTACATTTACCCCCTTTACCCCCACCCCCTTTACCCCTTGACAAATATACATATTTTGGTTTATATAATTAAAATAGGAAAACGAAATGGTTATAAAAATCAACACTAAAAACATTATATCTTGTTGTTGCTGTAAGTTCATAGGAGGAACTTGCTAGTTTTGTAGTGCAGATTTTGTAATATAGATATAGATTAAAAGTTCCTGATATACGTTGTATTCAGGAATTTTTTTGTGGGGTAAACATGAAAATAGAAAGAATAAATAGTAACAACAAAAACAACAAGAATAATAATAAGATAAATTATAAAGGCGCATTGGACGGAGTAATAACAAGTACTTTGCGAACACTCGATACTAACCCGATGGCGAATGCCGTGGGAATAGATTTATTTGCCATGGTTGCACCACGAACTTATGTTGATACAAAAGAAAGAAATAAATACGCAGGTGCTGAAACCTTTTTTAGAGAATTTACCGGCACTCTTATTGTTTGTCTTTCTGCAAGTCTTTTTGCAAAAGGAATTTCTAAATTAGCAAATAGAATAATAAAACCAAATCTAAAAATAAATACAAATTCGTGGTTTACAAAAGACAGCCTGTCATTATTATCCAAAACTTATAAAACATCAAAGAATAACCCTACAAAATATGTATCAGATGTTCTGAACGGAATCTCAGGTCGTGATGGAAAAGGGGTAAATGAATATAAAAATATAAATTGGAATAGTGTTGATTGGATTGATGAAAAGAAATGGAACAACATAGTTTGGGATAATAAAAAATATAACGGAATACAAAATAAACTGAAATCTGATAATGGGATAACAGAAACACTGGCAGAATTGATTTATGATAATAATATTTCTAAAAAAGACAAAAAAAATCTGTTAGACATCATAGAGGCAAGAGTAGTAAATGCGTTTGGGGTAAGTAATAACATTCAAAATAAAACATTAACAACAAATATCCCTAATTTATTAAGAGATACTGTAGATTTAGGAGAAATGGCATATAAGGGAAATCTTGAAGAAAAAGTTGATAAGATAAATAAAATAAATAATATTAAATCTATTGGTGCAATCTCGCTTGCATCAGGTTTAGGACTTATAAACCAATATATAAACAGAAAAATCACCGAAAAACGAACAGGAACAAAAGGGTTTGTCGGAGATGTAAATTATAATAACAATATCAATTCAAAAACCTCAACAAAAAATAACAGTAAGCAGTTCTTTGTTGAAAAATTATTGGTAAGCGCCGGCATGGTCGCAATGGCGTTAGGGGTAATGAAAGTAAAATCAGTAAAGGATTTTGTAAAAAAACTGGAATTTACAGGACCAATTAATAGCGGGAACACTATAAAAACTGTTTATGCTTCAACGCTTATCGGAAGATTTTTAGCATCGGATAATCAAGATGAACTTAGAGAAACCGCAACCAGAGATTATTTAGGGTTCTTGAACTGGCTTGTGTTTGGTGGATTTGCCGCTAAAGGTGTGGCAAATCTCCTAGACAGAAAACGCGAAAATTTATTTAATGAGCATAAAAAAGGAAAAGGTTTAAGACATTGGCTTAACGATTTGTCCTTAAAATCACATAGTGAAATTGCATCAAAGGGTGTTGAATTTGCTAAGAAAAATATGTGGAAACTCAATATTGCTCACGCATCAGGACTTGCATATTCCACAATTGCTTTAGGTTTTTTACTGCCAAAACTGAATATTTTTATTACAAACAAAACTAACAAAAATAAATTTCAACATAATGAACAGACAAAAATCAATTACACTGTTTCTAATACAAACTTCACCGGTAAAAATTTCAGAACATTAAGTAATTTTAGAAATAAAATTGAATTATAACTGTTTTACACAATCATACAAAGTATTTGCGATAACGGAATGACTTTCTTGAGAATAATGAAGTCCGTCGAGTTCCGAAACAGAAACATACTGATTAATATCAATAAAACCTACATTATTTTGTTTAGAAACTTCTTTATATAAATCAGGTAATAATTTTGATTTTGCTACTGATGTTTCATCAAATTGATAAGCAAAATGACCGTTTAATATATTATTATTGATTATTGGAGGGGAAACAACAATAATTTTAGAGCCAACAGATTTTATCTGTTTTAGCATGATATCCAGCCCTTGTTTAAGAGTGTCTAAGTTCGGGTTATAGAATTTTTGGATATCATTTGCCCCAATCCAAAGAATTACAATATCGGCAGGATTCATTAGATATCTTGGCAAGACCTTATAACCGGTAAACAGTTCGCCGTCAAGACTATCAATAAATCCGTTTCGATTGTTACAACCGGCTTCAATAATTTTGTAATCATTCCCGAGCTTTTGAGCAAGTATTCCCGTCCAACGAGTGTTTTCATCATATCGTTTTCCGCTAGCAGGTATATAACCAAAGGTATTACTGTCCCCAAAACATAATATATTTTTCATACGATTATTATAGCACAGGTAAATTATAGTTTAGCGAGCGAAGCTCGCTAAAAGTGATTAAGTGACTAGGTGATTAAGTGATTAAGAAATCAGAAATTCTTAGTCACTTAGTCACGGTTCACTTAGTCACTGTAAATTATAGTTTA
>CACZPS010000082.1 GCA_902783125.1 uncultured bacterium | reverse complement strand
TAAGAGCAAATAGCACGATTGAACGACAAAATCCGATAGGATTTGAAAGTGAAAAGAGTGCTATGCTCGCCCGAATAATTCAAGAAAGCGAATTTTCGGTAGGGTGATGACACAAAGTGTCAAGCCCGTAGGTTGGAGCAAAACCACGCTGTCTTGAATTTACTTTGTGCTCACACCTGTCACTCATAAGACTTCGTCTGTATTCGTTTCAGTGTTCGCATACCAGATTTCATCTGTCCGTAAATTCGCTTTTGCGATCCCCAGAATAATTCAAGAAGTCCGACTGAATTTTATACTAAATTAGAATATAAAATTAAAGATTATTAAAATCTAAATATATTATATAAATCTAATCTAATATCTATACGGCAAAGCTGCATAAAACTATTCATTAATCTTAATTTCTGACTTCAAACCATAATTTAACGAAATAAATAATATATCCTTTATATCTAAAAATAATCATTAAGTATTGTAACATTATTCAACGGGACTAATTCTAAAGTATTATCTTTTTTAAACATTTATACTATACTGTATTTGATAAGATTGTATAATAATATACAAAAATAAGATAAAGAACACTAAAAAACTCGGAGGCAAAAATGTCAGTAGGACAATTCGTATTTATGTTACACAGTCATCTTCCATACTACAGAAAAGCCGGTATGTGGCCTTTCGGGGAAGAAAATCTATATGAATGCATGGCAGAAACGTACGTTCCATTGTTGAACGCAATTTCTGAATTATGGGACGAAGGAATTAAGGCTAAATTAACTGTAGGGATTACTCCTATTTTAGCAGAACAGTTGAATGATGAACACTTACAACAAGGATTTGTGAAATATATTGATGCTCAAATAAAGGCTGTATCAAAGGATTTAGAGAGATATCCGGATCCTGATGTTCCTCATTCTCAACACTTGAGTTATTTAGCTAAGTATTATTTCGATTTATGGAATAAGTTAAGAGATGATTTTGTAAATAAATATGAAATGAATTTGATTAAATATTTCAAAAAATATCAAGATTTGGGTTGTATTGAAATTACAACATCCGGAGCAACTCACGGTTTTTCACCGTTGTTAGCTACTGATAATAACTTAAATGCACAATTTAAGGTTGGTTCTGATACAACAAAAAGATTATTCGGAAAGAAAGCGATGGGAGCTTGGCTTCCTGAATGTGCATACAGACAAGGTTATGAATATGTTGGTAAAGATGGTCAAAAACACTGGCGACCGGCTATTGAAGTTACCCTTCAAAACAATGACATCCAATATTTCTTTACAGAATCTCACGTAATAGAAGGCGGCAATTCTATCGGAAACAGACGTGTAATCGGGGTTTATGGAAATATTGAATACATACCGTTACCGGAAAGAGAGGCAACAGGATATGATACTTATTCAGCATATTGGTTGCCTGATGCGCAAGTTGCTGTTATGGGCAGAAATGACAGAGCCGGTTATCAAGTTTGGTCAGCTGCTGACGGATACCCCGGGGATGGTGTGTTCAGAGAATTTCACAAACGTGATGACAAATCCGGTATGCACTATTGGAGAATAACATCACCTAAGACTGATTTAGGCGACAAAATGTTATATGATCCTGTATTGGCATTAAATAAGATTAACGAAAATTCTGATCACTATACGACCTTGATTTATCATTTATTAAATGATTATAAAAAAGCTCATAACGGAAAAGAAGGGCTTGTAATGGTTTCATTTGATACTGAGTTATTCGGTCACTGGTGGTTCGAAGGAGTTGAATTTATTAAACAAGTTATAAAAAAATTCAATGATTATATACCTGATATTGAGCGTATGACAGCAGGCGAATACGTTACAAAGTATCCTCCAAAAGAAGCTATTCAAATTCCAGAATCTTCTTGGGGACAAGGCGGTCATTTCTATGTATGGATGAACCACTTAACTGAATGGATGTGGCCAATTATTCACTCTTGTGAAAAACGTATTACAGAAATTGTTTCTAAATATGAAACAATCCCGGATAATAAATTACTCCACAGAGCATTGAATCAGTTAGCAAGAGAAAATTTGTTGCTGCAAAGTTCAGACTGGCCATTTCTAATTACAACATGGCAAGCTAAAGATTATGCGACAGATAGATTCAATGAACATGTTGATAGATTTAGTCTGATTGCTGATATGATTGAATCAGGCAATATTGATGATGCAAAACTTCAAGAAATTGAATCTATTGATAACTGTTTCCCTGTAATAGATTACAGAGTTTATTTACCAATAGAAGAAGGTGTGATTCCTCAACAGGAGAAAAAACTTGCACCGCTATATACTGACTAATTAAATTTATAAAGATATAAAGACCGACTAAAGATTAGTTGGTCTTTTTTTTGTCAAATAAAATAATAACAAAATCGGAAGGTTTTAGATATAAAATTGTAATCCCAATGTCTAATTAAGTATATTACCAAAGTAGCTGATTTAATAGAAAAATTTAAATTTATTATAAGATTATGACTTCTTCGTAAAAAATAGGAGGTGTATTATGTTAAATACTTTATTAAAATGGATAGCGTACGCTTTAGTGATTATATTTGTAGCATGGATTATTCCGGGAATAACTGTTGCAAACTTCTTTACGGCACTTCTTGTTACTGTTGTTTTAGCAGTTATTAATGCTTTGATAAAACCAATATTAGAATTTATATCAATGCCCATTAACTTTTTGACTTTTGGATTGTTTTCTCTCGTAATTAATGCATTAATGTTATTGCTTGCAGGTAAAATTACACCGGGATTTCATGTTGAAGGATTTTTAGCAGCATTTTTAGGCGCAATTTTACTGGCACTAATCTCTATGGCTGTTGAAAGAATAGGCGAACGCAAAGTTTAAATTATTTTGTAATTCATGATATTTAAGGTACAATTAGAATGTTCTAAAAAGAAAGGAGCATTCTATGGCTAAAGATTGCAGTTTTGACATAGTGTCAGAATTTGATAAACAAGAACTTGTAAACGCAATAGATCAGGTTAATCGTGATATTACAACAAGATTTGATTTAAAAGATTCTAATTCAACAGTAGAATTAGATACTGATAAATCAATAACAGTAATAACTTCCGATGATATGAAACTGAAAAATATAGATGATATTATTCAGTCAAAGTTAATAAAACGAGGTTTAAGTATAAAAATCTTAGACCCACAATCAACCGAAAATGCTTTGGGCGGAAACGTCAGACGAGTATACAACCTCAAAAAAGGGTTATCTCAAGATTTGGCAAAAAAGATTGTTGCTGAGATAAAAGGAACAAAACTCAAGGTTCAGGCATCTATCCAAGGCGAACAGGTTCGTGTTACAGGAAAAAACAAAGATGACTTACAAGAAGTAATTAAATTTATAAAAAGTAATGAAGATAAATTTGATATTCCGCTTCAATTTACAAATTATAGATAAAACAATCAATTTATCAAGAACCCTAAAACTAACTTTTTATTTGGTTTTAGGGTTTTAATATATAAATAAATATGTAATATGTAAAACACTTATGAATAATACTAATATGTAAGAAAAAAAAGACTTCTGTGCAAAACAGAAGTCTTTTTTATTTCTTAGTTAAAAACTGTTTTTAATTTGTTAAATTACCAGTCATAGCCATCTTCAAAATCAAATTCTCTAGCTTCCATATCTCTTTCACCGATATCAGAAGCTGCCTTTAAGTTGCTTTTTTTAATTTCAACAACTTCCATTTCAGGTTTTACATAAGGCTTAAGCATAGCTTTACCTTGAGCTGCTGCTGCGTCTTGACCGTTAGCAATCATTCTTTCACCATCTTTTATAGCAACAGATGCTGCTTTTTCAGCTTTTTTAGGGCTTACCATGTTTACTACTGTATTTTTAACTGCGTTTACCATTTCTAATTTCATTTATATTTCCTCCTTTTTGAAATTACCTACACTATATATAAATCTTGTAAAAATTTAAATTGCTAGTCATGTCTAATCATATTTACAATTCTTTACAAATGATTTCTATAACCTTTCAGAATGACTTTTCTTCGGTATTAAGTTATCGAATTCTGAGTTAAGTCCAAAATAAAATCTTGCACTGTTTTCACCATAGTATTTTTTACCTATAGGAATACCTACACCAAACTGTAAAGACATCCAATCAGTAAGACTGATATAAGAACCAAACCCTACACTCTGTAAGAAATTTTGCGGATAGTCATACAAATGACTGTGTTCTTTAACCCAACCAAAGTCATAGAAAGCAGCGAGTCTGACCTTATCATCAATAAACTTAAGTTTATTCGGCAATATATGTCTTAAACCAGGAATTGGAGTTCTAAACTCAACAGTACCTGTTACACCATAGTCGCCAATAAGTTCTGCCGGCTGATAACCTCTTAATGTATAAGGTCCGCCGATTTGCATTTGTTCGGCAGTATATAATCTGTTTGGCGAATATTGACCATTAACACGAACAATACCTAAAGTTCTGCCAAATAATCTTTGTACACGAGTAACACCGGCAACTAATTTAAAGAATACTCCTTGTGGTCCACGATGTTCACCTTTTGTAGCACCCGGCAATCCGACATCGGCTCCAAGAGTTCCAATCCAACGACCATATTTATCATCAGTTACACCATGAAAACCGGATCTTAATACCATTAAATGATAATCAGATAATGTTGAATTGAGTGCTTTAGATTTTGTGTTTGCCATTACAAAATCAATACCTGTATAAGCAACCAAGCTGGTTTTCGCATTTTCAATTAATGGATGAGAAATTCTTAATGCAAAACTTTGAGCTTTACCCTTTACATTAAGGAACTTATATGGTCCGCCAAGATTCAAATTTGAATTAGAATAATCAAATGATAATCTTGTACCGTAAGGACTAATTGGTACAGAATATCCGGCAATAACACCAGTAGAACGACGGGAAAGAATTGTTCCGCCGTAGATTTTATCACCCATTCCGGTAACGTTATCTATACCAAGTAAGAAAGATGCTCTTTGAACACCTGTATATTTTCTTCCGTAATCATCCCACGCAAAATCAAACTTCAAAGGGAATCTGTCTTTTACATCAAGTTTCAATAAAGTTGCATCATCTTTCTTTGATACAATAGATTGAGCATTGATGTAGTTTTCCTCATTTATTTCTCTCAATGCACCCTGCAACGCATTTGCGTTGAATACATCTCCTTCTCTTACCCCTTTTTTGCCTAGGATTATATTTTTTAAATACCATTTACGAGCCCATTTATTACCTTCGATTTCAATATTATCTACTTTACTTTCAATAATACACATCGTAACAACACCATTTTTGATATTTTGAGATGGTATAAATGAATAACTTGTTAAGAACCCTTTTGCTTGATAGTATCTTGTAACTCTATGTGCTAATTTGACTAAATCTTCAAAATAAATTTCCTCTCCGATAACCCCTTCCGCGAGTTTATTTAATGCTGCATCTTTAACTTTTGTATTACCTTCCCAGACAATTTCATTTACTTTAAAATGAGGGTTATAAATAACTCCGTCTTTAAAGTAATCTTTTTGCATTTCTAATTCAAAATCAGTACTAATATCATCGTCTTTTTGATTTATCGGTTGATCAATTATTCTTTGTTTTTCAACGTTCATTATTTCTTGACGATTCATTTGGTTGTAAACACCAGCACCTTCTGTATTCATTGGAGCTATGGCATTTGCGCATAATTGTCCAGACAAAAATATTACTAATAAAATTGTTAATATCTTCAAATTATTCATTGTTTTCTTTCCCATACTATATAATTTTTACTATCTGTTGTTAAAATATTAATTTGCACATCAATTGTATAACTTCAATATTTTAAATCCAGTCTTTAACTCAGATTCTTAATAAAATGTTATATTAATATTTTATTTTATTTGAAATAAAATTTCAAATAAAATTTATATTAGTCTTCTGTTTTTGTGCCAGTTTCAAAGCCTGCGACCAAAAGCGCAGCCGGAATAACTCTGGATATTGTCTTGGTGATGATATTATCAGGGGCAACAAATGTTGCTGCAACCCCTATATCATCAACATGTGCAGAGAAGTCTTCCCATTTAATAGGTCTGTCATCTTTTTTATGGAATATTTTTTCATTAAATTTATTTGAAATTTTATTTCCGATGTACATACCAGTTACAAGACCAGTCATTGCTCCGGCTGCCGCAGGGAGCTTTGTTACTGCTTGTTTAAAGAAGTTTTTGGAATTATACCAATTTGGCATTACTTTACTCGAAAGAGTATTTCCACACCAGCTTAAGGCCTGAACTAATGCTATCGGTGCAGAAATATTAGCTATTTGAACGATTCCTTCTCTTAATCTAGCTTGGGAATCCTCTTTCTTTCCAAATATTGCTCCACCGGCAAGCCCGCCGAAGATAGAACCGGCACCCATTGTAACAATTTGTTTTGTTTTATATTCTGTTCTAGCAAGATAAGAATCTTTAATAGATCCTTTAAACATTTTTAAAGGGTTTATAGTGTATTTATGCGATTTATCAAGTTTTGCTAAAAGCATTAAACTTGCGAGAACTCCAATTGCAGAACAAAACCCAATCCCTGTTTTTTGAAACTTAGAGAAAGATTCATTGTTATCATTGACAGACTTATGTGCACGATGATATCCGTCACTGACAGACAAATTTTGTTTTGCTAATTGTTGTGAGTTGTATAACGCAGTTATACTGTCGTTTACGCCTACATTCATACAAATTACCTTTAAAACTGTTACATCACTTATAAATACCAAAAATAAAATTTTTTGCCCACATAAATTTTAAT
>CACZPS010000081.1 GCA_902783125.1 uncultured bacterium | reverse complement strand
AGTGACTAAGTGAACCGTGACTAAGTGACTAAGAATTTCTGATTTCTTAATCACTTAATCACCTAGTCACTTAATCACTTTTATCAGACTTCGGCTGATAAACTATAATTTACTTAACTTCTTGCACAAAAAATATAATCTGAGTACAATAAGTCATAGGGGGGATTATGAGTGATATTATATTTATGAACGGGAAATATATAGATTCCAATAAAGCGACTGTTTCAATAAAGACACATGCCCTATTATACGGAACAAGTGTATTTGAAGGAATCAGAGCATATTACAACGAAGAACATGAGCAAATGTACGTTTTTAGAGCAAAAGAACATTACCAAAGGCTATTAAACAGCGCTAAAATACTTCACATAAAATCACCATATTCTATTGACGAGTATATGAGTCAAACGATTGAACTCATAAAAAAAAATAAATACAAAAAAGATGTCTATATCAGACCGACACTTTATAAATCAACCCAAACAATCTGTCCCGGACTAAACAACACTGAGGACGGATACTTTGCATTCACAATTCCATTCGGTGACTATTATGACATGCAAAAAGGATTAAATCTTTGCGTATCAAGCTGGAGAAGAACATCTGATAACGCAATTCCTCCCAGAGCAAAAATTGCAGGCGCATACGCTAATGCCGCTTTGATTAACACTGATGCTCATAATTTCGGGTTTGATGATGCAATTGTGTTATCTGAAAACGGACAAGTAACAGAAGGTTCGGCAATGAACATTATGTTTATCCAAAGCGGGAAATTAATAACAACAAAAACTACCGATGACATCTTAGTTGGGGTTACGAGAAATACAATTATAGATTTAGCAAAAGATTTAGGAATAGAAGTTATTGAACGAGATATTGACCGTTCTGAACTGTATATCATGGATGAGGCTTTTGTTTGCGGAACCGGAGCACAGATAACACCTGTTTCAAGCATTGACAAACGACAAATTGGGAATGGGGAAATGGGCAAAATTACCGCCCAACTTCAAAAACTTTATTTTGATGTAGTAAAAGGTAAAGTTACGAAATATAAAAATTGGTGTGTGGGGGTTTATGATTAAGTTTATAAATAATTCTATTATTTTTTTAGGCAAATGTACACAAAATCTAATCGCTGCAATTAAATATATCTGCTCAGGTGAAATGCGATTCAAACATGCAGTTGCTCAAGCTGCACAAATCAGTTATGATTCATTATTAATATCGCTTTCAATTTCGTTTGTTGCCGCTGCCGTTATAACGATACAAGTATCAAAACAATTTTTAATGAGCGGAGCAGATAGTTATATCGGAGGCACACTTGCGATTGTTATAATAAGAGAAATTGCACCCGCCTTTGTTGCATTATCAATCGGAGCAAGAGCCGGAACGGCAATTTCAGCTGAAATCGCAAACATGCAAGTAACAGAACAGGTTGATGCAATTAAAACCCTAAAAGTTGACCCTGTCGGATATTACTTTGCACCAAGAATATTATCTGCTGCGGTTACAGTTCCGATGGTTACAATAATAGCAGAACTAGTCGGGATAATTGGCGGTATGTTTGTTGCATATCTAACAATTGAACTTCATCCTCACAGATATATCCATTCAGTTTGGGCGTGGTTAGCGCTAAAAGATTTTTATATAAGTATTCTAAAAGCCTTTGTCTTTGGTATTTTAATAGCAGATGTATGTGCAACACAAGGCTACGAAACCTCAGGCGGTGCTAAAGAAGTTGGAATTTCAACAACGCAAGCTGCAATCAAATCAACAGTTTATATGCTAATTGCCGATTTTGTTATAAATTTTGTGTTCTATCTCTAAAGACAAATTTTATATATAATTGCATTATTTATTTGTAACGACAGATAAAACATAATTTTCATTAAAGTATTTGTTTGCAACCTCAATAATGTCTGATGCGGAAACAGAATTTATTAAATTTATATATTCATCAATAAACTTAAAGCCTCTGCCTGATGCCTCAAACCAACATAAGGTATCAGCTTTATCCGAGTTTGTTTCAAGAGCAATAACATATTGCCCTAAAATTCTGTCTTTAGCGTCTTGAAGTTCTTTGTCACTCACAAACTGGGTCTTGAATTTGTTTATTTCAGTTAATGCTTTTGTTTTTGAATGTTCCATCGTGGCAGGATTTGTTCCTATATAAACAATAAAAGCTCCGGATAACATATTAGGAGAATAACTTGAGCCTAACTGATAAGCCAATCCTTCGGATTCTCTTAAATTTACAAACAGTCTGGAACTCATTCCGGACCCCAAAATTGTATTTATTATATTAAGGGTTGCATAATCTTTCAAATTATTTACTCCGCAAGTTTGCCAGCCAAGAATTACCCATGATGTTTTTTGATTATTTAATCTTTTTTCAACGGTTTTTCTTTCGTTTAATTTCGGAATTGAATATTTTGAATAGTCGAAAGTTGTTGGTTCATCTGATTTAAACATTGAATTAAGTCGGTTCATTAAATCAGTTTTATTATCAATATTTCCGACAATTGAGATATAAATGTTATTAGGGTTATTGACTTTTGATTTATATTTTAAAATATCCTCTCTTGTAATTAGCGGAATATTTTTTTCTAAAACATAAGTAGATGAGTTATAAATAGAATCTCCATATATTTTTGATCTTAATCCGTCAAGTGACAATTTTAAAGGATTATCACGAGTTTGTCTTATTTGGTTAAGAGCAAGTTTTTTTAATTTTTGGAGTTCATTTTCATCGAAAACAGAATTATTTATAATTTCATCCAAAATATCTAATGTTTGTGATAAATAGGTCTTAGTAGTTAAAACATTAATCCTAAAACTGTCAGCAGTAGCACTAACAGTAAAGTTTATTCCTTTTTCTTCAAGTGTTTGAGCCAACTCAAGCGCGGAATATTTTTTTGTACCTTTTAACAATAAATCTCCGTATAAAGATGCAATACCTTTTCCGCTTATACCTTTATCTGATAAGAAATCTCCGCCTTTTGATACAATACTTATTGAAATAATGTCATTGTAGGAAGCATCTGTCAAAAGCATCGTCATACCATTATTAAAGCTATACTTCTGAGTTGTATCATTTGAATCAGCAAGCTCCGGCTTTGATAAAACATTATTACTTACGTTTTTTATTTTATCTTGAGCATTTGATTTAAAATTACAATTTTGACAATTATTAGGAAGGATTATAGAAATTGCACTATTACTTTTTAACAAGTACTTATTTGCGACTTTTTGAACATCTTTAATAGTAACTTTATTAATATTTTTAAGGTAATCTTCGTAATATTTTGTACTCCCCGTTAATGTATAAAGATACCCCATCTCTGTAGATATATTAGATACAGATTCTCTTGCATAATAGGTTTCGCTCTCTATTATTTTTTTTGCAGTGTTTAGTTCCAGTTCAGTAATACCGCCATGCTTGATTCTCACAATTTGAGCAAAAATTTCGCTTTCAACCTGATTAAGATTATTAGGTAAGAATGATGATTTAATAATAAATAACCCATCATCACGCATAGACGAATTATATGCCCCAATTGAATTAACCAATTGTTTTTGTTCTTTTAGAGCCTGATATAATCTTGATGTTCTACCAGAACCTAATATTGTCGATAAAACATCAAGAGCGTATGTATCATTCTCTGCTATATTCGCTGATCTAAATCCAATTAGCATATAACCGGTAGAATTATCAGTATATGTAATATTTCTTTTTTGCTCGGTTAAGAATTTTTCTTTTTTAAAGTTATTGATAACTGGTTTTTTACAAGGTGAATTAAAATATTTTTTTATTACTTCTAATGCGTGTTGAGGCTCAACATCACCTACAACAAGAGTAACCATGTTTGATGGAGTATAATATGTATTATAATAATCTAAAACTTCTTCTCGGGTCACATTTTCAACAACAGATTCCAACCCAAGAACGCGTCTCGAATATGGATGGTTTGTATACATTAGTTTTACCAGATTTTCATAACACATTGTTTCCGGAATATTTGCACTTTTTGCTATTTCTTCTATTACCACTTTTCGTTCTTTTTCCATTTCCTTACGCGGTATTTGAGGATGAAGAAGCATATCTGCATGTAATTCGGCTGCCAGTTCAAAATATTTAGAAGCTATTGTAATATAGTAATGAGTAAAGTCCTTGCTGGTTGCAGCATTTGTAATTGCACCTTTTGATTCAAGTATTTTATCAAAAACTCCTGTCGGGTGTTCTTGAGTACCTTTAAAAAATAAATGCTCCAAAAAATGCGATATCCCTGAATTTTTATCTGTTTCGTTAATAGAGCCTGTTCTGACCCAAGTATCTATCGTAACTATCGGGTTATTTTTTATTTGTTCAATAATAACAGTCTGCCCGCTATTTAACTTATATACACTAAAATCTCCGGCAAAAACCACATTCCCTAAACACACAAATAACAATATTAAAATAAATTTTTTCATCATATACCCCACATAAAAAACTAGGACTACAAGTATAATACCATGCTTTTACATTATTAGTCCACGACAGTCGGGTAGGAAATTATTATTAAATAAAAAATAAAACAAATATAAAAAACATAACCCCATCGGAGTAAATTACAAATTTCCTTTTTTTACAAATAATAAGGATTTTCTATTTTGCCCTTACATATAAAAATATTTTATTGACATAAGAATTTGTTTATAATATGATTACAAGTGTAGACAAAACCGATAAACAAGGGCGTTTAGCTCAGTTGGTAGAGCGTCTCCCTTACAAGGAGAGGGTCAGAAGTTCGAGTCTTCTAACGCCCACCATTT
>CACZPS010000080.1 GCA_902783125.1 uncultured bacterium | reverse complement strand
GTATATTATTATATATTAGTCGGCTTTGCCGACTAAATGAACCTAAAGTCTTAACGACTTAACGTCCTAACGACCATAGTTTAGCGGACAACGGAGTCGTCCTTAAATAGAAAATTTCTTAGTTCACTTCGTGAACTATTGAACCCCTTGAGAGATTATTCTAAGCTGAGTTCAATTTGTAATGCGTGAGCATTACGAAGTAATTTTCAATTTTCCATTTTCCATTAAATTATAGTTTAGCGAGCTTCGCTCGCTAAACTATAATTTAAAAGCCCGACAATGGTCAGGCTTTTTCCTTTACAACTATTTTTCCTGCCGCTATGCTGCATTTCTTTCATAATCAGCTATTTCGAACATTAAACCTATTAAATCTAAGTCCTTAGCGTTTTTTGCTATATCAGCAATATCATTTGCCGTTATACCCATTTTCCCAATTCTGTCTGCTGTGCCATCCACATGAAACCCTGCATAAGAATCTTGTGATTCTTCTGGCACAACATGTTCAAAAGCATACAAGGCTTCCGGAGTCATAACTTCTATTGAATCTGTTACGTTTTCAGCAACATCTGGTGTGATATCTTTTGCATTTTCTTTTACAAAATTCATTAAATCTTCATCCGTAAAAAACGATTTTTGCTGTGTGGAACTTAATTGTGCTCCCATCAATTCAGCAATAGAACTATTTGCATAAATCTGACTTGCATCTACTCCTTCTGATTTTGCCATATCTTTTATTTTTTCGTTAAAAATAACTTGAGAATCTCCTTCAATAAGATTATTGTCAATACCCCCATCATTTTTTGCCAATTGTCTGCCAAAATTAATTAAATTATTGAAATCAATACCCATTCTATATTCTCCTATATCCTAATATTTATTTCTTATGTATATATAAAGTATATATTTAAGGAAAAATTGCCATGTCCTTTCAATGCGTTAACATTTCTTAATAAAACATGTTCCATGTCAGGACTTTTCTTGATATCATGTAATTACAAAATAGAAATATCCGATTATGAAATTAGTACGAATAATAATAGTAATATTTATGTTATTTATGAACGTTTTGCGTGTAAATGCAGAGGGTTACAGTATGCTTGTTATCCCGAAAGGCAGTGTCGCAATTACAAAAAGGGCGACATTTGGGAATGTGGATATAGAAGAACTGTTGGCAAGAAAGTTTATTGATAAACTTGAAGATTCGGATATTGGTTATGCTCCGACATTAAGAGTATTAAAAATATCAATTAATAATAATTCAGCAATAAATGTAAAAAACCAAGATTATCTGAGTAATATCAGGACAATTTCCAGAGCTTACGGAGTTCCGAGAGTATTGTATATTCATTCAAAGAAAGAACTAATTAATCCTACTTCGCAAAAAGAGTTCTGGAATAAAATGGATTTACCAGTTTTGACCCAATCGGATACGGCAATTAAGATTACAACTATAGTTACTTTGTATGATACAAAAAAAGATGAAATAGTTTATACAGATGTGTTTTATAAAAAAATGAGCCTTGCTGAGGGAGCTAATAACACGAGATTAAGCAATCTTAATAATTATTATGATGGTTTAATATCAAATGTTTTCAATAATATAAAAGAAAATAAAGAAACACACGCTATAATGGTTTCAAATAAATCACAACTGTCAAAGGATACCTCAAAACAAGCGCAAATTAAAGACTTTAAAAAAGTGGCACAAATCCCGAAAAAGAGTTTTATATCTGATATAAAGATGAAAATCAATGATTATAAAACAAATCAAGAAATCGTGAATATTACAAAAGAAAAACAAAGACAAGAAAAAGAAATATCAAAGAAAGTGATTAAGCCGGATTTGAAAATGCGTGAAAATGCGCCAAAGAAAAAATCCGCAGGTTTAATTGTAAGGTTGAAAGAATCTGTTCAACCAAAAAATGATTTAATTAGCCAAGAACTGAAGCAAAAAGAAAAACAAATAGAACTTGATAGAAAAAATGATTTAAAAATAAGAGAAGAACAAAAGAAAAAACTTGTAAAAGAACAAATACGCACTACAAAAACGGCTAAAAAACTTTTAAAAGAAAAAGAAAATAGAAAGGTTGTTATTGCCGACAAAAAGAAAATAGAAGGAAAATCAGAACTTCACAAAGAACAGGGCTGGGAAATTCCTATAAAAAAAATAAGTTATGATGAAAAATCAATAACTGAAAAAACAAAACAAGTTGAAAATATGAATAAAAAAAATACTGATAAAAATTATAGATTGAAAGAAAAAAATATTCAGCAGAAGAAATTTGTATTGAAAAAAAATGATGAAAAAGCTGTAAAATCACATAAGGTTGTAAAAGCCGAATCGGAAAAAGTTAGACAAGAAACTATAAAACAAGATAAGACAGGACAGGCAAGTATTCAGACGAAGGCTGTTCAAAAAAATAAAATTGCTCGAATAAAACTAAAAAAAGAAAAAACAAATAAGCATAAATTTAGTGATATCTTAAAAGCTAAGATAAAAGATTATAAGTCTAAACGAGCATTGCGTACTGCTGAAAAAGCATTGGAAAATAATAAAAAACAGCAGCACGAGGTAAACAATATTAATAATATATTGATTCAATCAGATGAGGATTACCCGTCGGCAAATCGTTATATCCAAACCCGAATGAGAAATAATGCAAAATTTTATACTCCTAAATACGATTATTCTGTGAATGATA
This sequence comes from uncultured bacterium, assembly GCA_902783125.1. Classification (GTDB taxonomy): domain Bacteria; phylum Cyanobacteriota; class Vampirovibrionia; order Gastranaerophilales; family Gastranaerophilaceae; genus UBA2883. The sequence goes on along the minus strand of CACZPS010000080.1, from coordinate 3,469 downwards.
TTTAATAAATGTGCAGAATATACGAGAAGTAAAATTTACTACTATAGTTTATGACTCAATATTATTTATAGAACGGCAACGAAGATTTATAAGGCTTCGCGCTACATAAGTCCTGTAATTTAAGGTTCCGTAACAAGTTTTGTGTAAACCTCAATTTCTTTTTCTAATGTAACTTACTTTGGAGGTTTACACAAACTTTGTTATGGATTCTAATTTAAACAAAAACGGATTCTCTCAAGTAATGAAACAATCCGTTTTGATTTATATATTTTATTTATAATCTTAAATATTAAATACCCGCAACATCGTTATTGGTTAATTCAGGGTTTATATTATCAGCATTTTGATAAATATTGAGCAGAGCCGATACATCAGATTCGTTGCCTTTGAACATAACTTCGTATGCAGATTTATATTCATTGTGTGATGATAACCATGCCTCTACTTCTGCTCCGATTTCATTTAGTCTTGCAAAGAAACTATCATCAACTGCAAGTTGTTCGTTAGATTCTGAATACTTAATAGTTTCAAGAACACCATATCCTGCATCATAGCCATTTTCACCGATTGCATAAAAATCTTTTATTTCGATAGTAGTAAGTCGATTTAATTTTCCTGTTTCGTTGTAGCTTACAGAATCTTTGTCATAAAACCATAAATTATTACTATGGTATGAATCATCTCTAACCGGTGATTCCACATCGAATAAATAACTTATTTTACCGGAAAGGCTTTCATCAAAAATAATTGAATCAGTACCTTCATTATCATTTATATAAAAGAAGGATTTCATATTATTTATAACATAATTATCATTTCCTTCACTGTCATGGATATATACATAAGTATTAGATGCTTTGTCATCGGCAATTTTTATATCATGTGTATTATTTATATCTTCATCATAATCATCTTCATTTTCAAAAATACTATCCGAATAGTCATATATGAAACTCAGATTATCGTTGAATATATCGTCGTCATCAGAAGTTTCAATAGTATCACTTTGTTGATTGATTTCAATTTCTGTTTCATTTGATAACCCCAATAAATCTTCTAAAAGGTTATCTGTGGTATTAGAACCATTTTCCGTTGTCATAGTTGTTGTTGTCATAATTGTTAATCTTCTTTCTTTTCCATTAGTATTAAATACAGTACTTACTTATTTGTAGAAATTATATAATATAATATATTTTATACAAGAAAATATGACAAAATTGTTACAATAAGAAATATATGTTTAATTTTTAATGGATATTACTTTGTTTTAATTTTTAATATTTGTTATATTTTGTTTTCGTTGGTTTAATGTTATAGATATTTTCTAAAGTGGCAGTGAGGGTCGGATTTAGCATTATTGGAGTACATTTGCTCAAGAAAACATTTTCTATCCCCAATAGTTTCAAATTAATAACATTTGAGATTGTGTGTTTGTCACATTTTGAAATATAAACAGATAGCGGAATATTATGTTTTTTGGCTTCGGGTAAAATACTTTCCAGCACTTGATACAACATATAAAAATCCGGTGCGGAGTTTATATTAACAAAATTTTTAGCGTTATGTTCTTCGGATAATGAAATAACTAAAGTAGAGTTATCAATATGTTTAAGCATACTGTCAAAGTAGTTGTGTTCTTCCTTAGTGTTTTCTTCTGTTCCGAGGATTATTATTTGTTTATATATATTCAAATTTTCAATAATTTTGTTTAATTGTAAATTTAGTTTATTTTTATCACAACCGATAATTCTACTTTCACGAGTTTTGCCTGTCTTAAAACCTTTAGCCGAGCGAGCGGACTCGATGAGTGCAGAATAATCATTGTTTTTTATTTGGATAACACCTTGAGGAACAAAATTGTCTGTCGTGAACAACCTGCCACGATAGAGATATTCAATGTTCTCCAGTGAATGTTTTGCTATCAGGATTGCTCCGGGGAAGGTTGCAAAATCTAAAAGGCATGATTCTATCCCTTTACCAAACTGACCTTTTAGGTTTGGATATTTTTTGAATATAGGATACGTATAAGCAACAATCATTTCGCCATGGGTATAGATATCAATATCGCTGCACTTTGTAGCGTCAAGTACGTTTTTAAGTTCTTGAAGATTAGTTCCTGCAACAAGAATAGCTTTTTTAGGATATGTTGTGTAAGATACTTTACCCTCTGTTTGTTCGCCATATTGCTCCTGACGGGTTTGGTAAATGGTTTGTGTCAGGTGGTAATCTATTTTGACAGCAAGATTAATCTTTTTTATTAAAATCCTTTCCGAAAGTTCAGGAAAGTTTATTGTATTTAACAGATACAGGATTTCCGAATAAGCGCAGTTGTTATATAGCCCAAAACTTTTGAGTTCAACAAGATTGATACAAATACTTTTTAACACTAAAAAAATTATCTCATAGAGGTTTCGTTTTTTATCAGAAAGTGATTTTAATTTTCCGCTAAATTCTTTTTCACCTAATCTGATTAGTTCTGATATTTCCAATTTTTTATTGAGTTTTATATTGGTTTTAACTTCTTTTGGCTTTATATTTCTTTGTTTACAGATACGTTTGTAAGTATCTATTGATTCAATAATAATAGATTTCAGATTAATCAGTGTTTGATAGAACTGTTTGTTTCCGCTCTCTAAATTAGACATCAAACCTGATAAAGTATTCAGGATAATTGTTTCCGTAGAATTATTCTTTACTCCCAAATATTTTAGATGAAGGGTATAAAACGCAAGTTGTTTAAGGTACATAACAAGTACTTCTCTAAGTGAAGAAGTTCTCGGATTAATAGAACATACTCCTTTAGATATGCAGCTGTCATATTTATATTCTTCGTGATAATTGTAGAACATAATTTTATTATCAGAAAAAGTTGTTTTTATAAAATCCCCTAATAAGCTATTTATAAGTATATATAATTTTTTAGATTAGTTGTATGAATCTGAGTGTAGTTCTATAACCCTAAGTCATTAAGTAATCCGTTATCGTTTGATAATTCGGATATAATTTCATCTGTGTATAATGTTAAAAATTCTTTATCAGAGAAAAGTTGTTCTATTAATTTATTGTGAGAATCGTTTTCAAGGTTGGAAGTTGCAAGTTTGGTGAAGCGTGCAATATCATCTCTGCGTTCTTGTTGACGTTTTTCTTCTTCAATGATTTCAGGTATATCAAGGCAGAAATTTGAATGTATACCGTGATAATTAATAGTTTTGGCAAAAATGTCACCTAATATTTTATCAGGTTGAGTTTTCTCATACATTTGAGATTTTGTGATTATATTATTATTGTCGAAATTGTTTAAGTTATTCAACATTATTCACATCTCCCCGTCAACAGTATTATTAATTACTAATAAAAAAAAGTCATCAACTAAATAGATGAATTTTGTAAATTATAGTTTAGCGAGCAAAGCTCGCTAAACTATAATTTACAGTGACTAAGTGAACCGTGACTAAGTGACTAAGAATTT
>CACZPS010000079.1 GCA_902783125.1 uncultured bacterium | reverse complement strand
GAACATGAGCAATACTTCGTATTGCTTGTTCTCCTCACGTATAATAAAAGAGGGGTTTCCCCCTCTCTCATTGGGCGATACGTGACTTGAACACGTGACCCCCACAATGTCGATGTGATGCGCTACCAACTGCGCCAATCGCCCGTATGTAATTTTTTTCTTTGACCGCGCATCAAACAAAACTTCGTTTTGTCTGTGATGCTACCTCTCAGAAAACAATACTTAATTGTTTTCTTCGGCAGAGTCAACTGCGCCTTTTTGAGTCTTTTATGGACTACTTTGCCTCGCGTTAAACGGTACCGTTAACACTCCCGCCGAAAACTCAACGTTTCCGTCGAGTCGTGTTTCACCTTTCGCTTCGCTCATGCCTCTGCTCGGCTCGGCCAATCGCCCGTATTTTGTCATATTTCGTTATGTATAAATTAGTTTACAAATAACGATAGTGTTATATTATCATTAAAATAACTTTTTGTAAAATTATATATTTAATTTATACCCGCCGCCATATATTGTTTCAATATAATTTTTACCTTCGGAAATTTTGTTAATTTTTGTTCTCAAATGTCTTATATGAACCCTTATTGTTTCAATATCATCATCTGGGTCATAACCCCATATATCTTTTAAAAGTTTTTTTGACGAAACCATATTTCCATGGTTTTGAAACAGTATATAAAATATTTCAAATTCTATTGGAGTTAGCTTTGCAACATTGTCATTAATCTTGACGGAATAGCTCTCAGGCAAAAGTGTTATTTCGTTACAAACCAATAATTCCTTTGTCGCCATCGATTCAGGGATTTTATTTGCACGTTTTAACAATGCTCTTACCCTAACCTTCAATTCTTCCATCTCAAAAGGTTTCACAAGATAATCATCAATCCCTATATCAAACCCCTTAACCTTATCATTTAATTCAGACAATGCTGTCAGCATTATAATCGGGACATCTTTTGTTGTCGGATTCTGCCTTATTCTTTGTGCAACTGTATATCCGTCTACCTCCGGCATCATTACATCAAGTATTACCAAATCAGGAATCTCTTGTTTTGCTATCGCAAAACCTGTTGTTCCCTCTAATGCTTGTAACACACTATAACCTGATAACTCAAGATTAACTTTAATGAGTTCATTTATTGCTATATCATCATCTACGACAAGTATTTTATTTTCTTTCATATTCTTATTCTAGTCTGAATTTAGTTTAAATGTAAAGAGGGAATTATTTTTTTTCGAATTTACAACTTATTATTTTTTTGCAATTTTGTTAATATTTCTTAATAATATAAATCAAAAAAGACAATTTTTTTTTAAATAAATACTTTATATATACATAAGAAATATTTATAAGAGAGAAAGCGAGAGTAATTATGCGTCAAAGTGCTATTGAAAGAAATAAAAAACCGATTGGAACATTAGATATACCTGATGATTTTGCAAAATATTATTTGGCTAAAAAAGACAGACAGATGAGATTCTGTAATGCAAAAGATCCGATATATCACGTATTTGCAAGTATTGACAAACGACCGTTAGGTGAATTGTTTAAAGGATTTGTTAAAGAATCAATAAAAGATTCAAAGGAGTTTTTAAAAAAACTTGTGGCGTAATTTAGGAATAAAGAAAAGAAATTAAGGAAAATCACTGAAAAAAAAAGAAACAAGCAAGGACAAAACAAGCGGCTCAATAGGAAAATTTAGGGAAATTTATGAAATAGGGAAACAAAAAAGGAACTCAACAGAGTTCCTTTTTTATATATCTAAACCTGATTAAACTTTGCGTTTGCGAGCTGCTTCAGATTTGCGTTTTCTTTTTACGCTTGGTTTTTCATATCTTTCACGTTTTTTTACTTCAGAAAGAATTCCTGCTTTTTGAATTTTTTTCTTAAAGCGTCTTAATGCTACTTCGATACTTTCGTTTTCACCAACTTTAACTTCTGGCATTCTGCTATTCACCACCTTTTCTGCTTAGTGTACATGTTTATAATAACTCAAACTCATTTTTTTTACAAGTGACGGGGGTAAATATGGGGGTAAATATGAGGGTAAATATGAGGGTAAATATGAGGGTAAATATGGGTAATTTTATTTGTTAAGCTCATATTTAAAAACTTTGTTTTCTTTCATAAAAAAAATAGGGCTATTTTTAAATAGAAATTTTCTATTCGCTATTCACTATTATTCATTTTTTGAGAAAAATTAAGTTTTTAAAGGTCACTTTTAATAATATATATGCAACTCCAATTTATAATCTTGCAAATATCAGGAATAATATGGTATAAAAGAAAAAAGGAGAGTGGATATGAAAAGATTTGCAGTATTGATATCAGTTGTTTTATTTATGTTTCAGGCGTCCGTATCGGCAGATATTCATTATAAAATACTTGATAAAGTAAATTCGCCAAAAGATATAAAAGAATTTAATATAAAACAATTAGACAATCTGGCTAAAGACATACGAGCAGGAATTATAAACAAGACTAATTTGTTAGGTGGACATGTCGGTTCTGATTTGGGAATTGTTGAAGTTACTATTGCGATGCACTATGTTTTTGATTCACCGATAGATAAGTTTGTTTTTGATACATCACATCAGACTTATCCGCATAAAATGATAACAGGAAGAAAAGCTGCATTCACAGATCCATTAAATAATAAACAAATAACAGGTTTTTCAAATTTTAACGAAAGTGCTCATGACTTTTTTATTATGGGACACACTTCAACCTCTATAAGTTTGGCAGAAGGTATGGCGAAAGCTCGTGACTTAAAAGGTGAAAAGTATAATGTTATTGCTTTGATTGGAGATGGCTCACTAAGCGGCGGCGAAGCGCTTGAAGGTTTAAATAATGCGGTTGAATTAAATTCTAATTTTATAATTATAGTTAACGATAATGAAATGTGTATAGCAGAGAATCATGGCGGGTTATACAAAAATCTCCAATTATTAAGAGATTCAAACGGTACTGCTGAAAATAACATGTTCAAAGCCTTAGGTTATGATTATTATTATGTATCAGACGGTCATAATTTAGATAATCTAATCTCAACTTTTAAAAAAGTAAAAGATACAAATAAACCTACTGTTGTTCATATCCATACAATAAAAGGGAAGGGATATCTTCCCGCAATGCAGGATAAAGAAAGCTATCACTGGAAGTTAGCGGGGTATGTAAACACAAAACCCCAGATAACAGACGTTTCGAATAAAACAGAAACTTACACTTCTCTTACAGTAGATTATATATTGAATCATTCAAAACAAGATAGGCGAATTGTAGCAATTTCTCCTGCAACACCTATGGCTTGCGGATTATTTCCGCCTCAAAGACAGGAACTGGCATCTCAATATGTTGATGTCGGAATTGCAGAGCAACACGCTGTCGGTTTTTCTGCTGGAGCAGCTAAAAATGGTGCTAAACCCATTTTGATGGTTTGCAGTTCGTTTATCCAAAGAGCTTATGATCAACTTTCTCAAGACCTTGCGATAAATAACTCTCCTGCTGTTATATTAGTTGTATCTTATGGTATTAATGGCGGTGATGTTACACACAACGGAGTATTTGATATCCCGTTGATTAGCAATATCCCTAATATTGTGTATATGGCACCTACAAACAAAGAAGAATATCTTGCAGTGCTTGATTGGGCAATAAAACAAGATAAACACCCTGTTGCGATTCGTGTTCCTCAGGGAATAGTTGTTTCAAAAGGAATAAAAGATTCAACTGATTATTCAAAAATTAACAAATATAAAATTGAGGCAAACGGCTCTGAAATTGCAATAATTGCTGAAGGAGATTTCTTTGAATTAGGTCAAAGGGTAAAAGAAAAAATAAAAGAAAAACTTGGAGTTGAAGCAACTTTAATAAATCCTATTTATCTTACAGGACTTGATTATGAACTATTAGAAAGTTTAAAAGAGAATCATAATATTGTTATTACTCTTGAAAACGGAGTATTAGATGGCGGGTTTGGTGAAAAAATCTCAAGATTTTATTCTAATTCAAATATGAAAGTGCTGAATTATGGCGCATTCAAGGAATTTACCGATAGAGTTCCGCAAGAAGAATTATTTAAAAAATATCATTTAACTCCCGATTTGATTCTTGAGGATATAGTTGAAACTAATGAACTATATGACAAACCATCACAAGCTGAGCATAGTGAAGCACAAGCCGACAAAAGTGAAACGCAACCACACAAAGAATAATTTGAATTATATATAATTTAAATGTTACAAAAAACGGTAATTATAAAATTGCCGTTTTTTTATATACTATGCATTATATCTTATTGGATATTATTTTTAATTTTAAAGTTATTTATACTGTAATTATTATGAACTACGTAAATAAATTATTAAAATCTCTTGGGGAAGATATAAAATTATGCCGTACGGAATTAAATTCCAACCAACTGTTCGAATCAGGCATAAAGCGCTGGATTGGAAACATTATTCCGGTTGAACTATTAAATAAAAACGTCAAGCAAACAATAGAATTAATTGTAAGTTTATGTGAGTGTTATAGTTTTTATGAATATTTCCCTGATGAAATAGAGTCACCTAATTATGGTGATAATTGGGGAGTGAGAGCAAATTACATAGAAATAAACAACCGTGCCATAGCAGAAATGTCAGGTAACAGAACAAAGAATGGTTTGCTTAGTACAATAAAATTATTACCTGCAATTCCGCCATCTGCAAAAAGTTGGGCAAACTGTGTTATATTATCTCAAATATTTCCTAATATTTTCGGGGATGGTTATAACAAGCCAAAAAGTGAAGAAAATTCTATCTATGGTTTAAAATTAAATACAAATTATAGTGACAATATTATCAATAATGAAATTAAAAGTAAAATAAGTCCGGAAGAACAATTTAGAGCTTTTAATGATTTAGCGCATTTTCGCGGATTAAAAACAGGTTTCCGAACAATCATTTCAGCTGATCAAATAAAGGTTGTTCAAACAGACGGAAATGATATAACATTTAATTGGGATAATTCTGAGCACGTTGAATTATTTATAAACGAACACGCAAAATTAGTTAAACTGGGGTTTGAAGCTGTATTTATTGATTCAGCAAAACATATTGGCGGCTACGATATGGAAAACTACACAGGAGTAGGTGCGTTACCAAGCTATGGGCAGATGCAATATATTTTACATGAAATTCGTTCACGTTCAGGCTGCACTTCCGTTAGTTTTGTCGGAGAAAAAAGCACAGATGATTTAAACAGATATAAAACCCTTGGACTGACATCTGGGACAGGCTTTTTATATCCTGATAATTATGACGAGGTCAAAATGTGGTCAATACGGTTCAAATATGAACACGACTATTCTCCAGCTATTGAAGTTTCAGATGATAATAATATGGGCGGTCATTCCTATGAAACAAGATTAAACAGAATAAATAATTCATTATTTGCCTATGAATACCCGAGTGATAAACTTCCAAGTTTTATGCAAATGGAAGATATATTCCCTATAAGATATGACACAAGTACACATGAGTTAATGATGATGAATGTTTCGTATTCATTAGACGGGACAAAAGAAAGTCATTGGGAAAATCTGTTTGCAAAAGATGATGGGCGAGAATACAACAGAAAAGTGGGTGAACTGTTTTATTACGCTCTAAATTTGTAATTATAATTTTGCAGATAACAATATTGATTTGATATCATCGGAAGATGTCCCTTTATAATTTATGTGAGATGACGTAATTGGTTGTCTGTAATCATATTTGTTTATTGAACGAGATTCAACTATAACCGATGGCGGCAAAATTGACCATTTGTATAGTGATGTAGACATTCGTTTATAGAACTTATTCAGCCATTCTTCCTTTTGTTCTTTTGTGATAGTATGTGTCTTTTCATAAAGAAATTTTGATTCTATCATATCCTGATAATATTCGTGCTTGTTTTCTATTCTCCAAATAACTTCGTCTAAAAACTCATAAGGCATAAGTGCATCCTCTGCAATGAGAGGTTTCCCTGTTCGTTCATCTATTGCAAGCTCTGCCCCCGGTCGTTTCAGGATAATAGCTTCAGGAATAGCGTTTTTTTCTGTTCTGTTTGAATTTAACCATCTAGCAAACGCAAACAATTTTGTTTTTGGAACATCGGCAATTGGTGCAAACCCACCCGACATATCCCCGTTTATTGTTGCATAACCCATATAGAGTTCTGATTTATCAGAGGTAGCAATCGGAACACAACTTGCAAACTCATTCGATATTCCCCAGAGATACATCGCTCTTGAGCGAGCTTGAATATTATCCTGCGTAAAGGATTTTTTATATCGGCAATTCCATTTTGTTTCGACCTCAGAGAACAGATTATCAAACATTTTATTTGTTGTATCAACCATTTCCTTAATAGGTATTTCAGTATAATTTATTCCTAAATTCTTTGCTAATTGTTCCGCATCGCTTCTGCTTTCTTTACTTGTTATTTTAGAAGGCATACTAACACCGAAAACATTTTCTTTCCCCAGTGCATCAGCCAGAAGAACCGCACAAACGGTAGAATCAAGCCCGCCGGATAAACCTAAACATGCCCGTTTTAACCCATTTTTATTAAAATAATCCTGTATCCCTTGAAGAATTGTTTTATATGTCCTTTCAAGATCGTTTTCGTAATCCAAAGAAAAAACTTTTTCTTCTGTAAGAGATTTTTCCAGCCCCTTAGTTAGAGGATAAATCTTACCTATTTCCTGAAGCGGGTTAACTATTAAAAACTGTTCTTCAAACGATTTTGCCCGAGCTAACAAAACCCCTTCTCTGTTAAACACTCTGCTTGAACCATCAAAAGAACTGTTGTCAACAGCACCAACTTGGTTTACATATACAAACGGGATTTTATAATTTTCTGAAATAAATGAAAGCATATTATGTTTTAACTGTTCTTTCTTTGCTCGGCTTGGAGAAGCTGAACAATTAATAAACACGTTTGGCTTTTCTTTTGATAATTCTTCTATCGGGTCTTTGTCATATATTGTAGACGAAAAGAAACTCTTGTTATTCCAACAGTCCTCGCAAATGGATATCCCATATTTTATGCCATTGATTATATTTGTCTTATTTGAGTCTATAATACTATCTTCATCAAACATTGTGAGAGTATCCGCCGGCTGAGAACCAACAACGGGTGATGGTTCAATGTATCGGTAGTCATTAAACTCTGAATAGTTAGGAAGTAATGATTTTCGGATGATTCCTTGGATTTTACCATCAGATAAAATAGCCAACGAATTATAGTATTTTTTACCTGTTTTGTTTTTATAAAATCTTGGTTCAACAAATCCGACAACAGCAGTAGTTGTCGATGTCAGTTTTGCAATTTCTTTGAGCCATCTTATATTTTCTTCCACAATAATCGGATGCCGATCTATGGTATCTTCAATCGGATATCCCATAATAGAGAGTTCCGGGAAAACTACTAAATCTAAATCTATTTTTGTTGCGTAAGAGATATATTTCATTATTTTTTTTGAATTATATTCAATATCACCAACAATTGGATTTAATTGTGCTATTCCGATAGAACCTTGTTTGAAATTTGACACAAGTTCTTTTATTTCAGGTATAACAGTGTTAATATCCGTATTTAATTTACCCTGTAAAATCTTATCAGCTGTTTCTGACAGTTCATATAATCGTTTTATATCCATTTCATCCCTCTGTATGACTATGATAGCATGAATAAATTATAGTTTATCAGCCGAAGGCTGATAAAAGTGATTAAGTGACGAAGTGATTAAGTGATTAAGAAATCAGAAATTCTTAGT
>CACZPS010000078.1 GCA_902783125.1 uncultured bacterium | reverse complement strand
GTTAGTAAGGAATAAAATGAAGAAACGGAGTAGAATATGAATCCAAAAGAACTATTAGGCAAGAAAATCCAACAAATTAGAAAATCAAGAGGTTTTACACAAGAAAAACTCGCTGAAATTATTGAAATGGATAGTGGTTATATCTGTAAAATGGAAACAGGCAGACACACTCCGTCATTAGAAACATTAGAAAAACTTTCAAATGCTTTAAAAGTTGAATTATCAGAATTTTTAAACTTTGAAACTTTGGTTGAAGCTGATTACAAAAGCAAACTTATTGAACTTATAGAAATATTACCAAAAAACAAACAAAGACAATTATATAATGTTGCAAGAGCATTAGAGGGGTAGAGTGAAAACAGACAAAAAAGCAAAATTCTCACCAGATAGAATACCATTATTATATGGTAACGGTAAAATAGCAGAATTTAACGAAAATGAATTAACTGAAAGAATACAAGATTTAAAAAAATGTATCGGATTAAATTTTAAGTATTGTTTATCCTTATTTGAGGAATGCTATCATTATAAAAAAATTACACAAAAAGAATTTTTATCATTACTAAATTATTCTAAATATTCTTATGAAAGACATTCTAAATCAGGTAATTTTACTATTGATTTTCTGATACGTGCTTGTTTTATATTTGGTTTTAATCCGAGTTATATTTTACTTGGAGAAAATCAAGCAAATAATTATCAGCCACTTATATCAATGGATGATTATCAGTACCTAACTTTTAAAAGCAGAAAAGATAGAATTTTTGATGAGTTAGGCAAATTGTTTAACCTAAAACAAAAAGAGTTATCTACCCTCAAAGAATTTATGAATGAAATGTTAAATCATCCTGAAAGAGAGCATTTAAAAGGAAATCTTGAGAGTTTATACAAAAATAATTTGCCTGCAAAAAATCCGTTATACACCGTAAAAGACGATACACAAATTAAAATAAAAAATGAATTAATTAAAAAATATCGGAAAAAGCTAAAGAATAAAATACTTAAGGATATTGATGATATAACACAAAAAACAGGTAAAAATAAGAAGCCTAGAGCTAATTGCTACATTGATAAAGATGGAGTGATTCATAAGGCAAAAACTCACGAAAAAATCGGATATTTTTCTTTGTTAGACTATGAAGATGATTATTGCTATGACTTTAACAATGAATCACGCAAAAAATAATATTTCTCGTGCAAGTCGTTGTCATTACAGGGTTTTAACCAATTGCGTCATCTTATGACATACTCATATTTTAAACTGAAAATATGATATACATAATTTTATCAATTCTCGTGATAGTCGTTGCAGTTATTGGATTTCAGGCTAATAGCACTAATAAAATAGTCCTGTATGCTGATTCTTTTGATTTCTTTTTTACTTGCCTGATTTACATAATACCACTTGTTTTGACTCTCGGTTTATTTATTTTTGCAAGCAACAGCATTGATATTGTTAAATTCTTAATCGTAGAATTATCAGGTTTTACAGGACTTCTAGCCTTAAATACTTATAAAAATAATCGTACCATTGGCAGATTTTTACTTGCTTTCATTACAAGAATAGTTATTGCTTTATTTTCAGTAGTGATAGGACTTTTACTTGTTTGGATTTTTATTGACAGAAAGGGCAAAGATGAATAAATATCAAAAACTTTTAGGACTTAATGATAACTTTACTCTTGACGATTTAAAAATATCCTATAGAAAACAGGTAAAATTAAATCATCCTGATTTATTCAAAACTGAAAAAGAAAAGATTAAGGCAAATCGCAAAATGCTCAAACTTAACGAGGCTTACCAAGTTTTGTTAGAGCAGTTGCAAAATGCCGAAATCGATTCTTATTCCGACTTAACGGATAACATAGAACAGAGCAACGATTCATGTTGTGTAGATGATTATCAAGATGAAACGGTTGAGCCTCTTGAGGCAGACCGGATTGAAAGTCTGCTTGCCTCAAAATGCTCTTACGTCTTATCATCCATAATAATAACAATTGTAGCAATTCTTGTTTCTTTGTCATAATTACATATTCAATTTTCAAAGTTCAAATTAGATTATATGAGTTTTAACGAACTCTAACGCCTTTCTTTTTCCTTTGATGTGAGAAAAGTAAAACATCTTGATTAAACGATTTAAAATGTTAGAACGGGGCTTGACTTCTAACTTCTATATTCTGATTATGAGTGTTTCACTCGATTTGTTAATAGATTTTTAAGCCCTAGGGTGTAAAAAAGGATAAAGTCCGGTATTATTATTTATATATTTATATCTATATATTAAATATTTCTATACTGACTCCATTCTTTTTTACACCCTATCATGTAGTTGTTCAAGTACATTATTTACATTTTCTTGTACTTCTTCATGTACATTATCTGTATCTTCTATACATACTACTTCACTATTTGTCGTTTCAATGTGCTAATTCGGGAGCTTTCGGATTAAAAATAATCCTGAATAATAAAGACGGTTCTTTATTAGACATCACTTTGTTTTTGGGTATCACCTTCTTTCTATAAAAATTCAAGTCCACATACATCTGTACGCACATGAAAAATATATGCACACACATAAAAATAAGGACTGCATGTGTTTGCAGTCCTTATCAAAATTTTTATTTATATTAGTCAGATGTCATAACTCTGATAATATCAGACAACTTATTATAATAAATATCGTGAAGTTTTTGCGGTGCAAGAATTTCAACAAATTCACCCCACTTAAATAATTCCCAACAAATCGCCTCATCACCGCTTGCCCTAAACTCTACAATTACATTACTACCATTGTCCGTAATCTTTTGTGTCGGATGGAAGAAATAATTTTTAACATCTTCTATTGCTTTGCCTGAAAATCTTAATTTTACGTCCATTGGTTCATTTAGATATGTACCGAAAGATTGGCTTGCAAACTCTTGAAAATTATCAAATCCTTGTTCTTTATATTCTAAGGTTTCAAAATATTCATCAAGAATTTTTAATTCTGTAATTTTTGAAAGTAAGAAATTTTTAATTCCTTTTTTATCTGAACTTTCGCTAAATCCTATTAAATAAGATTTTGAACTGTGTAAAACTCCGTAAGGATGTATAGTTCTCTCAACTATTTCACCCTGCTTATTGTACTTAATTTTAATCTTTTTGAAAGAGAGTATTGCTGTCCTTATGTCAGAAAGTATCTTTTCATCAACCTTAAAATGCGGATGTTGCCTTATTGCGAAGCCTTCTGACTCCATAAGAGCCTCAATATCAGTTTCGGCTAATTCTTTTTTCTGTGCAATTCTGACTTTTTCTATCAGGTCATTTATAAAATCCGTAAACTGTTGTTTATCAATGCTTTGCAGTTCTTTTTTCAAAAGTTCAAGTGTTGTAATATCGTTAAAATCAAATTTTAATAACTGTTTTAATGTGTTAGAGTTTAGTTTCCACCTCTTTTTACGGTCTGAAAATGACTCTATTTCTTCATAATCAGGGAATTGTTCCAACACTCTATCTCGTCTGCGTTCGGCTGTACGTCTTGAAATTTCGTACTTTTCCATAATTTCTTCAATGGTAACTCCATTATGAGAATTTGCCATAAACCTTGCTAAATCAACTATATCGTTATCTTTATAAGTTTTACCCATACAATAATTATACCTTAAAATTTTTAAACTTGGTGTAGCACTGCTTAAAATATTTCATTTTCTTCAATATTAAAGAAACAAATACTTAATCCTAAAACTGTAAATTCTATGCTAACATCTTGATAGGTTTTCTTTTCAGCCATAAAACCCAATAAAATACTTGGAGTGTACTGCAATTCAAAAAGCCATTTTCTATCATTCTTCTTAAAAATAGCTTTTGAAAACAGTCTTTTAACGGATAATTTTGAAAACATTTCGTATTTTGGGTTATTGTCAAAAACCTCTAATGACAAATATTTTTCTTGATTTTCTATTGAGAAAATTTCCCATCTTTCACTAAAATCTGCCTTTATCGGATTAAAGACTTTGCTAGAAAAAAAATACAATTTATCGTGCGAGTCGTTGTCATTGCTGAATTTCTGACTTACAAGAGCCATTGTTAAATTTCCGATAAGTTTCAAAGAAAAATGCTTATTCATGAAAATATCCTAAAACTATGTTACATAAATAAGCATAAGACTTGAATACGTCAAATTATGACAAACTTTAAAAAGTGATACTTATTAAATATACGTCATTTTTACCTAAATACAGGCTATATTGTCATTTCAAGATATGCTTACTTACTAAATAATTTATTTGCTTCTATTTTATTATCACGATATGCAAAATAGTCATTCAACAACTTTCTTAACTTCGGGCATTGTTTTAAAACTCTGTCGGCTTTAAGGCTGTTTTCACTATGCCTAACTATAGCCCATTCATCATTTAT
>CACZPS010000077.1 GCA_902783125.1 uncultured bacterium | reverse complement strand
TAACGACCGTTACACCCGAAACCCAACCTTCAAAAAATTTGAGTTCCTGCTCAAATTTGAAATAACTTGTTATACTTGCCATATTTAACTACCTCCCAAAATATTCCGTATTTCAAGAATATCTTCTGTTTTAAAATCACCGTTTATTATAGATTGTTCTTTATTCAATTGGGGATTATAAACTTTTACCATCAATTGATGCAGATTAGATACTTGTTTTTTTTGATAAATGTGAACAACGTGCGTTTTAAGTGTTGTTAGTGATACACATAGGATTTTTGCACAATCATCAAAACCATACCCCAACATCAGTAAATTTAGAACTTCTGATTCCTTATCCGATAATGGCGCTGTGTCATTTTTTATCAAAATTGGATTAAACTCCTCACATATAAGTTCTGTTTTGGACACCTTCTGCCACTTTTCCTTTCTTGTTTTTCCTTTTTTTTCTTGTCTAAAACCACGTTTAAAAATATTTCCACCTTTTCTTTTACAAAGCATATTCCAAACTTCTTGTTCTTCCGGAGAGAGTCGTGTCGCCTCGATTATAAAATCATACAAATAATCAACGGCACTCTTGCCCAAGCCGGCACCGAATTCGCATTCTGATGTAGTCATATTTTCCCCTTCCAAAAAATTAAGTCCGAACGGACCTGATAAAACCTGCCGTTCGGCACTTACTAATAAAGAGGTAAAATTTTATAATATTTGTAATCTTTTTATACTGACCTTCGCGAAGCGGGTGCAACGCAGTTGCACGTTCTTCGCTTTTGGATCCAAGCAAAACCCGATGTGCGTCGGGTTTTGTTTTTATGTTCCGATAAGGCCAAACTTAAAGGCAACTGCTGTCGCCTCAGTTCGTGTCTTTACCTCTAATTTTTCTATAATTTTTGAGATGTAATTTTTTATCGTGAACGGAGACAGGGCAAGTTCGTTTCCGATTTGGGTGTTTGATTTTCCCTGTGTCACAAGTGAAAGAACTTCAACTTCTCTCTCCGACAAATCATAATGAGCAACTTGTTTTTTTATTTCATATTTTTCTTTCACAAGTTCTGTTACAAGTTCAACCGCAAATGCTGATATGAACATATTACCTTTTAATGTCGTTTCAACGATTTTAACAAAATCATCCAACAGCATATCCTTTACGACATAACTCGCACCCAATGCGAGCACCTGCAGGACTTCTTCCTGTTCTGCCATTATAACAAATTTCATTCTGTTGTATTTTGCTTGAAGTTGTTTGATTTTAATAAATTCTTTGTCGTTTAATTTCTCGTCAATAAGAATCGCATCAATTCTTTTCTGCGCCAAGAACTTTTCACACTCTTCAAAATTCTCAAAATCATAAACATAATCAATCCCTTTGATTGACATCAAAGCAGTTACATAGACGTTCCTCGTCAATAAGTGTGGACTTATAAGGCAAATGTTCATGTGTGTTCCTCCTTTTTACATGATATTAAACACCCACACACTCACCCAATTGACACTTTTCAAACATATCTATCGCTTTTGCGTGTTTCTTGTACAAGTTTCTCATGTTACTGTCTTCGTCACTATCTTCTTTGAATTTCCCGCTGCCTGCAAAAATCTTATAGATTTCTTTCATTGACCAGTCCTGTAAATAGTGATAAATGAGAATATCCTGCAACTGCAGAATTGTATCTTCTGTTGCACTCGTTTCTGCAAGATCATCAAATTTTTTGATAACCTTCCGCAAAATCACATCTTCCTGAGTAAAATCTTTCTTTAATGCTATCAGTTGTTTCTCTTTTTCTATTTTTCGTTGTATTATCTGTTGTTCTCTGCTTGATGGTTTTTGTGATTTTGGCATATCCGTAATTTTCATCCCCGAAGGTCCCTGTAATTGTTTATCGAGAAACGTAATATCCCGTTGCAGATTGAGTATTCTGCGAATACGTTTCTTTTGTTTTACTAACCTCAATGAATCAACTATCTCTGCCATTTCAACCCTCTATACTAATATTTCCATACCACAATGCGGACATATAACCGACTTTTTCGCTTTTGGCTCTGTCTCTGCTTGTTCTTCTTTTTTCATATATTCATCAAGCGCACTTGCAAGATTTTTATAATCTTCATCAGTATAG
>CACZPS010000076.1 GCA_902783125.1 uncultured bacterium | reverse complement strand
TGGTCTATAAATCCGAACATCTTCATATAACTTCCTAAGAACGGAATTTCTTTTTTCTTATCTCTGCTTTTTATTGTTCGTGGAAGTACCGGAAACATAATTTCTCCGCTTAAAATATAACCTGAACGACCAATTAAAAGTCCTTCAGAATATCCTCTGACGGTTGCTATACCACCTGCAACAAATTGATCAATATAAGGGACAAGGTTTTTAGGGATAACTTGATAATTTCCTCTTATTGTTCCGACTACTCCGTGACCAAAATCGTGTATTCTTAACAAACCTCCTTCTAATTTTAAATAATTGGATTGAGATTGTAATATAGGAAAAGCATAAGAAACAGACTGGTTTAAATACCAAATCCCACGTTTGCTGTCATATCTGAAATTTAAGCCTGTTTGAGCATAAGTTATTTTATCCGTATATAAATCAAACCCGTCAAATCTTGTTGTCGCTTGTTTATATCCGATAGATGTTGTACTCGAAAACTCCATCCAAGGTTTTCTGATTATTGGCTGGTTAAAATAAAGAGCATAGTTATGTGAACGACTCTTTATATTGAACATCTTGTATGGTCCATGTGCTATTCTTGAAAAACTTGATGAATAATTAAACCCTATTCTTCCGTCTTTTTTGTTGACAGGGAAACTATAATCCGCAAACGGAGTAACAGAGTTTTTATTTGCATAAGCTCCCAATGTTAATTTATCCCGATATCCAAAAAGGCTGTCATCTTGGAGCATAAGCCCTGCTCTGAATTTGCCTATTGTTGAGCGTCCTGCATTATCCATAAGTGCAGTAAGGTGAAAGGGTAATTTTTCGTGGGTGCGAATATTTACATCTGTTGTTCCGACATCTTTACCTTTTTCTAAATCGCCTGTTAGTTGGACAGTATCGTTATATCGGTTGAATGTTAATATTCTTTGTTCTAATAATTTGATGTCAAAAACTTCGCCCTTTTTTAGGTCAAGTTGTTTTTCTATATATCTTTTTTTAGTCCACTTGTTATCAAAAATATTAATATTTCCGAATTTACCTTCAATGAGTTCAATATTTATAACACCACCTTCAATTGTTTGTTCCGGCAAATAAGCTCTTGCTGTTACGTATCCTTTTTGAAGGTATAGTTTGTTCAAATCTTTCACAATTCCTTGAAGTTGGTCGAAGGTAACATTTGTTCCTATATATTCTTCAAGAATTGCTTGAATTTCTGATTGGGTTAATATCTGAGATGGTGAAACTTTTATGTTTTCTGCGTAAACACCTTTAGTTGCATACTCTTCGGCTTTTGCTCTAATAACTTTTTTTTTCTCTTTTTTTTGTTGTTGTTCAAGTTTTTCTTTTTGTTTTCTGTGTTTTTTATAATTTTTAAAGTCTTTAGCCGCTTGTTCTTCCATCATCTTAGTTTTAAGAGTTTCCATATCGTGGGTGTTCATTGTCCCTGCTTGTGGAATGATGCCATTATCAAAAGGTGCAGACAGAACTGCACATTGCGAAATAATACTTGCTATGATTAATGATAGAAGTCGTTTTTTCATACATTTTTCCCTTTCGAAATAATAGCATAAATATTGCTTATTACATTATTAATGTTTACATTATTATACAAACATTATTTGTGATTTTATTTTAAAATTAGGAATAATGCAGTTTTTTGTTACAAATTTGGAATTAATTTGTTACATAATATAAAAAAAATTTATGTTTTTTTTTATAATTTAATATGCAATATATTCAACTATTATCGCGTGTAATACACAAATAACATAAGAAAGGTTAACATGGCTATTTTAAAGTTTAATCCGAAAAGGATTTTTGCAGGGATATTATCTTTTGCAATATTTTTCATGTATGCGTTGCCAATAAAGGCTTTAGCATCTGATATTTCAGGTGTTACACCTACGGGTAATACCTATAATATTGAGGCTGCAAAAGTGTCTGGACAAACAGGGTTCAGACATTATAATAACTTTAAACTAGATAAAGGGGATATAGCCAACCTTTTATATAGAACTAAAGCCAACAAAGAATATTCAAAATTCGTTAACCTTGTTGATAATAGAGTAAATATTAACGGTATTGTTAATACAATGAGGGGTAATAATTTCTTTAACGGACATGCTATTTTTGTTTCCCCTCAAGGTATTGTTATCGGAGCATCAGGTGTTTTAAATGTCGGCTCTCTGACTTTAATGGCACCTTCTCAAAACTCCTACAATGCTTTTAAAAAATTATACGAAAATGATGCGCACTTATCACGTATTGAGTATGATAAAAATAATGCAAATTATAAGAGTCTTATAACCAATTCATCAGGTACAATTACAATCAATGGTAAGATTTTTGCAAAAGAATCAGTTGAGGCTTATGGAAGAAATGTTACTGTTAAAAAGGATGCAACTGAAGGTGGAAATCCTGCCGTATTTGCCGGAGTGCAAAACCAAGATGTAATAACTGATTTGGAAATGGCGGAAACTTTATTTAATTCGCTTGTTAACATTGATGTTACAAGTGCAAGCGGCATGACTTTAAAAGATGGTAAAGTTGCTCTTGTTACAAATAGGATTAATGAAGAAATTATAACAACTCAGACTGAAGATAATAAAACAGAGGCAATAAATGTTAATGTCGGTTTAAAAGCTACAACTACAGGAACCGGTGACAGTGCTACTAAGGCTTACGCAAAAGACAGCACTTATGATAAATCTTCTTTATCGTCTGATGTTTCCGCAATAGAAATAGAAGATGCCACTATAATATCTAATGAGGTCGATATTCAAGCAAATGCAACATCCTCAAAGATTGTAGATGCAGATGCTATTAATAATTATAATTCAAGTACGGGAACTAAAACAGGTACGAGCGATACAACATCAGGAAAGACAATCCCTAATTCATTTAAGGGGATGGCTGATGAGGCAAAAGCAACTGTTACAATTAAAAATTCTAAAATTGCAGGGGAAAAAGTTTCTATAACTGCAAAGGCAACAAATAAATCAACAAACTATATCCAACTTTTAGATCCGATATGGGAAAAATGGCTCAATGCCTTAAAAGATAGTGCTGTGAGTGATGCTTCGGAGTTTTTAACGAATCTATTAGAAAAAATGGGCGTTGATATTGGACCTGATACCCCTGATGCTGCGGATATGGTAACTCAATATTTCAGTGATAAGGCATATTCATATCTTGATGGGGCTTCTGCTATTGCTAAAATTACTATTTCTGATAATTCAAAAATATTAGCGAAAAATTCTGTTAAGATTGAATCAAATGCATCGGCAACAACAAAAATTACCACCGGTGATTTAGATTCTTACAAACTGTTTATGTATGGTTTGGGCGCAAAATCAGATTCAAGTGTTGATATAACGGGTTCAACCATAAAAACAGCTGATAGCGGAAAAGTTGATGTGAATGTTTATAGTAAGACATCTAATACTATAAAATATGATAGTACAAAGTTCATATCAGCGACAGCCGATACACCATCCGACATGAAGGATAAAAAAGGTTCAGATAGCGGCTCAAATAATGATGGCGGTAATTCCGGTTCAGGAAGCGGTAATTCCGGTAATGATAATAACAATAATGGTTCATCAGGTGATACAACACCTGCTACAAATGATTCTAACAACAACGATTCTTCAGGTGACCCTGCTCCAACTGCAGGTGATTC
>CACZPS010000075.1 GCA_902783125.1 uncultured bacterium | reverse complement strand
GTTCATCGCTAAACAGTGGAAAGTGGATATGCGTGAGCTGGGTGCAACTGCGAAGCAGTTGCACTGTCCGCTCCGCAGTTGAAAGTTAAAAGTTACTTAACAGCCTACGGCTGTAATTATTATAAATACACGTCGAGCGAAGCTCGACATAATTATTTTCCACTTTCCATTTTCAACTTTCCACTGTAAATTATAGTTTAGCGAGCAAAGCTCGCTAAACTATAATTTACCTGTGCTATAATTATTCTATGGAGAAAATAAAAGAAGATACGAGCATATTAAAAGCGGCATGGCTTATCGCACTTGTGACTGTATTGAGCAAGGTTATCGGATTTTTGCGTGATGTCGTGACCGCAAAGTATTACGGCACAACTTGGCAGTCTGATGCTTATTTCTATGCCTATCAAATTCCATCTTTTGCAATAATACTTTTAGGCGGAGTTGGCGGTCCTTTGCATAGTGCGACTGTTGCTGTATTTTCAAAACTTATTCCTGACTTAAACGAAAAACCGTCTGAGTTTGTGAATAAATTATATAATACCTTTCTGTGTTTGAGTGTGTTGTTTTTCACTGCTCTTGGAATATTGTTTTTTGTTTTTGCACCTCAAGTTATGGCGATTATAATAAATAACGGAACAGCTGATATGATAGCATTATCAGCGAAACATTTGCAAATAATGACTCCTGTGTTTGTTGTGGGCGGAATTGTCGGGATTTATTACGGATTATTGATTACTTATAAAAAATTTATGCTCCCTAACTTTTCTCCGATGGTTATGAGCCTTGTAATTATTTTAGGGTGTTTACTGGTACCTTTTTTGAATAAATTTTTACACTTTCCACTTTCTGATGAAAATTGTATTGTTCTGGCATGCGCAACAACAATTGGAGCAATTTGCCAGTTTTTACTGCAATTCCCGCAAATAAGAAAAATCGGGTTCAGATTCAAACCGAATTTTTGTTTCTGGAATAACCCTGAGCTGAAAACTCTTTTAGAGCTTGTTTTTCCGGCTATGTTGAGTTCAACCATTGGTCAGTTGCATATATATATTGATATGTTCTTTACATCATCTCTGCGAGATGGGGCATGGACATCGTTGGGTTATGCAAACAGAATTTTCCAGTTCCCCGTGGGGATATTAGTGACTGCATTTTTGGTTCCTTTATTTCCGCTATTCACTCGTCTTGTTGCTCAAAAAGATGATGACGGGATTCGTTCATATTTTAATAAAGGGGTAGGACTTTTATTTTATGTTGCAATTCCGATTATTATAGGGATAGCAACCGTCGGCATGGACGCTGTTCGTTTAGTGTTTGAACGTGGGGAATTTGATTATAACAGTTCGGTTATGGTTTTTGATGCGTTATTGTATTTATCTGTGTCAATCCTGCCTTATGTTTTCAGAGATTCTATAACAAGGGTTTATTACGCTTTTGATGACGCTAAAACTCCGTTTATTGTCGCAACTTCTTCAATTGTTTTAAAAGTATTATTTAATTATTTATTTATAAATATCATGGGTATGCAAATAGGCGGAATCACACTTTCAACTTCGCTTGTTACTTTGTATAACGCTATCGGACTCGGGTTATTGATGGGAAAGAAGATAAAACTGAACTATAAAGACTTGTTCTTAAATCTTGCGAAAATGATATTTATTGGCGGAATTGTGTTTATAGTTTCTTATCTGACCTCAAAAATTGTTGGATTCATTTTAGGCAGTGAAATGAATAGAGTGTTATTTGAAATTTTTAGAATACTAATTGTTTCTATGGTTTTATCAGTTACATATATAGTTTTGAGTCTTGCTTTCAAGATTGGTTATGTTGATGAGGTAAAAGAAAGAATTTTGTCTAAAATTTTAAAATAATTGTAATAATTGTAAAAAAATATTAATTTACCTGTCAAAAAAATATTTTACGTTTTTTTAGCCATGTATAGAAGGTTGTATCAATCAAAGAAAAGGATAACAGAGATATGAATATTAAATCAGGCTTAAAAACAATGGCAGTAGCAATTCCTTTGGCAGTTTCGCCAATGAAATCAACAGCTCAAACAGCGGTAAAAGAAGTATCGCATAAAGCATCTGCAGCAGTTGTAGATGCAAGATTAGGCTTAGGTTTTGGACGTAGCGCACTTTTTTCACATATTAATTATGAGCCGAAAATTGCAGGTTCAATAAGTGCGAGAGGAAACAGTTATGTTGTCGGAGCAGATGCACTCGTCGGTAAAACAAACCAAGAAATTAAGGCATTTGCAGGTATCCCGCTCGTATCAGGCAAATCCGGTCATATTGACGCAGGTGCGGTTGCAAGATATCAACATAATACTTCGGGTGCAACAAAAGGTGTGATTTTAGAAAGTGATGTTATTTCAGCGGCTCAAGGGTCTGTCGAAAGTGTTTCTCTAAACCGTAGTAAAGGTTTTGCCGGTGCATATATTGCTCCGACACTTCACGTAGGTGATGTGAATATAACCCCTCATGTTGAGGCAGGGGTGGGCTTCTTCGCTGATTTGGGCACTCGTGCAAGAGTTCAGAAATCAATGATTCTTGATGTTATAAAAGATGAAAGAATGGTAAATCGTTCAAACGTCGCCGTATCATCTAATATAGGTGTTAGCGTAGATGCTGATTTGCAAGACGGTATACGAGCAGGTTTGGATGTAAACCATAGTACGTTTGACAGCTCAACCAGTGTGTTTGCCAAATTGACGTATAATATTGACAGATTGTTTAAACATAAAAAATAAGTCGCAAAAAAAATAATCACAAAAAGGGTAGGCAAAATCGACTACCCTTTTTTGCTTGCATTTTTTTAAAAAAAGTGTATTATATAATTACAAATTAAAGAGTTATACAGTCATTATCTCAATTATTAATTTTTATTAAAATAATTGTAGATTTTACATCTATTCTGCTTGACTGTATATATTGAAGTGCTACGATATGATAACATGCTCGAAGTATTAATTTATTTTGAGTAAAGCGCGCAAAACAAATAAAATATACGTCCAGAGGCCGGTCAAAAAGGGATGTTTTTAGGGGCGGTTGCTTGTAAAAATCAGTCTTTGTATAATCGGCGAAACAGTCTATATTATTAACCAATATATTATTTGGTTTTTGCCCTAATTTAAATAGTACGTACACAGATTAAGAAATAGACGAGGTAAATTAATGTCGACAACAAAATACGCAAAAAGGGTAACTCCATCAGGCATTCCTGCCACTCGATTGGATTATTTACCTGACTTGATTGATATTCAAAAGAAATCTTTTGAATGGTTTTTAAAAGAAGGTTTAAAAGAAGAATTACTTGCTTTTTCACCTGTTAAAGACTACACAGGTCGTTTAGAGTTGCATTTTCTTCCTAACTATACTTTTGATAATGCAAAGTATACAATCGAAGAAGCTCGTATCCACGACGCAACTTATGCTAAACAGCTTCGTGTAATGGTTCGTTTGGTTAACCGTGATAGCGGTGAAATCAAAGAACAGGAAGTTTATATCGGTGATATCCCTACAATGACAGACAAGGGTACATTCATCGTTAACGGTGCAGAACGTGTTATCGTTTCACAAATCGTTCGTTCTCCTGGGGTTTACTTCAAGAGAGAAGTTTCTCCAACCGGTAAGCGTTTATATAACGCAACAATGATTCCTAACAGAGGGGCATGGTTGAAGATTGAAACAGATGCTAACGATTTAATCTATATGAAGATAGATAAGAACAGAAAAATCTTAGCTACAACCGTTCTTAAAGCAATGGGTATCACAGTTACAGAAATGGAATCTTTATTCACTCACTT
>CACZPS010000074.1 GCA_902783125.1 uncultured bacterium | reverse complement strand
GACTAAGAATTTCTGATTTCTTAATCACTTAATCACTTCGTCACTTAATCACTTTTATCAGCCTTCGGCTGATAAACTATAATTTACTATATTTAAATAAGTTTAAAATATCATTATTGTTGAATCTCTAATAACACCATTGAATTTGTTGAATGCGTACGACTGACATTTTTTAATTTTTGATTAACAATATAATTGTTATGGGTATTCAAAAAGTACAAAACGAACTGGGTAGAAGATTGAAAAGTTTAAGGATGGATGGACATCTCACGCAAGAAGAAGTGGCAAGTGAAGTCAATATGTCACGAGACCATTTATCTAACATTGAGAACGGGAAATATCCAATAAACATTAAAACCTTATACAAGCTCGCTGAATTTTATAAAGTTGATATGAAATATTTCTTTTAGTCGAGTAATTCCCCTAAAAAAATATTCCTGTGGTTAAATAGTATTTTTAAATTATAATTTAAAAATATTTTATTTGTTGTGGCTAAGTTCCTAAAAGTAATGTACCGTCAAGGGTTAAATTTGTGCTGTCTTTTAAATTCGGATAATCTTCTATATTACGATTATGAACAAATTCAATTGCAGAAGCTCTGGCTATTTCAAGGATTTTAGCATCACGAACAATGTCTGAAATTAATAAATCAGGCAGTCCGCTTTGTCTTACTCCTAAGAATTCTCCCGGACCTCTTAATTCTAAATCTTTTTCAGCAATAACAAAGCCGTCGTTTGTTTCAGTCATTACAGATAATCTGTTTTTAACGTCCTGAGAAGATGTTGAAGTCGTTAATATACAGTATGACTGCAAATCACAACGACCGACACGTCCTCTTAACTGGTGGAGCTGTGATAATCCAAACCTTTCGGAATTTTCTATTACAATAACGGTTGCATTCGGAACATCAACTCCGACTTCTACAACTGTTGTTGCAACAAGAATATCGTATTCTTTATTTTTAAATTTTTCCATTACTTCATCTTTTTCTGAATTTTTTAATTTCCCGTGAAGCAATCCGATTTTTAAATCACTAAATACAGTTTTCTGCAATCTTTCGGCCTCTTTTGTCGCTGCCTTAGCTGAAAGTGTTTCACTTTCATCAATCAAAGGATAAACAATATATGCTTGGTGACCTGAATTTATTTCATCTCTTATTAATTGATATATCTGTTTTCTTGGAAGATTTAATTTTGTTATTATCGGTTTTCTTCCTTTTGGCAGTTCATCAATAATAGTTAAATCCAAATCGCCGTTCATTGTTATAGCCAAAGTTCTTGGAATAGGTGTTGCTGTCATCGTAAGGATTTGAGGGTTTTGGGCTTTTTTTCTGAGCATAAGTCGTTGATTTACCCCAAATCTGTGTTGTTCGTCAATGACAACTGCTCCGAGGTTATCAAATTCAACACTTTCCTGAATAAGTGCATGAGTACCTACGGCAATATTGATTTGTCCGTTTCTTAACCCTGTTTCAAATTCTGTTCTTTGTTTCTTTCTAAGACTTCCAAGGAATAATCCTACACTAACTCCCATTGGAGTGAGCCAGTTTACAAGGTTATTGTAATGCTGTTGTGCCAGAATTTCTGTCGGAGCCATAATTGCAGCCTGATAACCATTTTCTACCGCAGCTAATAACATAATACAGGCAACAACCGTTTTTCCGCTTCCCACATCACCTTGTAAAAGTCTTTGCATAGGTTCTGTTGACTGCATATCATTTAAAATTTCATTTACCGCACGTTTTTGCGCGCCTGTAAGTTCAAACGGTAAACTGTTTATAAACTTCATTACAAGTCCGCTTTTTTTTATGCTTAACGGAAGTGATTTATTCTCAACCCTGTTTTTTTCTCTTATTCTTGCTAATTTTAATTGGACAAGAAAAAGTTCTTCAAAAATTAGTGAAAATCTTGCTTTTTCTAAATTTTCCATACTGTCAGGAAAATGGATTTGTTCTACCGCATCTCTTTTATCTAATAAATGGTATTTTTCTCTTAAGTAGTCAGGTACAATATTTTGAATTGTATCTTTGTATAAACCGATAGCGTTATAAATGGCTTTCCGTAAGGTTTTTATATTCAGATTTTCGCTAAGGGAGTAAATAGGGACAATTCTTCCTATATTTAGACTGCCTTTTTCCATAAAATCTTCTGACATAATAGAATAGGTAGTATTGTCCAGTGTATACATTCCGTCATAAGAATTTATCTTAACAGTACCTGAAATAACAATCCCCGCACCTTTTGGGAATTGTCTTTTTGAACGTTCAAGAATATATTTTGAACTTTTTGCATAAAAGAAATTTAAGTTAATACTTCCCGTTTCATCAGCTATTTTAACTTTCATCACACCAAGCCCTTTAGAAGTAACAAAAGTATCAACAGATTTGATATACCCAAAAACAGTTGTTGTCTGACCTTCCTGCAGATTTTTTATTAGTGTTCTTTTGGAATAATCTATGTGTTTCCTCGGGAAATAGAATAATAAATCACTTGCCGTAAATATCCCAAGTTTGTTGAGGATTGATGCAATTTTGGGACCGACTCCTTTTATATATGTTACATCAGAATGAGGGTCGGGTTTGCCGGAATTTTCATTAAAGGTTTGCTTTGGTTGTGCAAGTTCTAATTTAAGTACTTTTATGAAGAATTCTATATATTTTTTTCTGTCTGATAGGGAAGCAGTTGAATATAACCCGAAATACTGAAGCATAACCTTCCAACGTTCAGGAAGAAAAGATTCTTTCATTATCTTTTTTATATGAGATTTCATAAAATCAGAGAAATATTGTTTTTTCCCTCTTATATTTATGTATTTATTCTTAATCTCAACATTTAATGCTCTTTTTATAAGTTCTAAATCTTTCAAAAGATTATTCCTCAAGGTATCCTATATAGTCTAAATTTCTATAATAACCGTCAAAATCCAAACCATAACCTATTAAAAATTTATCATCAATATCGAAACCGTACATATCAGGGTTAATATTGACTTCTCTCCTGCTTTTTTTATCTAAAAGGGTTATGAATTTATAAGATTTTACTTTAAAATTATGGTTAATAAAATTAGTTAAGAATTGAGCCGTATGTCCTGTATCAATAATATCTTCCAAAATAATAACGTGCTTACCGTTTAAATCAGGCAAAGAAATATCCACAGCGTTTACTTTTCCTGATGATACAGTTCCTGAACCATAACTGGAAAGCCTGATAAATTCAAGTTTTAACGGCATTGTTAAATGTTTGATAATATCAGTAGTAAAAATAACTGCACCTTTCAATACAGAAATAATATATACTTCTTCATTTTTATATTCATCATTTAAAAGAGCTGCCATCTCTTTTATTCTTGCATCTATTTCATCTGCTGAAAATACCGGTTTGATATCTTGTTTATTTAATGTAATCATATTTTTCCCTCAATTATTATATAGATTATTCTACCACGAATTTCAAAATTAAATATAAGAAAATTATACACCTTTGGCTAATAGATTTATGTACATAGTTGTTTTAATATGATTTTGTTAAAAAACATAAGGTTTTGATGGATTAAGGATAATAAAAGGACAGGAACGAAATGGGAGCATTTGTTGATGGATCATTTGAACTGACAAATCGTCAGCTAGAAGTATTAAAATTAATTGCAGACGGATTGAAAAATGAGGATATTGCAAGACGACTTTTTATTACAAAACATACGGTAAAAGCACATATTTGTTCTTTATATGAAATATTTGATGTTAATTGCAGGGTTACTCTTGTAAATAAAGCTCTAAAATACGGAATAATAAGTTTAAATAATGTTCAAACCTAATTTTATGTTATAATAAAATCTGTAACAATTTATATTACAGGAGTATTATTATGAAGATTAGAGCAAGTCATATTTTGGTTCAGACAGAAGAAGAAGCTAAAGAATTATTAGAACAAATTAATAACGGTTCAGATTTTAGTGAATTAGCACAAGAACATTCACTTTGCCCATCCAAAAGAGATGGTGGAGATTTGAGGTATTTTGGCAAAGGAATGATGGTTAAACCGTTTGAAGATGCAGCATTTGCGCTTGAAGTGGGGCAGGTATCTGAGCCTGTTCAAACCCAATTCGGCTGGCATTTGATTAAACTTACAGATATTAAAGAATAATCTGTTACTGTCGGTTTAAATGCACAATGATAATCATTGCGTTTTATGAAAGGTAAGTGTTTATGTGTTCGCTAAACCTTAGAGATATTGGTGTCGATTATTTATTAGTCAATACTACCAATCGTTTTTTGCTTGAATATGCACCAATTGAAGAAAATTCCTGTTATTCTTTGACCGGTTTTAGTGGTGATACGGGTGATTCTTTGATTTGTCCTGACGGAAAAATTCTTCTTTTTGTTGACGGAAGATACCATACTCAGGCTGACTTAGAAGTTGATAAAACAAAAGTGACTGTTTATAAACTTGTTCTTGGGGAAAAACAAGATGATGCAATTTGCGAAAATATAAAACCAAACTCAGTTCTTGGAGTCGTGGCAGAAAAAGTTTCACAAAAAAGATATGAGTATTTAAAAACATTACTTAAAGAAATTAATACAGAAATCAAACTTTTAGATAGGGATATAATCAATTTTAATCAAATTAAACATTCAGGAAATATTAGTTTTATTGATAAAAATTTAACCGGCACAGATTTTTCAGATAAAATAAACAGAGTTGAAGAATATGCCTTGTTTACAAATTCAGAAGAAATAACATACCTTACAAATTTAAGAGATTTTAGTCAAGAATTTGCTGTTAAAATAGACGGAAAACTTTTAAAGATAAAAGATAAATCTATACTTTTTACCGACTATAATATTGAAGCCTCAAAAGATTTTGAAGTAAAACCTTTATCAGATTTTGATACTATTATTAAAACAATAACAGAACCGATTTATATCGATAAAAACACAATAAACGCATACGATTATTCAATGGTAAAAACGCCCGTCCACAGAATTTCACCTGTCAAGCTAATGAAATCTGTTAAAACAAAAGAGGAAATTAATCACTTAAAATATTGTTTTGAAATGACTGACAAAGCTCTGTATGAAACAAGAGATTTTATATACAAAAATAATAATTTATCTGAGTATGACATAGATATAGAGCTGACAAGAAATTTTAAAAAATATGGAGCAAAGTCGTTAAGTTTTAAATCCATTGTTGCAAGAAACAAAAATTCTGCGTTGGCACATTATATGAAATCATCTAAAGATGAAATAATAAAAGATGGAGATTTAATCCTTATAGATTGCGGAGCATATTACGAGGGCGGACTTGCAACAGATATAACCAGAGTTTTTGTAAAAGGCGAACCGACCGAACTCTACAAAACAGTTTATACAACAGTTTTAAAAATGTTTCTAAATGGGTTTAATTATCAGGTAACCGAAGAAACAACCGGTTATGAGATTGACAATTTCATTCATCAGTATTTGGAAGAAAATAAAATTGACGGTTTTGTATTTTCGCATGGGCTTGGTCACGGAATTGGAATATGTGTCCATGAAGCTCCGCCAAATTTAAGTAAAAACGAAATTGCTAAAACCCCGTTAAAGAACAATATGTGTTTCACGATAGAACCGGGGTTATATAACGAAAATGAATTTGGGGTAAGGCTTGAGAATTCTTGCTATTTAGAAAACGGAATCATAAAGTCTTTTACTAATATGTGTTATGAAAAAAAACTAATTAATCTTTCTATGCTTTCGGAAAATGAAATTGATATCTTAAATAAATTCAACATAAAATAAAGGTGATGGTGTCTAAAAAGGCAAAATATTTTAAAATCTGTTGACGTCATTCTTCGGCACTTGGTGCCGAAGAATCATTAATTAAAAGATACTTCGGGTTAAAGCCTTGCGTAAATGAGTTGCCAAGCAACTCATGCTTGAGCATCTCAAGATGACAAAGGGTATTTTTATCTGTTTTTTGACTTTTTAGACACTCTTATCTATACCGTAATTTTTTGTATAAAAATATAAATGAAAACATTATTATAATAACTGATACAATTTGAGGAAACGGAATTTCACAAATATATTTTACACAATCAACTCTAAGCATTTCAATAAAAAATCTTACAGTTGAATATAAAATCAAATAACTTGCAGTTATTATTCCATAGTTGTCTTTATATTTTGGCAGAATTATTTTATAAAGAATAAAAAATATTATAAGGTTTAATAAGGATTCATATAAAAATGTTGGGTGAAAATAATTATTGTTAAAGTATTTATCAGGTCTGTGCGGCTTAGAAATATACATTTTCCACGGTAAATCAGTCGGTAAGCCAAAGGCTTCCGAATTAAAGAAATTTCCCCATCTGCCGATTGCTTGTGCTATCGGCAAGCCCATAGCACAAATATCCAATAGTTTTAAAACACTCATTTTTCTGCGTTTTGCTTCGTGACAGATGACGCATGTTCCGGCAATCAACGCCCCATGGATGGATAACCCGCCTTCTCTCAGAGCAAAGATTTCAAGCGGGTACTGACTAAAATAGTCATAATTTAATACGCAATAATAAAGCCTTGCGCCTAATATTCCCCATAGGATTAGCGAGGTTGCAATATTAGGTATTACACAATACATAGAGTAATATTTAATCGCAATTTTATTTGATATAAGTACCCCTACATAAATAGCAGCAGCCAAAATTATACCGTAATAGTATATAGGAAACCCTAATACACTAATATATGATACATCAGGCGGAGCAAACATTAGTAACTTTGTCCCGTATAACCCAGTTTCACAAGAACTTTTTCCATATCAGCAATATGAGAATTTACTTCTTCTGTTTTTTGAGAAGAATTAATCATTTCTATATAAGTTTTGTAATTTTCGATTGATGACAGATATTCTTGTATCATTTTTTCTTTAGTTTCCTGAGGAATATTTTTATAAGCATCTTTCATTGAAGTTGTTGCTTCAAGGTTACCGCCTTCATCAGTTTTAACGTTCGATTCGTCAGAGTCCATAAAAGAATCTGCGTGATTTTCTTGTGCAACTGCAAGTGTATAATATGTATTTGCGTATTTAGAGTTAAGTCTGATTGCGGTATTTAATTCATCAATAGCCTTATCATATTTTTTTACATTTATATAAGCAACTCCAAGATTATAATGTGTTTCGTATATATTTCTATCTAATTCAAGACTGGATTCTAATCTATCTATAGCAGATTCATAATCGCCTTTTTCAATATATGTTTTAGCCGCATTATTTAGTTCTTGAACTGCCATATTGTTTATACACGCCGTTGATATCACAGCAACAAATAATATTGTTACAATAAATATTGCTTTTTTCATAAAAATCTCCTCGGGGGGTAAATGTAATATTTATTTTGAATTTACACGTATTTTTACCCCTTTACCCTATTCCCACCTAGAATGGTTTTGTCTGGTTAAGTTTTAATCTTAGTTCTCTGAATCTTGCAATATCCTCCTGTGATCTGCCTGATTCTTTAAATACCGCTTGTGATGACGGATGAACCATCAAAACATAATCCATGTGGATTTCCAGAAAATTATATCTTCTTGGAGGTTGTTTTGAATTTCTTGAATATATTTCAGCATTAGTTACTGCTAAAAATCTTCTTTCTTTGTCATTTAGCAAATCGGTTAATTCACGATTTGTATTAGTATATTTTGATACGTGAACCGTACCTTTAATATCGTGATCGGCAGTGAGTATGCTGACTTCTATAGGTATTGTATCATTATTTTTTGCCATAATAAAAATCCCTCTCCAGTAAATTCTATAATAATTATGGTTCTGTGTCCAGTATGTAAATTAATTCATTTGGTTGATATTTGTAATGATAGGTTTATATTTTCTGATTATGTTCTAATTTATAACATATTTCATAGGCTCTGTCTTTTCCGAGTAATAGTTTTAATTTATTAAGAATGACAATATAATATTTTTTTATTTTTAAAGCATCTCCGGCATAATTTATCATATTGTGACAGACAATTTTGTCTTTATAATCTGTTGGGATATTTGCATTTGACAATATATCCAAAACCTGATTAAAAACTATAAAAGCGTCATCTATACATTGTTGTTGATTATCCTCTATCATTGTTATTGAGTTACTGTTCCTGTTCCAATAATAAAATACATTTGGTACAGATACCATTTTTTTTGTATTCAATAAAGCCTTCAGCATAAAAGTATTATCCTCATGCATAACACCTGTTGAGAAGATTACATTATTTTGCTTAATTATATCTGTGCGGTAAATTTTATCCCAAACTGTCGAATATTCCATCATTGAATACATTTCTGAAATGTTAGATGCAATAACATTATTTTGATTTTTTGCTTCAATAATTTTTTTATTTTCATCAAGCATAATCATTCCGCCAATTGCAACATCAGCGTTATTATTCTGCGCAAAAGAGTAGAGTTT
The DNA here is from genome assembly GCA_902783125.1 of uncultured bacterium. Lineage (GTDB taxonomy): Bacteria > Cyanobacteriota > Vampirovibrionia > Gastranaerophilales > Gastranaerophilaceae > UBA2883. The sequence goes on along the minus strand of CACZPS010000074.1, from coordinate 5,657 downwards.
TTCATAAAAATCTTTTGAGATGAAATCATCCGCATCTACAAAACCTATATATTCTCTTTTTGCCTGTTCTATGGCAATATTTCTATTATATCCTGCGCCAGATGATTCTGTTGGCTTTATTATTTTGTAATCATTTAATTGATAAACATTTTCTTTAATAATCTTTTCTGAATTGTCTGAAGTTTTTTTATCTATTACAAAAATAACCTCTAAATCCTTAAAAGTTTGCAAAACTATAGATGTTATACATGTTCTTATATATTTCCCCGCATTATAAACAGGAATAATAACGCTTATGCCTTTTTTATAATTCATAAACATATCCCCTCAAGGTTCAAGAGTTTTTCCTGTATTTCCTTTCCGCCTATATATCCTGATATTTTACCTTCTGAATTTATTACTCTGTGACACGGAATAATTATTGGTATAGGATTTCTATTGTTAGCGTTACCTACTGCACGGACAGAGTTTTTTGCACCAATATTTTTTGCGATATCAAGGTAAGTTCGTATTTCACCATAAGGGATATTTAAAAGCTCTGACCAAACCTGTTGTTGAAAATCCGTACCTTTTGGATTAAGCGGTAAATCAAATTCTTTGCGTTCACCTTTGAAATATTCCATTAATTGAGCATAGCACTCTTTTAATATGTCAGTTTCAATTTGTTTTGCATTTAGTGGTTGTTTCATATTCATAAAATAAATATTTGTTATAAAACCCCATTCTTCTGCAATCCCGATTTTTCCTATCGAGGTTTTGTAATAATATACTTTTTTCATAGAGTCATTATATCATTTTTTTTTAATATTATATACTCAAATGTTTTTGCTATAATTAATCCCATAAAACAGGAGTAAAATTATGGATTATGGTAATTGGTTAAAATGGCAGATAGATTATTTGTTGTATTTACAGAATTTCAGAGATGTATCACATCATATATTAGATAAGTTTTTTATTTATATAACACTTTTTGGAGAAATTACTGTTCCGATTATACTCATCTGCACATTATATTGGTGTATAAATAAACGTGTAGGTCAGTTTGTTATATTCACTTGGCTTGCAAGTTTTATGTTCAACATAATGGCAAAAGTGACGGCTTGTATATACAGACCTTGGGTGTTAGATTGTCGGGTTCATCCTGTCCCTCAAGCAATACCTGCGGCAACAGGTTATTCTTTCCCTAGCGGGCATACGGCAGGCGTTACATCTGTATGGGGCTCTCTTGCTGTTGCTTATTGGAATAAAAAATGGCTTAGATACTTATGTTTCTTTATAATCCCAGCTGTTATGATTTCAAGAAATTACCTCGGTGTACACACTCCGCAAGATGTTGTTGTATCGTTTTTTATCTCTGTTTTCATAATATGGGGAATGTACAACATATTCAAATGGCTCGATAATGATGTTAAGAATGGAAATCGTGATTTGGTATTAGCATTTTGTATGATTTTCTTAATTACTTTAACAATGTGTTATATGTGGTTTAAAAGCTATCCTATTGATTATTTATGCGGGAAAATATTATACGACCCTTGTTCTATGAAACATCTTGAATTAACGCGTTCGGGATTCTTCTTTGGGGCAGTAATCGGCTGGCTTATAGAAAGACGATTTATAGGGTTTGATTCTCAAATCGGTAGTCTTAAAAATAAAATAATTAGAGCCGTTATCGGTATATTAGTTGTATTTGCGCTGCATTCCGCAATACCTGTTATTAAATCCGCCGGCGGATGTTTGGCTTATGCGGGCATGTTTGTTCAACTAATGATTATAGGTTTGTTTATAACCTGTATTTATCCGTTTTTAATCAAACGGTTTAATGCGTAGAGCAATTTAATTTTATACATTTACCCCTTTACCCCTTTACCTCTTTACCCCTTTACCCCTTGGGCACAAACATATCCGGTTGACCAGCAGTTTTGAAGATTAAATCCTCCGCAGAATCCGTCAACATTTATGATTTCTCCGCAAAAATATAACCCTTTAACTTCTTTTGATTCCATTGTTTTAGGATTAATTTTGTCGAGTGCAACCCCGCCTGAAGTTACTGTTTCTCCGTCTTTTTGGGTTGATTTTATTGTGAGGGAGAAGTTATGGATTTGCTTTAAAATTAAATCTCTTTGTTTTCCGTTTATTCTGTGGCATTTTTCATCGGGATTTATGTTTGTTGATTTTAGTAAAAACTCACACAAACTAAGCGGTAAATATTCGGATAAAATATTTTTGATGAATTTATGCGGATTAGAGTTTAATATTGTTTGTAAATCTTCCAAATTGGGCAATAAATCAAAATTCAAGATATATGGTAAAGACTCTCTTGATTTTAAAGAAGATATTTTATATACCAAAGGCCCAGAAATCCCAAAATGAGTAAATAAAATATCATCAGTTAATCCGGTTTCGTAGTTATAAACATTTTTGACAGTTATCCCCATTAGTTCAGAGAGTTTTTCTTGTGTAACTAACCCTGTTAAAGACGGTCTTGGTTCAATAATATTTACCCCAATTCGTTTAATCATTTCATAATCTGATTTACCGCCTGTTGAAAAAACCAGTTTATCAAAATTATATGAACCCATATCCGTAATGACTTTAAATCTGTTTTCCGTTTGTTCTATTCTCAATGCTTTTTCTTTTATAACCCTGCATTTTTTTAGTGCGATTGAGAATTTTTCCTGTACTTCTTTAGAACTATTTGAAATCGGAAATATTCTGTTATCCTCTCTTGTATAAGTTTTGATTCCTAATTCTTTAAATAAATCCAAAGTTTCAGCAGTCGAAAATTTTGAGAAGATTGAATACAAAAATTTTTCCCCTCTCGGATAGTTTTTAACAAGCTCTCGAAAGTCATACTCTGCATGTGCCAAATTACATTTACCCCCGCCTGTCGGAAGAATAGTTTTCATAAGAGGTAAATAATCTATAATAGTTGGAGTAATTCCATTTTTTAACAAAAAATACGCACAACAACAACCGGCAGGACCTCCGCCGATTATTCCGATATTATATAAATCTTGTGCCATACAGTACAACGTCCTCGGGGCTTTCTATTTCGTCATACAAATCAGATACGGTTTTGTTAAATATAGGGTGAATATATGACGGGGCTATTTCCAGCATAGGAACAAGCATAAAAGCTCTTTCATGCATTCTCGGATGAGGAATGGTCAATTCTATTCCATTTTCGTGCTCGTCAATAATCCTATTGTCATAAAACATAATATCAATATCAATAGTTCTGTCATTATATCCTGATTCATCATTACGTTTTCTGCCAAGCTGAGATTCAACTCGTAAACATACATTTAAAAGTTCTTCGGGATAATATGTCGTTGAGATAATTATTGCAGCATTAACGAACCAATTGTCTGTTTTAAAATCAACGGGTTCTGTTTCATAAAACGATGATGTACTGACAAGTTTTATTTTTTCATCACCAGCCAAAAGACTTGTCGCCTGTTGTATAAACCCGACTCTGTCACCCAAATTAGACCCTAAACTTAAATATGCTAATGCCATAATCTAATTTTATTATTTATATTTTTTAGAGTCAAGTACATATATTCGTGTGAGAAAATTTATATTTATTGAACCCTAAAAAAGTGTTAACTGTTTTTCAAAATGTTTTTTCAGGAACGACTTTCTGTGATATTTTGTCAATCCATATTTGTCAATTGCATCTAAATGAGATTTCGTAAGATATCCCGCATTAGTTTTCCAACCATATTGAGGATATTCTTTATCCAGTTCAAGCATATATCTGTCCCTTGTGACTTTTGCCAGAATACTTGCCCCCGCAATAGATGCCGACTTTCCGTCCCCTTTTATTATATACTGCTGAGGATATGCAAAGTTCCTGATTAACCTGTTACCGTCAACAATTACCAAAATATCCTCGGTTTTTATGTTTGAGATAACATCTTCACATGCAAGTTTCATTGCCTTTAATGAGCACGCTAATATATTAGTGCTTTCAATCTCATCAACTTCTATACATATAGTCTGATTTATAGATTCATTTTTGATATAATCGTATAAATATTCCCTTTTTTTAGGCGAAAGCTGCTTTGAATCGTTAAGAATAGAAAGTTCTTCCGTTAGTTTTGGGGTTATTTTTTCAAAATAAACCGCACTTGCAAAAACCCCGCCCGCTCCGGGGCCTCTGCCTGCCTCATCCGTTCCGATTACTGTTTTGTTTAAATTCTTATCGAACTTAAATAAATCCTTCGAGTTTACTTTCTTTTCCATAGCTCAATTGTAACATGGATAAGTAATTATCGGAAAATGACGATTATCTTGTCGGAGTCCGACTTATGCCGAAGCTATAGGTTTTATTTTATGACTCTTGAAGTTGGCTCATCTCCAGTTGTAGACATATTAATAGTTCCATTTGTAATACTATCTATTGTGAAGATGTTTTGATTATGGAAATCGTAATGTTGACCTTTTGTTTCATCTACTATTGAGTGACCTAATACTTTACCGCCTGAAACATTCTTATCATTTGCGTCATTATCCGTCTTTTCATCTAATACTTTATACATAGGTTTTCCGTTATTATTTACCCCAACAAATTGGAATACATATTTGTTGCCATCTCCATTAGTTGTAGTGTCCGTAACTGTAAATATTGTAGGATAGCCTCCCTCTGAAACCTTATCGTTATATTTAGCAGTTTCATTACCAAGCGTTACAGTACCTCTAATACCTGCAAAATTTACATGAGTACCAATGGCTTCTGCCCCTTCTTTCTTTAATGCCGCTAATAAATCAGCACTGCTTATGCCACCTGTTTTTACTGTTCCTTTACCATTCCCGACGTCGCCTGCAACTTGGGTTGGTTCCGTTTTTGGCTTATATTTACCAAGTTTATTTTCTTTTTCATAAGCGTCAATTTGTTTTTTCTCAGTTGCTGTTAAGTCACCTTCGTCTTTATCTTTTAATTTTTTGTATTCATTTGCTGTTAATTCCTTTGGCTCCTCTGTAGGTGTTGTTTCCTTAGCTGCAGGAGTATATGCTGCTGTCCCCGGCTGAACATAAGTATGAGCTTTGTCAAAGGTATCAAACCCCGGAGTGCCTGAATATAAACTTGGGGTTTTCCAAAAACTGCTTGTATTATAAAGACCAGCGCCCTTGTTTCCGCCAAAGAGCCCTTTTGCAAGGAATGCAAATCCAAGGTCAAAAATCCCAAATCCGGTTTTCTGACCAAAATTATTATATCCGGTCAAGCCATTCCATAATCCGGTCCAAAAATTACCTTTACTGCTAAATTGATTAGCCGTACCAATATTAAAAGTTACATTTGGTCCACGGTAATTAAAAATAACAGGATCATCTAAAATATGCTGATGTCTTGGCCCGCAAGTCGGACCGGTATAGCTACCTCCCGGTGTTCCGTGAAAGTTCCATGGGTCATTGTTAATTTTTGGTGGAGTCATAATTTTATCCTCGCATTATTTCTTTTGTATATATAAAGTATATAACTTTTTAAAAATTGACTTTTTGCTTACATGTTTGTAACATGTCTTAACATGTCAAAAACTAGGTTATGACATGGTTTGAGGGTAAATTATAGTTTAGCGATGAACGAAGTTCATCGCTAAACTATGGTCGTTAGGACGTTAAGTCGTTAAGACTTTAGGTTCATTTAG
>CACZPS010000073.1 GCA_902783125.1 uncultured bacterium | reverse complement strand
CTTTATGTTCCATTATTACCTCATAAAATGAATAGTTAAGTTTTCTATTCACTATTCACTATTCACTATTCACTTTTGTTATATAATTAAATCATGAACAAAACAAAAAACACATTATTTAGCGATACACCTGTCACTTTAGATAAAGACAGCTATGTTATGGCAATTGAATCCAGTTGTGATGAAACAGCTTGTGCGATAGTTCAGGGCGGAAGAAAAGTTATATCAAATGTTGTTGCATCTCAGATAAAAACTCACGAACAATATGGCGGAGTTATACCTGAAATCGCTGCAAGAGAGCATCTAGAGGCTATAAATGTGGTTATAGATAAGACTTTCAAAGAAGCAAATCTTACTCCTGATGATATTGATGCCTTTGCGGGAACGGTGGGACCGGGGCTTGTCGGGTGTCTGCTTGTCGGTCTTAATGCCGCTAAAACTTTAGCGCTTGTTCACGATAAACCTTTTATTGGGGTTAACCATCTTAACGCTCACGTCAGTGCCAATTTTATTGATACGGATTTAAAACCTCCGTTTATAGCACTATTAGTCAGCGGAGGACACACCCAGATTATTGATGTTAAATCATATTCTGATTTAGAAATTATTGGCGAAACTATAGATGATGCTGTAGGTGAGGCTTATGACAAAGTAGCAAGATTAATCGGACTTCCGTATCCGGGGGGTCCAAGACTGGATAAGTTAGCTCAAGAGGGCAATCCTCACGCATTTAAACTTCCTGAAGCTAAAGTAGGGGAGTTTGATTTTAGTTTTAGCGGATTAAAAACAGCAGCATCAAGGCTTGTTAAATCATTCGACGGTAAAGAATTGCCGCTCAAGGATATTTGCGCAAGTTTTCAGGAATGTGTATCAGAAACTCTTATTAAAAAAGTGAAACATGCACTTGTTGTTAAGGGTTATAAACAGGTAGTTATCGCCGGCGGAGTTGCGGCTAACTCTGAAATCAGAAGAAAGGTTTTTGAACTGGAAAAAGAAGGTTACAGAGTTAATGCTCCTGTTATGAAATATTGTACGGATAATGCCTCTATGGTCGCAAGCTCAGCATATTTCTTTGATAATACTTTTGATGATATTGATACGGAAGTGTTCTCCCGTGTAAAGGGTTAAGGGATAAATAGAAGGGTTGAATAGTAAAAGATAATGGTTTATGTATCTTTTGATTCTTAATTTTTTTATGTGTTGATTTTCTGTTTGTGTTAGGATATTAGTATTCGGAATATAGATAGAAAAGGGATAGTGATATGGAAACTTATACAAAACAACAACTATTAGATTTATACGAAAAACCGTTAGAAGAACTTATTGAACTTTCACATAAAGTAACGGAAGAAAATTTTGACAATACAGTAGAGGCTTGCAGTATTATAAGTGCAAAAACAGGTGCCTGCGGAGAGAATTGCAAATATTGTGCACAAAGCTCTCATAACCATGCGGAAATTGAGTGTCACCCACTATTAAGTGTTGAAACAGTTAAAAAAGCTGCACTCAGCGCAAAGGAAAACGGTGCAACACGTTTTTGTATTGTTACATCAGGCAGAGTGCCGACAGACAAAGATTTTGATAAGATTTTAGAAATGATTAAAGAAGTTGCATCAATAGACGGAATCCATTGTTGTGCTTCACTTGGTTTGCTTTCAGAGGAGCAAATTAAGCAGATAAAAGAAGCAGGTGTGGAAAGATATAACCACAATATTAATACTTCTGAAAACTATCACAAAGAAATTTGTACAACCCATAATTTTCAGGACAGAGTTGATACGGTTAAGACTATTCAAAAATATGGTATGGAAGCGTGTTGCGGGGTTATTATCGGAATGGGTGAAACAAGAGAAGACAGGGTCGATATGGCACTGTCACTCAGAGAACTTAACCCAAAAACTGTTCCTATTAACTTCTTAAATCCGATTAAAGGAACACCGTTAGAAGATTATGAAAATAAAATTGACGAAGAAGAAATCTTAAAAACGATTTGTATCTTTAGACTTGCACTTCCAAAAGCGTTGTTAAGATACGCAGGCGGACGAACAACAAGATTAAGTCAATTTAATCAAAAATTGGGTATTATTGCGGGTATAAATTCGGTTCTTGTCGGGAATTATTTGACAACCGCAGGTTCTGTTGCATCAGAAGATAAAAAAATGCTAAAAGAACTCGACTTAGTGATGGGGTAAATTATAGTTTAGCGAGCGAAGCTCGCTAAACTATAATTTACAGTGACTAAGTGAACCGTGACTAAGTGACTAAGAATTTCT
>CACZPS010000072.1 GCA_902783125.1 uncultured bacterium | reverse complement strand
TTTTTAACTATATCAGCCAGTAATTCAACCGCTTTCGGAAAATCTTCATTTAGACAAAGTAATCTGAATCTCAGATAATCTTGTTTCATATCGGCAATCAGTTCTATGCCGTTTTCATCTAAAATTTTTGCAAGTTCTTCATTGTTATATTTTTCAGTACCCTGAAGAAGTAATCTTGTCATCAGGGAATATGTACCTGCATATTTTTCTTCATTATTGATAGAACAGCTCATCGTAAGTGCCATTCTCGGTGTTTCATTGTTTTTTTTATATACGGACTTTATACCGTTTCCTAATTTAAATTCTCTCATCATAGTTTTATTAAATCACAAATTATATCTCTTTACAATGATAATAAATGTATGGTATCTTGATAATAACGAAAACATAGGAGAAAAAATAATGCTTTGCCCATATTGTAAAAGTGAAATTCCGGATGACGCAAAAAAATGTATGAACTGCGGGGAATGGCTTGACCCTGTATACAGAAAACCAAAAAAAGAAGAACAAAGTTTTTTCTCTGCGTTCAGTGAAACTGTAATCAGTTTCTTATGGTTTGGATTTCTATTAGTTATCGCAGCTATTGTTGTTTATGCTTTTCTTGATTACAACGGCATGATTAACTGGTAGGGGTAAATATATAAAAAGATTCTGAAGTTGGCTGAAAGCGGAAATTTAATAATAAACAATTACTTTACTTCTTCAACCTGACTAATAAATAATTTTACAAAGAAACTTAAACTATGGAACTTGATTTAACGATAGAAAAACTTGCCTCAGACGGTCGTGGAATATCACATCACGACGGGGTTGTTGTGTTTATAGACAAAACATGCCCTCAAGATATAATTAGAGCTAAAATCGTTAAACAAAACAAAAGTTATTGGATTGGAGAGCTCGTTGAAATAATAGAAAAATCCCCGCACAGAGTAAAACCTTTTTGCCCTATGCAAAATGTCTGCGGAGCGTGTCAGATACAATATATTGATTATAATTATCAGTTAGAATGTAAACGTGAAATAGTAAAAGATTCAATGCGCGAGTTTGATATAGAGATAGAACCTGTTGAACCAAGTCCTCAAATAAAAGAATTCAGACACAAAATCCAATACCCGATAAGACAAACACAAGTATCAAAACGGATTTTAGCGGGATATTTTAAACCAAAATCCCACGATATTGTGAACATAAAATACTGCCCGATTCAGCCCGCTATCTGTGATGAAATAATAGATTACATCAGAGAAACAGCTCCAATTTATAAAATCGAAGGCTATGACGAAAAGAAACATCAAGGACTTTTAAGACACGTTGTTATCCGCTCATCAGCTAAAACAGGTGGTAATCTTGTTGTTCTTGTGATAAATTCTGACAAAATCCCTGAACGAATAAAAGATTTTGCCCAAAAACTAATCGACAGATTTGATAAAATAACAGGAGTCGGAGTAAACCTTAACAATAAAAAAACAAATCTTATACTATCTGACCAAACAAAAATTCTTTTTGGCAAAGACCATATAGAAGAAGATTTATGCGGAGTAACTTTTGAAATTGGGGCAAACACTTTTTTTCAGGTTAACCCTAAAAGTGCCGAAAATATTTTCAGATTTGTAAAAGAATATATTAATGATAATTTTGTTAAACCAACCATTCTTGACGCTTATGCAGGGATTTCAGCCTTTGGACTTGTTATGGCAAATGTTGCAAAAGAAGTAACATCTGTAGAAGAAAATCCACATTCTGTTGAAATGGCAAAAACCACTGCAAAAAAGAACGGTATAACCAATATAAAATTCTTTTGTGAAGATAGCGAAAAATTCTTTGATACTGTCAGTGAAAAGTTTGATGTAACTATTCTTGACCCGCCAAGAAAAGGCTGTTCGGAAAAAAGTCTTGAATACGCACTAAATATAACAAAATCAAAAATAATTTACGTTAGCTGCAACCCGTCAACTTTATCTCGTGATTTAAAATATCTGACATCAAAAGGCGCAAAAATAGAGCGGCTCAAACCCTTTGACATGTTCTGTCACACCACACATATTGAAAATGTTGCGATAATTGATGTTAATCCAAACAATTATAAAAAATAAAACTAACTGATGAGAGAAAATATCCCATGCTTATAATTAGATAAAAAAAATCTGTCTTAAAACAGCAATCACGCATTTATGGTAGTATTTATTAAGGGAGAAATTACATGACTAAATATTCACATAAATACAATATTATATTGGATAATATGGATTTGACCGAATACAGACTAAAACCGATTTCGGCGATAATGTATATTCAGGACACATTTGCCAGATATTGCGGAGCAAAACGGGTTGCGGCGTATGATTTGTTCAAAGAAAATTTGATATGGGTTGTCGGAGAATTTAATATCGAATTTGTAGATAAAATGCCGTTTTGGTCAGAGGAATTTGGGGTAAATATATGGATATCAGAGATAACAAAGTTGAAGATTTATGCTGATTATGAGTTGTGTTATAAGGATAAAGTATTCGCAAAAGGCAATAGTTGTTGGTTTTTGCTCGATGACAAGACCAAGCGACCTGTCAGAACGGATATTGTTACAGACAGATTTGAGATATGTGAAGAATTAGCTATTGGTGAACATAAGAAATTTAAATTAAAAGATACCGTTCAGCTTGTTAGCGAAATAAAACATAAAAATAATTTTTCAGATATAGATTTTAACGATCATGTTAATAATAAGAGTTATCTAAATATAGCCGAAGCAACGGCAAGTAAAGAGTTTAAGCAGTCACATGTTTTAAAAGCCCTAAATATAAGATTTAATAAAGAGAGCTTTCTGGGTGACGTTTTGGATTGTACCACATATAATACAGATGAAGAAAATATTTACGTGCATAAGATAACAAAAGAGGATGAAAATATTTGTGATATTCAAACAGAATGGAACAATAGAGAAATGTCGGAAGAAACAATAGTAAAGTATGATTTGGAACTTAATAGAGGATATAAATAAATTTGTATCTAAGTGTATTTGGAAAATTATTATTTTGAGAAATTTCTGTGAAAACGCATATATAGATGTAAAAAATTAAGGCATTTATATACAATATTACACAAGGTAATGTTTAAATGTAGTCATATTGAGTATTTATGCGAAATATTTCATGAGTTTGAGATTCTTCGGCTGAAAGCCTCAGAATGACACCATTTTACTAAAATTAAATATAGAAAATTACATATAAAAATTACCACTTTACAAAAAAAAATCAGCATTTTATAATGTATGTGTTGACCTCGTGGGGGTTTAGCTCAGCTGGTAGAGCACCTGCTTTGCACGCAGGGGGTCAGGAGTTCGAATCTCCTAACCTCCACCATAAAATACAGAACGACTTTTGTTGTTCTGTATTTTATTTTGTAAGGATTAGGTATGAGAACTCCCAATTGCAGAGCAATTCATAGTTCGAGCGGATTTTTTGCAGAGAGCGGAGGACTTTTCTTTGGAGCAAACTCTGTTTGCGAAAAGAAAATCCGTAGACTCGTTTAACGCAAAAAATCCAAGA
>CACZPS010000071.1 GCA_902783125.1 uncultured bacterium | reverse complement strand
CCTATCGGTATTTTATTAGCGGGAGACGAGGCTCGAACTCGCGACATCCTCCTTGGCAAGGAGGCATTCTACCACTGAATTACCCCCGCTTATTTTTAATTTTCACTCTCGGTTGCAAAATCTATTTACTTCCGTTCGTATATCCATCTTACATGCTTATACTTTAAAGTCAAGCGGTATTTTTGAAGATTTATACACAATGCTTCACAAAATAATGTTTAAATACAGTCATACTATGTCTTTGACTAAATATTTCATGAGTTTGTAATTCTTCTATTATAAACCTCTGAATAACACCGTTTTATCTCAATTTAATATTAGATTGCATATAGTTCCCTATTTCAAATATTTCAAATATTTCAAATAAATTATTAAATGCCGATATCAATATGACACCGGCATTTTTATATCTCCATTACAAGAAATCTATAAACTACTTACCGTTAACAGTTGTTTTGAATTTCTTACCAGCTGAGAATACAGGAACTGTCTTAGCAGGGATTTTGATTTCCTTACCAGTTTGTGGGTTTCTACCAGTTCTTGCAGCTCTTTTTCTAGCTTCCCAAGTACCAAAACCAACTAATGTAACTTTTTTACCTTTAGCTACTGTTTTTTGGATTGTTTCAACTAATGCGTTTAAAACTTCACCAGCATCTTTTTGAGTAACTTTTGCTTTTTTAGAAATTTCTTGTACTAATTCTTCTTTGTTCATCACAAAACTCCTTTCTTATTTACTACACCTTTATTATAGGGGATACAAATATATTTGCAATATTTTTTAATTTTTTGGCATAATAAACTAAAACCCAGTATTTATAACACTTTTCAAGTTTACATAAGTTTATATTGCTTAAAAAATAGTACATTTAGGGGATAAACCCATGCCGGAAATCAAGATATTACACAGCGCAAGCAATAGCAACTTTATTTTTTACGAGCATTTATTATATTACATATTCAATCAAGGAAAAAATAATGCGAATATTGAATATTCAAAACACTTTCACTAATCAAACATACAAAAAATCTCAACCACAATTTAAGGGTAGGTTCCCGAATGGCGCTAAAATGGCAAAACATATCAAACCGCATATTGCGTATCAACATTTTGCGCAGTATTGCCCGAAGATAAAAGATTTTGGCTCCTATAAAATTCCAATACACAATGAAGAAATATCAAAGCGACTAAAATCAAGTTATACAAGTAATGAATTCAAATCACTTTTTGATTTTGCAAAGCAAAAAGGTACTTTTGATTATATAATGGAGGATAAAACAGGATTTGTAAAAACTTCACTTATACATCGAAAAGAAAACATACTAATGTCAGATATGATTTGGATTACTGATACTTGTAATAATATGGAACTGATTAAATCGCAGCACCCTGAGGATTGTACAAAAGTTTTAAATAAAATGGCTGATTTATACGAAGGTCAAAAAGAGGTTTTTGATGAAATAATAGAAACTCCATCAAAATATAAGAAAAGTGGTGTTCATGTTTGGCAGGGACAGAAAGGCGTCGGGCATTGTTTTGACCCCAAAACTCTCAAGCCGCACCATTGGTTTCCTAAGACAAGACTTGAATCTGTCGGGAATTATTTACAACAATCATCCGATATTATAAAAACCGGACTTGAAAAAGGTAAATACGGTTACAAAACCTCAATTGAAATTCCTCAAACAGTTGTTGATTCTGTTGCAAATTGTACAAAATACCTAAAGTCTATTCATTATCCTACGGCACGTTCTTGCGGAGCTTGGGAAGAACACACATTTGCGGGATCTTTAACCAGTGATACATCTATTTGTAACCAAGGGTTACGAATGGTTATGAATCTAATATATAAACCAACTGAAAATAAAGAACTTTTAATGTTAAGAAAACGAATTTTAAATTCTAAACACGGAGATGTTTTTAATGATAAATCTTCATTAGATAGTCTTTTAAAAGATGGAGAACAAAGAATATCCGGCATGCCGGACATTGAAACACTATCAAAACCGCCACACAATGCTTCCGATAAAATAACACAAGATTATATAAGGTACTATGATTCAGCATTAGCGTTTGTGCCACAAACAGAAAAAATAGATTCAAATGATATCTATAGAGATAGCGCAAAAAAGCTATTTTTACTAAAAAAACTTGAAAAGAATTTAGTGCGGGATAACGGTGCAATAAGATATATTGGCGATAAATATTTGAACCTTGATTATCATACATTAAAAAATCAGTGGACAGATAATAAACATAAAAACGAGGCAGAATGGTTTTTAGTATCTGAAATATCAAGCGGGTACGGTGCTGTTGCAAAACAGTTACTGGAAAATATTGAACAAAAAGGATACTGTAATCAGAAAGATAAAAAATTATTAAATATTGCCCTAAAAAGTGAAACCGAGCATATCAACCGAAGTTATGCAAGGATAACACCGAAAGGAATGACAAAATCTAATTTCTATTCTTGTCCGAGTTACAAAGTTCCTGAAGCGTATGAAGCGGTCACAACAAAGAGCGGAAAAGTAAAATTTGTCCCAGGGGCTCATAATCCTCTTACTTGGGCGGAAGCATCACTATTTAAGGCTTCAAATTTATATATTGAAAATTTGAAAAAGTCAGAAAAATTGGGATTATAATTATTTATTATAATGTTTTGTTAATAATACAACTATCTTTTAAAAATGATAATAATCTTTTTGCTTTCTGTTGAGCAACAACCAGTAAAAAATTAAGATTCACAAGACAACCGACACATGTTGTCAGTACAAAATCAGCTTTGGTTGATTTTATCTTCATTTTTTTTGATTTTAGAACCGGCAAAATCGTTTTTAATGTTTGCGGATGCTCAAATGCCCCAAACCCGCAACATTCATTTTTCCCGTCAAGTTCAATATATTCTGTATTTTTAATATTTTTAATTATGATTTCAATTGAGTCAGAACAATGTTCGTGACAAGGTTTATGATATGTTAGTTTGTATCTGTTTTTTGATTCGAATTGAAGATTATTTTCGCTGATTAATTCATATATATTTTTTATTTTTATTCTATCCAATTTTTCTTTTAACTCGGGTGCATCAGCATATTTTTTATATTTACCCCAGATCCATTCACAACTGGCGCAGTCTGTAATTATGTAATCGATATCATCGGGTAATTTTTTAATGTTTTCCTGCATATTTTCAATGAATCTATCAAGATTCCCTGTAGTTAAGAACGGCATTCCGCAGCAATTAAGATTAGCAGGCACAACTTCGATTTTAATACTGTTTAACAACTTGATTACATATTTATTTAAATTAGGGGTAAAATTGGATATACAACCCCCAAAATAAACAGCTTTTGTATCAAATTTCTTTGATTTATAGTTGTTTAAAGGTCTTGTTAAAAATTTCGGGATATTTAAAATAGTATTAAATATAAATTTCGATTCAAGAAATCCATATATTTTACCTTCAAGCGATTTTTTAAAATACTCATATTTAGCACACAGCAAAATATCAACCACGTCAATATCAGAAGGGCAAAATTCGGAGCATTTGTTACATTTAAGACACAAATCCAAATATTTATTTATGTTTTTATTTAATTTTAATTTTCCACGAACAATTCCATCAAGCATTATAAACTGCCCTCTGGATACGGTACATTCGTTTCCGGTTACCTGAAAGACAGGACAAACAGCCTGACAAAGTCCACATTTTGAACAACTGTGGATTTTATCTTTGTAATTAGCTAATGTTCTTTGTTTATTTTGTTCCACTTTGCTTTCCGCTATTTTTTTAACCGTTTGCTAACCCAGCCATCAAGAACTTTTAATGGTGCTCTAGTAATGGCGAGTGACCATTTTGATATATTTTTTGTTATAACACTCAATGCCCCTACGTTAGCCCCTTCTTCTATTGTAACAGGAGCAACAAGAACGGAATTTGAGCCTATTTTAACGTTATCTTCAATAATAGTTTTACTTTTCACTTTGCTTAAAGGGTCATAATTAGCAGTAATTGTTCCTGCTCCAATGTTTACATCAGAACCTATTTCGCTATCGCCAATATAAGTTAAATGGCAAGCATTGGTATTAGATTTTATATGAGATTTTTTAACCTCAACATAATTTCCGATTTTTACATTATCTTCTATTACAACATCCCCTCTGAGATGCGCAAACGGTCCAATTTTACAATTATTACCAATTTTATTGACTCCTTCTATGTATGTTGACGGGTAAATAATTGTATCTTTGCCAATTTCCGTTAAAGGGTCAATCCAAGTAGAATTAGGATCAACAATAGATATTCCGTTTGTCATATATTTATCAAGCGTCCTTTGGGTAAGCATTTTTGTTGCCTGAGCAAGATTTGATTTGGAATTTATTCCATAAATTTCTTCATTTCTTTCCAATATATGAGCATTGACTTTGAGATTATTATTATTTCCCCATTCAACAATATCCGTAAGGTAATATTCACCTTGTGCATTATTTGTTTTTAATTGAGAAAAGGCATTTTTAATCTTTTGCCAATTCAAACAATATATTCCCGCATTAATTTCTTGTACCGCTTTTTGTACAGGAGTAGCATCTTTTTCTTCGACAATAGAATTTAATGAACCATCAGAATTTCGTATTATCCTTCCGTAATTAGTCGGATTATCAAAAATTGCACTCATTACAGTAATATCAGAACCCATTTTTCTGTGTGCTTCAACAAATGTTTTCAGGGTGTCTGATGTTATAAGTGGAGTGTCTCCGCAAAGAATAATTATTTCACCGTCAAAATCGTTTAAATATGGGCAAACCATACTAACAGCGTGACCTGTCCCCAATTGAGGGCTTTGCAGAACAGTTTTTGCATTGGAGTATTTATTTTTTACAAATTCCTCTACCCGTTCGGCTTGATGCCCGACGATTATATAATTCTCATCAGCTAACCCTGTTTCATTAACTGCATCTATAACATATTCTAATAAAGTTCTTGAATATATCTGATGAAGCACTTTTGGGGTATCAGATTTCATTCTAGTACCTTTGCCTGCCGCTAAAATTATTGACTTAATCATTTCATATCTCCTATTTCTTAATACATATTACCAAGAAAAGAGTATAAAAAAAAGAAACATGCTATTTATTGTCGAATATACACTAAATGATAAAAAATTACGACAAGAATATTAATTTTTGTAAAGTTAAAAAACAAAGATATCAGTGCGTTTTAAGGGTTTTGAATTTATTGGCAAAAATTTTGTTGACATATTTTTTTAATGTGCAATAATAATAATGTACTCTTTAAGTGTACAACAAACACTAAATAATATTTAAACGCGAATTTAAAATTAACTCCTAAAATAGATATAATAAACACTAAAGACCATTAGGATGCAGAAAACAATCCACTCATAAAATGAGTGGTTTTTTTTAGCCCCGAACAGAGGCACGAGCACACAAAGTGTGCGAGAGATGAAACACGACTCGTCGGAAGTGTTGGCTTCCGACGGGAGTGTGAATGTTGCCGTTTAATGTGAGGGGCGTATTTTATCAACAAGTGCGACGACGCACGAAGTGCGGCTAGTCACGTTCTTGTGAACAATCAAATGAAGTAATTCTTTTGTGAAAACAAAAGAAAAGCGAAATGATTGATTGTGAACTGCCAATAATCAAAGACAAGCCCCGAACAGAGGCACGATTAGATAAAATTAAATAGTAAAAAAAAAGAAATTTAAGGATGGGTTTTTAGTTATTAAATCCGATAAATATTTACCCCTGAAACACGACTCGTCGGAAGTGTTGGCATCCGATTATAAAAATCAATTGAATATGAATATTAAACAATGAAACAATTGTTTCTAAGTGTAAACATAAATATTTTCCGATATATCAGAATTTGAGGTATTTATTAAGAATATTTTACATTTACATGGGTTGACG
Source organism: uncultured bacterium (assembly GCA_902783125.1). Classification (GTDB taxonomy): domain Bacteria; phylum Cyanobacteriota; class Vampirovibrionia; order Gastranaerophilales; family Gastranaerophilaceae; genus UBA2883. The sequence continues at coordinate 12,255 of CACZPS010000071.1, read as the reverse complement.
GATTTTAAAAATGGCATTATAGTACCAGTATACTGACAAGGGGAACAGATGCTTAAACTGTCCGAAGGAACTGCTATCGCATTGCATTCAGTTGTATATATCAACAACTCAGACAAGCCTGTGACAGTTAGAGAAATATCAACCAAATTTGGAATTTCCGATAACCACTTATCAAAAGTACTACAACGACTGGTTCGAGAAGGAATATTAGTATCTGAGAAAGGTCCAAAAGGCGGGTTCTCCATCAAAAATGAATACAAAAACATGTCACTGCTGGAGGTGTATGAAATATTTGAAGGCAAATTCAAATGCCACAGATGTTTATTCAGCGAAGGTGACGGGGTGTGTGAAGAATGTATTATGTCTGATTTTGTGGAAAATATGGATAAGGCATTTATTAATTATATGTCTGATAAGAAAATATCTGATTTTAAACATCTTCCTAACCTAAATCCGTAAAAGAATCAATTTATATGAACCTAATAACAGGAGGTAATGTTGTGACCTATTTAAACGAGTGCGACCTTATAGAATTAAAAAACAGTTTGAATTATGAGAAAGAATCAATAACTAAAAAAACGTTATTAGAAAATGATATCCAAACAATAGCAGGATTTGCTTTTGATAGAGGGCAATCAGTATTCCCTTGTAAATCACCTATGAATGTAACATTGCATATTCTGGAAGGTAATGCTGAAGTTATGATAGCAGGACAAAATTATGACATAAGTGAGGGTGAAAAAATATTTATGCCCAAAGATAAAATCCATGCACTTTTTGCTAAAACCAAGCTAAAACTCGCTCTTGTGAAGAATTAGATAATAATTAAACTCGCACGATATTTTTTATAACTATATGGAGTTATGGAAGGTACGAGAAATAACATCGTCTTGTTGTTCTTTAGTCAACTTGATGAAATTAACGGCATAACCTGAAACTCGAACAGTCAGTTGCGGGTATTTTTCGGGGTGTTTTTGGGCATCTAATAATGTTTCTTTATTAAATACGTTGACGTTCAGGTGATGTCCGCCTTTTTCAACGTAACCATCTAACAGGCTTATTAAATTTTCTTCTTGCATAGTTGTCATTTGTTTAATTTCCTTTTCTTACTATATTAACGGCATTCGCCTGCGCTTACCCCACAGCCGCAATCAAGATTTATCGCCAAATCACCCATAAATACTTCGTCTTTTCCTAAAGCATTAGGAATAATAGAGAAGGTGTTTGAAATTCCGTCTTGCGCATCAGAAAACGGTAATTTTGATACTGAGGCTAATGATGCAACAGCACCGTTTGAATCTCTGCCATGCATAGGATTTGCCCCCGGAGCCAATGGCACTCCTTCTTTCCTACCGTCCGGAGTGTTTCCCGTTTTCTTTCCGTATACCACATTTGATGTAATTGTCAAAATAGACATTGTCGGAATTGAATTTCTGTAAGTATGGTGTTTTCTAATCTTATTCATAAAGGTATGGACAAGATTTACGGCTAAACTATCAACTCTGTCATCATTGTTCCCATATTTTGGATAATCGCCTTCAACCACGTAATCTGTAACAATACCATTTTCATCACGGATAGTTTTTACTTTTGCATATTTTATAGCAGAAAGAGAATCGGCAACAACTGATAAGCCTGCAATACCGGTTGCAAAATAACGTTTTACATCTCTGTCATGAAGCGCCATTTGAGAACGTTCATAACAATACTTATCGTGCATATAATGAATTATATTCAAAGTATTTACATACAATCCTGCAAGCCATTCCATCATATCGTCGTACCGTTCCATAACTTCATTAAAATCAAGATACTCTGATGTAATTGGTCTGTATTTTGGTCCTACTTGTTCTTTTAATCTTTCATCAACCCCGCCGTTAATTGCATACAATAAACATTTTGCAAGATTTGCACGAGCACCGAAAAACTGCATTTCTTTGCCAACTCTCATTGATGAAACACAACAAGCAATAGCGTAATCATCACCATGGGTCACTCTCATTAAATCATCATTTTCATATTGGATTGATGAAGTTGTGATAGAAATATGTGCGCAATACTGTTTAAAGTTATGCGGCAATCTTGTTGACCATAAAACTGTCATATTTGGTTCAGGAGCAGTTCCTAAATTTTCAAGAGTGTGCAGATATCGGAAAGAATTTTTTGTAACCATGTGACGACCGTCTACTCCGATACCGCCAATAGATTCGGTTACCCAAGTAGGATCCCCTGAGAAAAGGGAATTGTATTCAGGAGTTCTTGCAAACTTAACCAATCTCAGTTTCATTATAAAATGGTCAATCAATTCTTGAGCTTCCGCTTCTGTTATAATTCCTTCTTTTAAATCTCTTTCAATAAAAATATCTAAGAAGGTTGAAGTTCTGCCGATAGACATCGCTGCCCCATTTTGTTCTTTGACAGCAGAAAGATACCCAAAATAAAGCCATTGGATAGCTTCTTGAGCGTTACGAGCAGGCTTTGAAATATCACAGCCATAAATTTCGCCCAATTGAATCATTTGTTTTAAGGCTCTTATCTGCTCGGCAATTTCTTCTTTTAGTTGAATTTTTTCAGGAGTCATTTCGCCATCTAAAGATGCGTGCTGTTCCCATTTATCCTCAATAAGTCTATCAATTCCATACAGGGCAATACGGCGATAATCACCTATTATACGACCACGACCGTAAGCATCGGGAAGTCCTGTTAAGATTGCTGCATGTCTTGCTTTCCTCATCTCCGGAGTATAACAGTCAAAAACTCCTTGATTGTGTGTCTTTCTGTAATTTTTAAAGATTTTTTTAATATTGGAATCGACTTCATATCCATAAGCCTCGCATGCGCCTTCTGCCATTCTGATACCACCAAATGGTTGGAGTGAACGCTTTAAAGGTTCGTCTGTTTGAAGCCCGACTATTTTTTCCAAATCTTTATCAATGTAACCTGCTTTATGTGAAGTAATTGTAGATACAATCTTTGTATCCATATCAAGCACACCGCCGTTTTCACGTTCTTTTTTGAACAAATCCAGACATTCAGCCCAGAGTTTTGTTGTAGCTACGGTAGGCTCTGCTAAGAAACTAGAATCACCGTCATAAGGAGTGTAATTCCTTTGAATAAAATCACGAACATTTATTTCTTTGTTCCATTTACCTGAAACAAATTCTGTTTTTGCATATAATTTTTTTGTCGGGTTTTCAATTACAATATTATCAATTTTTGAAACGTTTCTGTTAAAATCGGGTCTTGTTGTATAACCTTTTGATACATTTTTTACTTGTTCATTTTGCTTAACAATATTATCAGTAATAGACATTCCCAAAACTGCTCCTTTGTGATACATAGCTATTGATTATGACGTTAGAATTTAACACCTACCCCTTTTTATTATACAAAATAAACGTAAGTATGTACAGATTATTAACATTTATTACCGAATATTTTTATAATAATTATAATAATGCCTTATTGTTAAGAAATGAGATTTATCATATCTGTTAAATATTAGAAATAAAGTTAAAATATATGTATAATATGATTATTAAGGTTTGGTGATAATGAAAAAGTTTGTTTCTATAATCATATTGTTGTTATATATGTGCGCAAACATGCCCGTTTTTGCGGAGGTACTAAGAGGCAGTGTTCAGCAGACAATAGAGCAGGATTTACCAAGTCATACATATACGGGAGAGTTCAAAGAAGTTAATTCAAAAAAAGTTATTGAAATGACTGTTGAACAGGTAATAGATGGAACTATTACCGTAGAAGGTGATGAGTTTTTTGCCCGTATCACATCTGATGTGGGAAAGGGCGGAACTGTTTTACCTAAGGGAACGGTTGCACATGGAATAATCAGACAGACAAAAGAAGCAAAACGGCTGGGCCGTGACGGATATATTTCAATTGATTTTGATTATCTGGTGACACCTGATGGCAGAAAAATCCCAATAGAAGGCGGGATGTCCTCCAAAATGCACCCAATAAAACAATTCGGGAAAATAGTTGCAACCGATGTCGGATACACAGCAGTAGGCGGGGTCGCCGGGGGTTGGCTGGCGCTCAACACATTAGGGATTGAGGCTGCTATTGCATCACACGGTTACACAATAGCCGGTGGTGCCGCTATTGGGGGAACAGTGGGACTGGTTATGTCGCTATATAGAAAAGGTAAAAATGTTTTTATTGCTCCGGGAGATCAAATAAAAATTCGGCTCAAAAAACCAATAGAATTACCTGTATATAAAGATGAGGCTTTGTTAAAAGAGGAACTTGATTATCCCGGATTAACCGTTCATATAACTAATATTAAATACGAAAAAGATCCCTTTGGAGAACCTAATACAATAACTTTATCTTTAAGAATTGAGAATCTTTCTGATACAACTTTTGCAGGCATGGACATTTCGCTTACAAACGATTTGCAGCAGATATTTTATCCGTCAGCATTTGGCGATACGAGTTTAATGTTCACCCAGATAAAACCAGGGGATAGGATAATCGGGAAAATGTCCTTTGCCGTAACTGATGTCAAAGGAACGTATTGGCTTACTTTTAAAGACAGGATGACTAAAAATGAACTCGCCAAAATCTCTCTGGATAATGCTTATAAAGGGGTATCGAGCCGCACGAAAAAGAAGAATGAGCGTATTAGAGCAAAAAAATCCAATCTTTACAGAAAACGGAATGACTTATAAAAAAGACTTCCATTCAGGAAGTCCTTTCTGTTTAAAAACTATAACATATTCTTTCTCATTTTTTCTTTTGCTCTGTCTAAAGCCTTTAATCTTTTTTCAGATTGATTCAATTGTTTTTTTAATGCTTTCCTTTCAGCTTTGACGGAAACATATTGAGCATCAACATCTGCAAATTTTGTTTTTAAATCTAAAAGTTGATTTCTGATTTCAACTTGAGCATTATCAATCTGAAGAATAGCATTTTGAATGTTACTGTTTCCTAACACATCTTCAGATGCTGCAGTTTGAGCGGCAGGTTGCGCAGCAGGTGTAGCGTCACTAATTAGAACAGGTGTGAACGTTTCTGATGCAAATACTCCGCTTGTCGCAAATAAAACAATTGTTGTTAAAATAGTTTTTTTCATCTTATAACCCTCTTTTATGCGTAGAACCCTCATATAATATTTTATAATATATCAACGTATAAGCCAATAATAACTCTAAAAAATCATATATTTAGACTAGGAGTAAATATTTAATTCTTAAATATAATTAATAAATATTTATCAACATATTTGCCAGTTTTTCATACGTGTCGACTTCAATAATTTTATTATTTATAGTTGATTTTTTTATGTTTAAAACTGTTTGATTTTCTTTAACAGCATAAACAGAGATAGCGCGTTTTAAAGATTCAAATACCGGAATAGAGCCCAATGAGTTTGCGGGCATAATCAGGAATTTTAAATCATTTATCGACAGTCCGCCTTCTTTAACTATTTTTGGGGCCCGAGAAAGTCCGATTAATATACAAGGTAAATAAGTTGGGGTAATGTATTCTGCAGAACATCTTGCATCAACAATTTTTTGAGAAATTGTTATATCATCAAAAGCGGGCGAATGTGCGCAAGGAATTTTTAACTCTCTGGAAATATAATGAGAAATTATTGCTTCAACCCCACCGACAGGGTCAACCCCAATCCCATTTGAATAATCATCAAAGTCATCGTCTTCAAACCTGCAAACTATAGCAATAGCTTCAGCTCCTTTGTTTAATAATCTTTTTGCCGAATCTAAAATAGTAGTGATATTTTCAACAGAACCCGTTGAAATTTCGCTCTCATCAACATCAAATTTAACTCCTGCTTCAATATCAGTAATATCATAACCGATTACATCAATTCCATATATTGTTTTTACCGCATTAATGGTGTTTATATGAACATTTAAAATCCCCTGAGGAATAGCTTTATCAAACACTACTCCGATTTTATTTTTTCTATTAATCGGTAATAAATTACATTTACCCCTGAAAAATTCATCAATAGAATATCCTTCCACATAGAGCATATTTTCGGTAATACCTGAAAAACATCCTGCGTTTACGACATTTGGGTTTACAATCAGGTTATATTTTTTTGCAAATTCTCTTGCCCAATAACTTGCATCACCGGCATATCCTCCGATAGATGCACCAATACCGGTAGGGACTATAAATGCTCCGAGTTCTTGATTCTTCATATTTCTATTTTATCATAAATCATCTGTTTATTTTCTTTACGGAATTTAACAATTAATGAACAAATCTAATCGGTTATCGTTAAATACATGTATAGATTATCTGATATAATGTATTATGAGGTGAAGAATGAAAAAATTTATTTTAGCATTATGTTTATCAACTGTTTCAATGCCTGTATTTGCAGAACATATTTATGATTATCAAAACACAAAACCGATTAACGATATCAATTCTATTCAAACAAAGGGTTGTAATGAGTATGTAAAAATCGATCCTACAAAAAGATTTGACCCGATAGAAGCTATTTCTGGGAGAAGAAGTCTGACAAACGGTGTACTTGGCGGAATTGTCGGAGGAAGTCTTATTGCTATTGTGCTTGATCCTTACGTTATTGAAATTGACGGACATAAATATGTGTTAGTTAAAGACAGACAAGATAAAAACTGGTCAGAAAAAGACTTGCTAGGGATTGATGACCCTAAAGAAAATAGGTTTGCTTCCCTAATTGCATTGAATTCTGACTTAAATCATGGGAAACTTACCCCTGATGAACTCAGAAAAGCAGGGATAAGATTTGTAAGACTTGATTCAAAAGGTGCTTTACTGGTTAATGAACGAAATAAAGATTTTAATTTAGATAAAATTGACTATGTTGATATTATCAATTTAAAGCGTACTGCTAACGCAGAAGTTACAGGCATATTCGGGCACTTTACCGTATATCTTAAAACAAATAACCCTAAAAAGCGTGCGGTTGTAGGTTATGTTACCTATGAAACAAATCAGAAGATTGAATATATGTTTAAATAGGGGGTAAATATATAAAGTAATAGAGGTTGAGATATTAACAAATCCTTGTATTAATAAATTGACATGTAACTTGAGATTAAAGGAACTAAATTGAAAAAAGTTTTAACCGTAATAATAGCTATAATAATGATTTTTTCACAAACCCTTCCGGTGTTTGCGGATACTTTTTATGATTTTAGCGACGAAGCTCAAGCGGAATTTGACAGACAAGAAGCTATACGAAAAAACGAGTTAAGAAAACAAGATTTAACAGAGATAAAATCAGGTCCACAATTAAAAAAAGTTAAACGAAAAGAACAACAAGTTCAGACGTATGAACCTCAAGAATTGAGTCAGCCTCAACATAGAACAATAAGCGGTACGGTTTTTGTCGTTCCGAAAGGTCAAGAGTTTGAAGCTATGCTTCAATCTTCAATAAGCTCTGGTTCGCTTACCGAAAATGATACAATTGCCGCTGTGCTTAGCAAAGACTGGATTTATAACGGAAAACTTATTGCTCCGGCAGGGAGTGTAGTTTACGGCAAATCAACTGATGTAAAACATGCAGGATACGCATATTCAAACGGAAGACTTGCAATGAGTTTTGACGAGGTTATGACCCCAAGCGGTGACAGAATAAGACTAACTTCAAATAAAGTCTTTATTGATGTTAAAAATAACAGAGCAGTAAAAATTGCAACAAATGTTGCAATAGGTGCTGTGGGCGGGGTTGCGCTTGGTGCGTTATATACCCTGATTTCCGGTGGGAATGTTGCTCATGGTATAGCTGTTGCATCTGCGATAGGAGCTGCAAGCGGTTTAATTAATGCAGGGCTTCAAAAAGGCGAAAATGCTGAGGTTCCTGCAGGAACAGTTATTCTTGTTAGATTAGTTGAACCGGTTGAAGTAGTGCCTTATGAAGAAGATTATGATATGATGAATAGGTAGAAATTATTTATTAGAGGATAAAATGAACAAAAGATTAATCACTTTAGGTATAATTATTTTATTGACTTGTGTAGTTGTAAAGCTCTTATGGGCAGGATTGAAGAATATAAAAGTTGATGATTTTCATCCTTCAGCAGTTATGTTTGTAGTTGATTCATCTGCCTCAAATCAGGCAAAACTTGTTGTTCAGAAGAAATTTTTAAAACAAATCTGTGCTCAGCTTGACCCTGAAGATCAGATAAAAATAATCAAAGTATCACAAGATTCATATATAATTTATGAAGGTTCTCCGCAAAACACAAGTGGGATAACAAAATCAATGGAAGCCTTTACCCGATTTGAGCCAGAGGCAAAGGGAACCGCTTATGGTGAGGGCATAAAAAAAGCGCTGGGTTACGCTTTAGCGATGAAAAAAGAAGGATACGTTCCGGCGGTTGTGGTTATTGGGGATTTAGAAAATGAAGGCGCTACAGGAAAACAGCTCGACTGGAGTACTTTGCCTTCGAATATAGAAAATGTAAAAAAATATGCGCCTGAAATATCAATGATGTTTTTGTACGCTCATCCGCAAAAACTTGATATGGTAAAAGAAAAACTGGGCGGGATTTTAGGAGAAGATAAACTTATCCTCGCTCCTGAACAAAATGTTGATAAGGCCCTCAGACGTTTTATTACAGCACTTGGAAGATAATTTTTAATTAAACTCTAAAATTGAATATAACGACATAAAAAACTATCTTTTAAAAAAGATAGTTTTTTATGTTTATTGTATTAAAGTTTTACGTTGTTATCCTTTTATTACGATATTAACCAATTTTTTAGGCACAACTATAGTTTTTACTATCTCTTTTCCTGATGTAAGTTCTTTTATTTTGGCACTATTTAAAGCAATCTCTTTCAATTCGTCATTCCCCAGTGCCTCGTCAACCTCTATTTTATCCTTTACTTTTCCGTTTATCTGAACAACAAGAGTGATAGAACTTGCTTTTGCGAGGTTTTCGTCCCATTTACACCATTCTTCATCATGAATAGAAGTTTTTGCCCCCAGTTCATGCCAGATTTCGTCACACATAAACACTGTAACAGGCGACATAAGTTTGATTAAAGTAGTTACTGCAAAACTAAACACAGCCTTATCTTCATCAGACCAGTCTTTTTTAACTCCAACCCACTCATAGATGGCGTTAGTCAATTCTCTGTAGCGAGAAATAACCGTATTGAATTGAAAATCATTAGAAATATCGTTAGTAATCGCTTTTATTGCCATGTGAACAATTCTTACCAAATCGTCATTTTCTTTTGTAAATGAGGTTGGTAACTCATAGTCAAGGCTAATCTTGTCGTAATTACCCGATACTAATCTCCAGACTCTGTTAAGGAACTTATAACAACCCTCAACACCTGCATCTGACCAGTCAAAGTCACGAGCAGGAGGACTGTCTGACAAGATAAATAATCTTGCGGTATCTGCCCCAAAGTTTTCAAAGATTTCATCCGGATCCACCGTGTTACCTTTGGATTTAGACATTTTTGAACCGTCTTTGAGTACCATACCTTGAGTTAAAAGGTTTTTGAACGGTTCGTCTATATCTAATAAACCACAATCTCTCAATGCTTTTGTAAAAAATCTTGAATACAACAAGTGAAGGATTGCGTGTTCAATCCCGCCAACATATTGATCAACCGGCAACCACTTATTAACTATATCTTTATCAAAACATTTATCAGAATTTTTTGCATCAGCATATCTTAAGTAATACCAGCTTGAGCAAACAAAAGTATCCATTGTATCCATCTCTCTGACAGCATGCCCGCCGCAAACAGGACAAACAGTATCTTTAAAGGTTGGAGATGTTGTTATTGGGGATTTCCCAACAACAGAGAAATCAACATCTTTTGGTAATCTCACAGGAAGTTGATCCTCAGGTACGGGCTGAATCCCGCACTTGTCACAATAAACAACAGGAATAGGTGCTCCCCAGTATCTTTGACGTGAAATTAACCAGTCACGCAGTCTGAATTGTGTTTTAAACTCACCAAAACCGTTATCAACCGCTTTTTGAGTGATAGCCTTTTTAGCCTCCGTATTCTTCATTCCGTTAAACTCGTTAGAGTTAACTAAAATCCCTTCTTCAGTGTAGGCTTCATCAGAACAATCTGACGGATTCTCCGGATTTTGAATGACAACTTTAAGCGGTAAATTATACTTTTTCGCAAACGCATAATCTCTTGTATCATGAGTAGGAACAGCCATAACAGCACCCGTTCCGTATTCAACAAGAGCATAATCCGCTGTCCAGAGTGGAAATTCCTCACCAGTAAACGGATTTATACAATGTGTACCTAAAGGAACGCCCGTTTTCGGTCTGTCTGTTGAAAGTCGTTCTATTTCAGACATTTTTCTTGCATTTGCTCTATATTCTTCAACCGCCTGTTTGTTTTCAGGTGTTGTCAGTTTTTCAATATCTTTGTATTCAGGTGCAACAACAAGATAAGTTATACCGTGAACCGTATCAGGTCTTGTTGTGTATACAGGAACTTCAAGTCCTTCAATTTCTTTTACCTTAAATCTAAATATAGCACCTTGTGATTTACCTATCCAGTTTGCCTGCATAGTTTTGACATTATCACCCCAACCTTCAAGCAAATCGAGGTCTTTAAGCAAGGTATCGGCATATTCTGTTATCTTAAAGAACCATTGTGATAAATATTTCTTCTCAACTGTGCTATCACATCTCCAACATTTGCCGTCGATTACCTGTTCATTTGCAAGAACAGTTCCGCACTTATCGCACCAGTTTACAGCAGCCTCTTTTTTATATGCTAACCCTTTTTTATAAAGTTGTAAGAATAACCATTGAGTCCATTTATAATAATCTTCTTTGCAGGTAGTTACTTCTCTGTCCCAATCATAAGAAAGCCCAAGTCGTTTTAATTGTCCTGTCATATAAGCAATATTCTCATCAGTCCATTGAGCAGGATCAGCCCCGTGTTGCATAGCAGCATTTTCAGCCGGAAGCCCAAAACTGTCCCATCCGATTGGGTGAAGAACATTAAACCCGTTCATCTTTTTAAATCTCGCTATAACATCTGTAATGGTATAGTTTCTAACGTGACCCATGTGGAGTTTTCCGGATGGATACGGAAACATAGACAGCGCATAATATTTTGGCTTATCACTGTCATTGTATGTTTTAAAAGTGTTATTATCTTCATAATACTTTTGCCATCTTGGCTCTAATTCTTGCGGAAAGTAACTCTCTTTCATATAAATCCCCTATTTACATTGTTATAAAAAAATTATACAACAAACTAAATTATATAGAAATTCATTGAAATAATATAAATAAGTTCAACGAAAAATATAAGAGTTACTTAAAAATAGTATAAAATAATTACCCCCCAAATTATTGTTCTATTTTATCTAAAATAAATTTCCCTATTTTACCGTCCCTAAAATCTCTTAACAAATATTGAGAAGTACGTTCTATGTCCGGCTCTCCCCCTGATACAATCCAATTCCTTGCTAGTGCAATATTCTCAACAGTTAAATCAAAATTATTATTTATCCCATAATATTCTTTAAATTTAGCACCATATTTTTCATTTTCGTTTATAAGTGTCAATAATTCTTTTCCGACAATTTCAGGAGAATATGCGTTTTCAGATACAGAGTTTACAAACGCCAGTTTTTTTGCTATTTCTTGATCTTCCTGCCTCATCGGAATAATCCCCGGAGTATCCAATAAATCAATATTCGGGTTAATTCTAACCCACTGTTGCTGCCGAGTTACCCCTGCTTTTGCACCTGTTTTTGTTTTGGAAGATTTTGTTAATTTATTTATAATACTTGATTTTCCAACATTCGGAAGTCCCACCACGACTACTCTTGCAGGTCTGCGTAATAATCCTTTTGCCATAAGCGCCTGAATGCGTGGTTCAGCCAATTCTAAAACTTTTTTTTCAATAATATTAAAATTACGGTTAGTTTTTGTATCAATAGTTAAAACAGGACAACCAGAGATTTTTTCTATGTAAGCTATCCAATCTTTAATTTCTTCTGGTGTAACTAAATCTGATTTATTTAACAAAAGAAGCCTAGGCTTATCACCTAGGATTCTTTTAATATCTTTATAACTGCTTGATATTGGTAATCGAGCATCTAACACTTCAATAACGACATCTACAAGATTAAGTTTCTCTTTTAAAAGTCGTTCAGCTTTGGCAATATGCCCCGGATACCAATGAATATGTGTCTTATCTTTTTTCAATTTTTTCTCTGATACGAGTTGCCTTACCTGAACGTTCTCTCAAATAATATAATTT
>CACZPS010000070.1 GCA_902783125.1 uncultured bacterium | reverse complement strand
TTTACAGTGACTAAGTGAACCGTGACTAAGTGACTAAGAATTTCTTAATCACTTAATCACCTAGTCACTTAATCACTTTTATCAGCCGAAGGCTGATAAACTATAATTTATTGCTTTATTTAGTGTTAGTTGTACAATATATACTAATGGAGGTGTACCGGGTTGGAATTAAAAACCTTACCGGTCGAAAAATATAAATTAAGGAGAATGGACTATGAAATCAAAAAGATTTTTATTTACATCCGAATCAGTTACGGAAGGTCACCCTGACAAAGTTTGTGACCAAATTTCCGATGCAATTTTAGATGAGTTTTTGACAAAAGATACACAATCTCGTGTCGCTGCTGAAACTACTGTTACAACAGGCATGGTTTTGGTTGCGGGAGAGATTTCATCTGACTGCTATGTAGATATCCCTCAAGTTGTCAGAGATACAATAAAAAATATAGGATACGTGGGCGAATGCAGCGGAGGATTTGATTCAAACACCTGTGCTGTATTAACAAGTATTGATGAACAATCAACCGATATCGCAGGCGGGGTTAATAAAGCCTATGAAACCCGTTTGGAAAATGCAGATGTTTCTGCAAAAGAAACCGAAGAATTGGGCGCAGGCGATCAGGGTATTATGTTCGGCTATGCTTGTAACGAAACCCCTGAGTTGATGCCGTTACCTATCAGCTTGGCTCACAAACTTTCATTTAGACTTGCTCAGGTCAGAAAAGAAGGAATTTTGAACTATTTAAGACCTGACGGAAAATCTCAGGTGACTGTCGAATATATCGACGGAAAACCTGCAAGAATACATACAGTCTTGCTTTCTACTCAGCATAATCCTGAAATTGACGGAGTAAAAAATAATTCTGAAATCCAAGCAATAATTTATAAAGATTTGAAAAAATATGTTATAGATTATGTGTTTGAAACAGAAACTATTAAACCTGACAGTGAAACAAAAATCTTGATTAATCCGTCAGGAAGATTCGTAATCGGCGGCCCTCAAGGTGATGCAGGTTTGACTGGCCGTAAGATTATTGTTGATACTTATGGCGGATACTCTCGTCACGGTGGCGGAGCATTTAGCGGAAAAGACCCTACGAAAGTTGACCGCTCTGCTGCTTATGCCGCAAGATATGTCGCTAAAAATATTGTTGCATCAGGGCTTGCTGACAAGTGCGAAATAGAATTAGCTTACGCAATCGGGGTTGCTGAACCTATATCAGTTTTTGTTGATACTTTTGGAACAGGTAAAATCTCAGACGATGAAATCAGTGATATTGTAAAAGAAAACTTTGAACTCAGCCCAATGGCTATTATAAGACAGTTTGATTTAAGAAACTTGCCAGCTAAAAACGGCGGTAAATTCTATCAAAGACTTGCGTCTTACGGTCACATGGGAAGAACCGATTTGGTCGTTCCTTGGGAAGCAACAGACAAAGCTGAATTATTAAAAAAAAATATTAACTTAGCATCTGCTTGCAGATAAGAGTTATTAAAAATAGTATATTAAAACAGGCTGTGTCAATTGATACAGCCTGTTTTTTAATGAAAAATTTTTACACTTTCAAATTTTCAACCTCAATTTTTATATTAGCAGCAATTTCATTTAAAAAATCTATCATGATTGTTCTGTCAATTAAATTCATTTCACTTCCATGATTTATGTATTTAATCATTGAAATAAGCCTATTTGCAAACAAACATATATTTTCTGACATTTCTATAAAATCCGCTTTTGCATATTTTTCTTCCATAATTAATCCTTTGTAAATAACCATATTAATATTTTACATTAATAATCGCAATAAATTGCCATATATAATATAAATAATAACAAATTATATTGTATTTGTCAATTTTTTTCCAAATAGCTAAAATGTAACTATGAGGTTAAGAGTAAGAGAACAAGTAAAAGCCTTGTTATCCCAAGAAGGCTTAACTCAAAAGAAGTTGGCTAATTTGCTGACTGAAAAACTTGGTAAAAAATATACGCAAACGGGGCTGGCACAAAAAATGAGCCGAGGCTCACTTTCATACAATGAAGTAATGGTTATTGCTGAAATATTGGGTTATGATGTGCAATACATTAAAGAAATAAAATAATGTAAACCTAAGAATGTCAAATGCTGTCGAATAGTGAAATCATTGATAAGCTGTTTTTATTTTTTACGTTTAATGGAGTTATTATCTCTGTTTTGACTGTTGAAAAAGTTCTGCATTTTATCTGATAATCCTACATTTTGAATAGAGAGATGATATCTTTGGATATCAGCAATTCCGCTGGCTTCTTCCAACAAATCACGTCCTTTGTTTTCCTGTTGAATATTTTTTATCTCCTCAGGGATTTCACCGTTTTCAATAGCAATTTCCTGAGCGTATTTTTCATCAAGTTTTCTTATTATTAAATCAATATCGTTATCAGTAGGAATTGAATACTGCATTCCGATTTGTCTTACGGATTTTCCTGCGGGAAAAGTATATAAACATTGGATAGAAAAAATATCGTTCTCGGAAAGATTAACTACTCCGTATTGATGCGGAGTGAACATAATATCTGTATCATAAGGGCTGTGTCCTAAGCCTAGACCATGCCCGATTTCGTGCAAAATTGTATGATAAACTTCCGATTCTGAGTTGTAAGCTGCGTGGATTTTTCCGTCTGTTAATCCGATAGAAACATCCGCCCCGTATAATCTCATAAGGTTATCATAGTTATAGGTGCAATGTCCTAATGCTTTTCTGTCAACTCTGCGCCAGTCTACATTGAGCTGAGAGTTATACAGACTGTCAACAAGATGGAATCTTATTAATCCTTCGCTTGCTTTTTCCCATGTTTCAAGTGCTTTTAAAACAAGTTTACGATATTTCATATCCTCACCTTGTTTGGAATAAAATTTCATAGGTGCAATATAAACCGCAATCGGCATTCTTGTCCATCTCAACAGATAACCGTTCTTTACACTTTCATTAAGGTAGCTTTTTATTTCCATAATTTTATTGTATAATAAAATACGCACTTGGGAAAATTAAAATAATAAAAAATATACGGAGGAAACATAATGAATATTATGCAAATGATGCAGCAGGCACAAAATATCCAAAAAAAATTAAAAGATGTTCAAGCAGAATTGGCTTCAACAGAAGTTGAGGGCGAAGCCCTTGGCGGTGCTGTAAAGGTTATCTGTGATGGTCAGGGGAAATTTAAATCAATAAAATTGTCAGCAGAACTAATTAATCCTGAAAACCCTGAATCTGTTGATGAAGATACAATTGAAACGTTAGAAGATGCAATTATCACTGCAATTACCCAAACTTCGCAAAAAGCTACCGAGGAAATGGAATCTAAGATTAAATCCGTTACAGGCGGAATCAGTATCCCCGGATTATGCTAGGGGTAAAGGGGTAAGGTAATATATAAAAGTGACCTCTAAGATAATGTCTTTTTTGGAAAAAAGGCACTAAGAATTAGTAAAGTTTGTAGGTCGGGATTTCTACCTCAACAATAAAAAAGCAGCTGAGTGCAATTTTGCACAATTAAAATTGAAAAGGTAATAGAATAAAGTGATTTATCCAAAGCCGATAGCAACATTAATTGAATATTTCCAAAAATTTCCGTCCGTTGGTCCAAAATCGGCGCAGAGAATGGCTTTTCAAATCTTAAAAATGCCGATTGAGGAGGTCAAAAGGTTTGCTGATGCAGTAGTTGATGCAAAAGAACAAACTTGTGCCTGTGAGATATGCTTTAATCTCTCCAATACAAGCCCGTGTGAAATTTGTCAATCGACAAAACGTGACAAATCTACTATTTGCGTAGTTGCAGAAACAAAAGACCTTATTGCAATAGAAAAAACAAATGAGTATAACGGTCAATACCATGTTTTACAAGGTCTGATTTCTCCAATGGAAGGTATAGGAGCAGATGATATAAGAATAAAAGAATTGCTGACTCGGTTATCTGATGACAGGGTAAATGAAATTATTTTGGCATTAAGCCCGTCAGTTGAGGGTGAAGCAACAAGTCTGTATTTAACAAAACTAATCAAACCGTTTGGTATTAAGATATCAAGGATTGCCTTTGGACTCCCTGTCGGAGCAGATATAGAGTATGCTGATGAAATAACCATTGCAAAGGCAATAGAGGGGCGCAGAGAGCTTTAAGATTAGACATATAGAGGATAATAATTTTAAAACTTTGATAAAAAATAGATTATGACAAATTTATTAGAAATAAATAATTTATATGTAGAATATAAAACAGCTAAAATAAACGAAACAACCGTTGTTAAGGCTGTAAATGGAGTTTCTTTAAGTATAAAAAAAGGCGAAATATATGCAATAGCCGGAGAATCAGGTTGCGGTAAATCTACCCTCGCAAAGGCTATAATGAACCTTGTTCCTATAAAATCGGGTAAAATTGTTTTTCTTGGGAATAATCAAAATAAAGGGGTAAATGACTATAATAAATCAGAATTAAAAGAATACAGAAAAAATGTTCAGATGGTGTTTCAAAACCCTTATTCAAGTTTAAATCCAAAGATGAAAATCGGAGAGATTTTAGAAGAACCTTTAATCATAAATACAGATTTTTCAAAAGAGGACAGAAAAAAAAGAGTTATTGATATAATAACAAAAGTGGGATTGAATGAAACCCATTTAGATAATTACCCCCACGAATTTTCAGGCGGTCAAAGACAAAGAATAGCTATTGCAAGAGCGTTAGTTTTAAACCCAAAACTGATAATCGCTGATGAACCTGTAAGTGCGCTTGATGCAAGCATTCAGGCTCAGATTCTTAATATGCTCAATGAATTAAAATCAGAACTTAATCTTACTATGATTTTTATTTCTCACGATTTGAGTGTGATAAAATTCTTGGCAGACAGGGTTGCAATTATGTACCTTGGAGAAATTATGGAAGAAGGAAAAACCACGGAAATTTTTGAAAACCCGACTCACCCGTACACAAAAGCGTTGTTAAGTGCTATTCCCAAATATGGCAAAACATCGGAAGAAATTTTATCAGGTGATTTACCAAATGATATCCCATCAGGCTGTAAGTTCTCATCAAGGTGCAAACATTCTGCCGGTGAATGTGATTTAAGATGTCCGGAATTTCATCAAATAACCGAAACTCATAAAGTGAGATGTCTACTTTAAAGTTGTAACAGACAATTTACATTACGTGTATTTTACAGATATTTTTTTGCAAATTCTATATCATCGGGAAAAGTTATTTTTATATTACTGTCAGAGCCCTGAACAGTATAAATATTTGATAATTCATAATGCATAACCAGTCCGCAATCATCAGTTACTACACAAGTTTTGTCATACCTTGCCAGTTCGTGAGCCTTTTTTATAAGTGATAATTTAAAACATTGAGGGGTCTGAGCACGTTTCAGAGTTTTGCGATTAGGAACATTAAGGATTTTTCCGTCATTATCTGTCACATAAATAGTATCCGTGGAATCAATCGCAACGCAGACTGCGGGGTAAGTATTCAAGGCTTTAATACAATTATTTATTATCTCATTCGATATAAGCGGCCTGACTCCGTCATGAATCAAAATATTAGCTTCATCGTAAGGAATAGAGAATATTCCGTTATAAGAACTGTCTTTTCGTGTTTCTCCGCCGGCTGTGACCTTCTTCACCTTTGGGTAAATCTTTGTTAATTTAATTACCTCATCAACATATTCAGGGTTCGTCACAAGGTAAATTTCGTCGATATTTTTATTATTTTGAAATTTCTCAACAGTATGCTGAAGTATACACTTACCCTTTACTTCAACAAATTGCTTAGGGCAATCTGCTCCGAATCTTGAGCCTGTACCTGATGCTAATATAAGTGCGATATTTTTCATAAAGTTATTTTACAATAAAAAATCCTTCTCATAAAGAATGTAATCTCTATGGTTCCGTAGTTGTAAATTTTGATGGATTTATGATTTATCACAACAATAAATTAAACATAAAAATAATTAATTACATATAATAATACTTAATAAATATTCTAAATAACTTTGTTCTTTATTCTTTTGAATTTGCCAAACTAGAATTTACATATTTAACTTGTTAGTGTTATAATCAAAACACAAGGGATTGTGAGGTAAATATGGCTCATATAATTATTGACGAAACCAGATGTAAATCGTGTTTTATATGTGTGGGAACGTGTCCGAAAGGTCTTATTAAAAAAAGTGATAAAGTCAGCAAACTCGGGGATAATCTTGTTGAGTTTAAAGATGATAAAAATGAGTGTTTAGGTTGTGCTATGTGTGCGACACGTTGCCCCGATATGGCAATTACAGGTGTTTATAAATAAGTGGAAAGTTGAAAGTGGAAAATGGAAAGTTATTCTGATAAACAATTAATTAAAGGTAATTACGCGATAGCGGAAGCCGCTGTAAAAGCAGGGTGTGAATGTTATTTTGGGTATCCGATTACCCCGCAGACAGAGATTGGTGAATATTTAAGTCAGCGAATGTATGATTTGAAACGTGGTTATGTCTGTGCAGAAAGTGAGCTTGCTGCAATAAACATGGTTATCGGAGCTGTATCAACGGGCGCAAAGGCGATGACTTCATCCTCATCTTGTGCAGTTGCATTGATGCAGGAAGGTTTATCTTATGCGTGTGCCGATGAATTACCTGTTGTTTTAGTTAATGTTATGAGAGCAGGTCCGGGGTTAGGTTATATTTATCCCGCACAGGGTGATTATTATCAGGCTGTTTATGGCGGAGGAAACGGTGATTATAAAATTACTGTGCTTGCACCATCTACGGTTCAGGAATGTATTGATTTGACATACAGAGCTTTCTATCTTGCTCAAAAATGGCGAAACCCAACAATGATACTTGCTGACGGGCTTTTGGGGCAAATGATGGAGCCTGCAAGCTATGGCGAATATCCTTATCCTGAAATTGATAACTCATCTTGGGCTTTAACAGGCGCTAAGAATCGTGAGGGCAGAGCGATATATTCTTGTGCAAGGGATGAAGATAAACAGAATGAGCATATAAGACATTTGTTTAGAAAATATGAGCTTATCGCTAAAGAAGATACCGATTGGGAAGAATTTAATACTGAAGATGCGGATATTATTCTTATTGCCTTTGGCAGCATGACAAGAAACATTAAAGCGGCTATGAAGGTATTAAGAGCGCAAGGCTTGAAGGTTGGGGCATTTAGACCGATTACACTTTCACCGTTCCCAACAAACAGATTAAACCAGTTGGCAGATAATGTCGACAGATTTATAACTGTTGAAATGAATATGGGACAAATGGTTAATGATGTAAAACTTGCCGTCAACGGTAAAGCTGAGGTTGATTTAATTAACCGGCCTGTCGGTCAGTGGCTGAGTGTTGAAGAAATTGTTGAGGGAGTTAAGCAAATAATCAGCAAAGGAGTTCAATATGCAAGTATTTAGTATTCCTAAAAGTATGAAAGAAAATGCAAAGTTTACGTTTTGTCCGGGGTGTGACCACGGGATTGCAGTAAGGCTCGTTGCTGAATTGTTAGACGAAATGGATTTGAAAGAAAAAACAATATTAGCGGCCTCTATAGGTTGTTCGGTATTTTTATATGACTTTCTGGATATCGACAGTATAGAAGCTCCTCATGGCAGAGCTATGGCAGAAGCAACAGGAGTAAAACGCGCAAGACCTGATAAGTTTGTTTTTACTTATCAAGGTGACGGGGATTTTGCATCAATAGGTTTAGCAGAATCTACACATGCTGCTTTGAGAGCGGAAAACCTTACAGGGATTTGTATAAACAACACAACCTATGGTATGACAGGCGGTCAGCATGGCCCTACAACCTTGATTGGTCAAAAGACAACAACTTCTCCTATGGGACGGTTCCGTGAAACATACGGTTATCCGATAAGAATAGCAGAACATATTGCTTTATGCGAAGGTACAGCATTTTCTGCCAGAGTTGCACTTGATACAGTCCCTCATATAAATCAGGCAAAAAAAGCTCTTAGAAAAGCTTTTCAAGTACAATTAGACGGGCTTGGTTACGGGTTTGTGGAAATACTTTCAACATGTCCTACAAATTGGAAAATGACTCCTGATGAGGCACACGAAAGAGTGAAAAATGAGATGATTCCGGTATTCCCTTTGGGGATATTTAAAGATGTAACAGATATAAGTGAATAGTGAATAGTGATTTCTATTTCGGTTTCAGTGTTCAGGTTCACCTTATATAAGAGGTAAAGAAATGGAAAAAAATTATATAATCGCAGGATTTGGCGGACAAGGCGTATTGTTTGCTGGTAAAATAATAGCAAATGCATTCATGCTGGCAGGTAAAAATGTCACTTGGTATCCATGTTATGGTGCAGAAATGCGTGGAGGAACAGTTAACTGCGAAATTGTCGTATCTGATGATGAAGTAAGTTCTGTTCACAAGCAAGACGTTGATTGTGTTATTGCCCTAAATCAATTGTCGTTTGACAGATTTATTTCAAAAATTAAAAAAGGCGGAAGAATTGTTTGTAATTCATCTTTAATTAAAGAAACCCGACCACGAACGGATATAGACTATATTTTTGCCCCAATGACTGATAAAGCAATAGAATTTGGTAATCATAAGTTAGCAAATATGGTATCTTTAGGCGTGTTATCAAATGTCGAAACTGTGCTTAATATATCAATATTAGAAAAAGCGATTGATATGGTTTTGCCGGAATCAAGGAAAAAACTCTTACACACTAATATTGATGCTGTAAAACTTG
Source organism: uncultured bacterium (assembly GCA_902783125.1). Lineage (GTDB taxonomy): Bacteria > Cyanobacteriota > Vampirovibrionia > Gastranaerophilales > Gastranaerophilaceae > UBA2883. Next base: position 17,665 of record CACZPS010000070.1, on the reverse strand, counting down.
GAATAGATAAAGAAACTATTAGTTTATAATTGTTACAAAACTTTATCCTATTTCACTCAAATGGCTGATTTAATCATGTGTGAAATCAGTGTATTCTTTTAATGTAAAATGTAAGGAATAGATTTTGTGAAAAAAGAAGAAATTATTAAAAAGTTAGAAGATACCAATAAACAAATCAGCAAATTTAAAAAGAGATTAAAAACTTCCGATTTGTGCGAAGATTTATACGACAGTGCTATTATAGAAAAAGCAATCTTGCTAAAAGAACTTGAAAATTGCGATAAAAATCACATTATTGAAAGTGTAAAAAGAGGAGTGAGTAAGTTCTTACCCAAAAAAGAAAAGACTCTCATTTGTGATTATTTTAAAAGTTAAAAGAAAATTATTATTTATCCCTCTTGAACATAACCAAAAGATTTAAGAATATTATCTTTCTTTCTCCAATCTTTTTCAACTTTAACTTGCAAACCTAAAAACACTTTTTTCTCAGTAATTTTTTCCAAATCTTGTCTTGCCTGTGTTCCGATAACCTTTAACAAACTCCCACCTTTGCCAATCAAGATACCTTTTTGACTCTTTGTTTCACAGTATATTGTTGCCCTTATTTTATCAATATCCGGTTCTTCTTTATATTCATCAACTCTGACTGCAACAGAATGAGGAATTTCATCAGAGGTATTTATAAGAATCTTCTCTCTAACTATTTCTTCCACAATAGAGCGCATATTTTCTTCAGTCACAACATCTTCAGGATATAAAAACTCACCTTGGGGTAAATATTTTTTGATTGTTTCCACAAGTTTTGATTTGTTCTTCCCTGTCTTAGCGGAAATCCTGACAACCTCGGCGAAATTAGGATAAAGCTCTTTATATGATAAGATATTTTCATCAATCTTTTTAGGCGAAGCCTTGTCTGTTTTATTTAAAACCATAATCACAGGTGAAGTTATGGTTTTAAGTACATTTTCCACAATCCACTTATCGCCCTTGCCGGCAGGAGTAGAAACATCAACAAGAAACAAAACAACATCAGCATCAGGAACAGAAATCTTTGCTTCATCTAGCAAAAACTCACCCAACTTATTGAGTGGTTTGTGTATCCCAGGAGTATCAACAAAAATTATTTGAGTATCCTCTGTCGTATATATTCCCTTTATTCGTTTACGGGTAGTTTGAGCCTTGTTCGTTGCAATAACAATCTTTTGCTCTAATATTTGATTTAAAAGAGTCGATTTCCCAACATTTGGACGTCCTATAATCGCTGTAAACCCGCATTTCATACAGTTACCATATCATAATAACAAACAACTATCAATAAGTTTACTCATTTGCTTATATTTATTCTAATGCCCCTACTCCTCACCTGCTTTGTATAAGCGAGGATAAAATCATTTGCTTTGCCCTTATTACATTTTACCAATATAGACTAAATTTGACAAAACTAACCGTTCTATTTTGTTTTATGTTCCGCAATAAGATTATAACCGAGCAAATTAACAATTAAGACAACTTCATTATATGTGAATTCCCTTATTTAAGTTTCGTAAAAGTCCGGAAAAGGCGCTATTATAACCTGTTTTTTTCAGACAAAAATTTCACAAGTTCTTTTTGAGTAATTAAATATTATATTTGATGTTTTATTATTAAATTAGATAATTAGCATATATTAAAACTTCATAAATAAATATAATATATGAATTAAAATTCTTAAAAATTAATATTATTCAATAAAATATTATCAATTAATCTTACACCTTGGACTCTGCATGCAATAAGTACAAGTGTATTATCATCGGCAACTTCTTTCTCCTCAAGATTATCTTTATCAACAAATTCAAGATATTCAAGCTCATGCACATCTTTCAAAAACGAAAATGCGGTTTCCTTAAGCGCATCAATATTATTAATCCCTTTATCATAACAAGATTTTATATTATTCAAAATCTTGCTGAGTACGAGCGCATCTTCACGACCTTTTTCATCTAAGTATTTATTTCTTGAAGATAAAGCTAAACCGTTTTCTTCACGAACAATAGGACAACCTATTAACTCTATCGGTACATTTAAATCTTTAACCATTTTTCTTATAATAATCAACTGTTGAGCATCTTTTTGCCCAAAAAATCCGTAATCTGCCTGAGTTATATTAAACAGTTTCATAACAACCGTACAGACCCCGTCAAAATGTCCGACTCTTGATTTTCCACACAGCTTATTTACAAAGAAAAACGGCGGCACAACATAAGTCAAAGTATCATTAGAAAGTCTTTGCCCTTCTCCGTACATTTCATCAGCAGATGGGGCAAAAATAATATCTGCCCCGATACTTTCCGCTAATTCGACATCAGCTTCAAGTGTTCTGGGATATTTATCAAAATCCTCTGATGGTCCAAATTGTATTGGATTTACAAACACTGACACAATTACTTTATCGCATTTTTCAACAGCTTTTTTTATAAGTGATGCGTGACCGGCATGAAGTGCGCCCATTGTAGGAACTATACCTATCGTAAATCCTTGTTTTTTCCACTCTTTTACATTTGCCCCAACTTCTTCTATTTTATGAACTAACATACTTCTTCTCTCCATAATTTACTAATACAATTTTAGATGAAAAACAGGGTATTTTCAATGTCTTAAAACTAAAAGGTTCGGTATATTAAAATATACCAAACCCTCGTTAAAAATGAATTAAAATGTTAGAATAACCCATGAAGTACCATATTACTCGCCGCCATCATGGACATTTGGTTTGTTAAAACCTGTGATTGCTCAACTTTTGATGGCTGTTTACCTTTATGGAATTTTGCGATAACATCCGTCACATTATTCGGCTTAATTTCGGCTGCAGATTCAATTGATTGAACAGTTTGAATACTCTTTGGCTGTGTATCTTCAACATACTTAACCGGCTCAACTTTTGTATCATTCAGTTGTGATTCCAGCTGCATACGCTGCGTCATTGCTGAAATATCAGTGATTTGGTTATTCTTGGCATCTGATTCAACTTCATTCATTCTTACCTTAAAATTACGTGCCTGAGCCTGTTTTATATCAGGTTGAGCCATCGTAATCTGAGGTCTGAAAGAAACATTTGCTACCATTTGTCATTCCCTTTCTTTCTTAATTATCTAATACCTCTGAAAATAAAAATTTGCTACAAATTTTAAAAATTTTAATAATAATTTATAGATTTAGAGTAAACATTTGTAACAATATATCCAAATTATATAAAAAATAGTGAATTTTTCTCTTGATAAATACTTTATAAAAATATAGGATAAGAATATCTGTATGCTTGTATTGATTACAGGCAAATTCAACTATGATAAGGAAACCCGAGGAAGAATGGATCATTTTCATTTTGTAGAGATAAAACCTGCAATAGATCGAAAAGAAACCGCATCAATAAAAGATGCGATATTTCGGAGAGCGCAGGAAAAGGCTCAAACTATAACAGAAGAAAAGACCGAAAATTACACTTCACAGGCTAAAAATGATGTTATGGAGATAGCAAGAGAAACTATTCAGTCATCTCCGATGAATCCGTTCAATCAATTTATGGATAACTTAGGTATCCAAATCGATAAGCCTGAAGTGAAAGAAAGCATTGATCCGCTAGAAAAAGTAGCATCAAAATCCGAATTAGAAATCCCTAAACTTGGAGATTTATCAAAAAAAGAAATAAAACATAATATTGAAAGTGTTCAAGATAAGACTTTTGCTAATTCTGTAAAAGAAGAAACAATGGCAAGAGCAAGAGCGCAATTTAGGACTAATCTGAGTAATACCTTAATCTTTTTGAATACACAGGCAGCAATAAAAATGGCCGAAAATGCTCATTCAAAAATAAACAGAGGTAAAGCATAGGGAAAGATTTTTATAGTTGTAATATAAATAAAATTTTGTTGTATACTTTTATGCAAACTTTTTTGTTAAAGCGCCGATATTTTATTATTTACAAATTTACATTGTTAGTATTCAAAGTCCTTATAAAAGTATAATTAAACTATAATTAACTTTACAAACAAAATATTTTAATGTAGAATAAATCTATGGTTATGAATTTACGACGCAGACAATTTAAGGATTAAAGGCTTGTTTTTAGATAAATAAAGACATCTTAGATTGTATGCAAAGAAATAAAAACAAGACCTTAATCTTAAAAGGTCTTTTTTTGTTGGTAAAAATTTGTAAACAAACTGACAAAAATTTGTAAGAATTACACTTAATATAAAAGGAAGGTTAAATAATGATAAAAAATATTCGACGACGTTATACTAAGCGTTTAAACGCATCATTTAAGAAGTTAATGAACCTCAGATGGGGCTTATAGTACACGTTTTAGTATAAGGTAAAAGGAAAAATGTCAATAGCAAAAATATTTTCAACTTTGGGAAATTCCCAATCATTAGTGCCGTTAGCGATTAAAGACAGTGCTAACATTGCAGGTATGACGAGTGCTTCTGCTGTCACCAGCAAAGAGGAAGCGAGAGATAGATTAATAGATGAAGTAGGAACAGGTGCTGTTTGGTTAGGTGCCATTCCTCTTTACAAAAAGATAACCGATAAAACTTTATTTAAAATAGCAGGATATGATGCTGATTATGATGTAAGAAACCTCAATAATGAAGCGGTTTTTGAACAAACTAAGAAATATGCCCCTACGGATAAAATTAAGTCTAAAATCGAAAAAATAGGAGAAAATAAAAAGGTATTTAAAGGTTTAAATGCCGCAAAATTTGTTATTTCAACAGGAGCCGCACTTGCCACATACAATATCATAACTGATATGAAGCAAAAATATACTCATAACAGAATTAAAAATAAACTACTTAAAGCTCAGGAAAATGAAGTCAAGGAAAAAATGTCTAAAACATTAAATTCTCTTGATATTGCAAAAAAAGATACCAACTTTACTAATATTTCGCAGGTAAGAACAAAAAAATCAGATGATAATAAAACAAACTTCAAAGGCGGATTTGATGTAATGCTTGATCCTGTCAAAAATATGATGGTATTTGATGCGGGAATTACAGGCGAAAGACTTGGCAAATCAAGAAGCCCTCAGGAATTTATGGGATATGCGATAAAAGAAGGCGGATTCTGGTTGTTTATGTATTTCTTAGGCGAAAAAATTCAAAATCTTTTTGAACATGTTGCAGATAAAAAACATAACAAAAATATCGGGCTTGACGCAAGAGTTCTTGAGGACGAAAATTTTAAAAATTCTTTTGCGGATAAATCAATAGAAACAAGTTTAAAAGAATTTGAAACTCCAAAAACAGATGTTGAATTATACGAATTTTTACACAAAAATCCTGATAATATTGTTGTAAAATCTGCAAAACAGTCTGATATAATTCAAACCTATAAGGAACCTAAAAAGTGGTATCAAATCTTCTCAAAACCTAAAGATACTGGTAAAATTGACACAAGAAAATATATCAACCTTGATGATGTAAGAACTGCGCATAAAAATATGGCAAAACTATATCAACAATTTAATGAGTCAGGACAAAGCGTTAATGAATTTTTTGACGGGGTAAGAAAACTCAAACGGGGTTCTATTATTAAGAATATGGGTTCAACAATTCTCGCACTTGGGGTTGTTTTACCGGGGATAATGCTTGCGGACAGACTACTCAAACCAAATAACAAAGAGTTTGCTGTAGAGAAAGAAATCAAAACAAAAATCGCAAATGGTGAATTATGTTAAAAACAGGAATTTATATATTGCACTCGATTTTCATGCATAATATTGCCTTTAATCATAAGATTTAAGCCGAAAAGCCCTCATCAACATTTAAGTTTTCACTGTTATAAGCTGAAACAGCTAATTTATCACAAATCTCATTAAATTCATGTCCTGCATGACCTTTTACCCACACGAATTTAATTTCGTGTCTTTCCATGACAGAAAGCAGTCTTTTCCATAAATCAACGTTCTTTACAGGTTTTTTACTTGAGGTTTTCCAATTATTATTTTTCCAGTTTTCCAACCAATTCTGAGTAATTGCATCAATTAAATACTTGCTGTCAGAGGTTAAAGTCACTTTGCATGGTTTTTTAAGCGTTTCTAAAGCGACAATTGGTGCTAACAACTCCATTCTATTATTAGTAGTATTTTCAAACCCCTCAGACAATTCTTTAGAAACATACTCCCCGTTTGAAGTTTTAAACCTAAGAACAGCCCCGTATCCGCCTTTACCGGGGTTCCCGCTACACGCTCCGTCTGTATATATTTCAACATGTGGCATTTCATTTAACATGTATATATTATAACACTTTAAAATGTTATTTATCACTATATATTTTACTTGCGTGAATATAAATAATAAAAATGGCTTTATCAATACATTATTATAATATTTATACCTCTCAAAACAATTGATTTTATTAACATAGTTCCAATGTGTAAACAAATGTAACAACAATAATACACTAACTAGCAAATTAATTTTTTACATTCGTTCATGCAACTATAAGAAATAGTATCAACAAATTATTATTATTAAAATGGAGGAAATATAATAATGAACATTAGATCAATTAGAACTTTAGTAGCAGCAGGTATGATGGCAATAGCAGCTCCGTCAACAAAAGCGGTAGCACAATCAGCAAAGACAATTGAAAAAGCTGCACAAGAAATCGTAACAAAAGATACAATAAAAACAGTAAAAGGCGACGTAAAAGATGCTCGCACAGTTTTATTAAAGAAATACCACGGTCATTTTGATGGTAATGTAAAATCAGGTAAAATTGCAGACGGCAAATTAACATATACAGAAAAGGGCAAAACTATCCTTCCTGAAAAGAGCGGCAAAGTTGCAATATCAGCAGATGCAGGATATGTAAACGGTAAAGATTTGGCAAATGGTGGTATCCGAGTTCACGGTTCTGCACAAACAGGTAACAATGTGTTTGACGTAACCGGTGTATGGGCACAAAAAGAACCTAAGACAGATTGGGTTGCTAAGGCATCATATACAAGATTGTTCCCTATAAACCAAGACTTTGCTTTAACTGCTAAAGGTGAAGCTGAAGGCGTTATTCACCGTGTAAAAGGTGGCGACAGCTTTGGTGAAGCATGGCCTCAAGCATTAGTTGGCGGTCAATATACTCACAAATTTGATAACGGTATGAGAGTTGCTGCTAAGGCAGAAGCTGGTGCTGCATTTAAAATCACCGAAAAAGAACATACTTTCCACGACATCTCCAGTACAAAATTCGTTGCAAACGCTGAAGTAGAAGCAGGCATGAACAGAACATCCGTATTCGTATCAGGCGGTAATGATGCTGTAATGGGTGCTAATGTTGGCGCTGGTGTAAGAGTTAAATTCTAATTAAATTTTTTAAGAGAAGTAAAAAAGGGTCGAACAAATTGTTCGGCTCTTTTTTGTTGCGAATAATAATTTAATTCAAATTATAAATAAAATTTTAAATATCCACCATTTAAATGATGTAATGTTTCATTCAAATGATGTACATTATCAATGAAGGGACTTGGGAGAAATGACAATTCTCACTTGGACTTAAAAGGCATGCTTTTTGATATAGTTTGTTTTTTAAATCCCACAAACAAGGATATAGTTTACAAAACTTAATAAATTAAAAACATGCTCAATTGCATGAGTGGCATGGGTTTTAGCTAGATTATATTTTTGGGAAATCGCATTAAAACAAAGATTTTGTCTTATTATAAGCGATAAGATATAATTAAATAAGTGTAGAGGAGTTACTTTATGACAGATTATGTTGTTGAAAAAAATCTTCTACGTTTAAAACAAGAAATCGTACCTTATACACCACGAATAATTGCAGTAACAAAGTATTATGATGTGAATGCTATAATTGAGGCTTATAATGCAGGGTTAAGAGATTTTGGAGAATCGAAAATAAATGATGCGATATCCAAAATTGAACAATTACCCGAAACGATTAAAAAAGAGAGCACATTTCATTATATCGGACATTTACAGTCAAATAAAGTGGCAAAAGTCATTAAGTACTTTGATTACATCCATTCCGTTGATTCATTGAGATTAGCGAAGATAATCTCAGAGAAGGCAGTAAGTATAGGAAAAATTCAAAATGTTCTTATAGAAGTCAATATATCGGGAGAGGTTCAAAAATTTGGATTTGATATAGAGGAGTTAAAGAATTGTTTTGAAGAATTAAAATCACTAAGAGGAATAAAAATACACGGTTTAATGTGTATGGCGCCTTTAGGTGCAGGTGATACAGAACTGGACAGTGTGTTTTCACAAACTAGATTACTGTTAAAAGAATTAAACAATTGTCATAGTATGCAGATGTCAGAATTATCTATGGGAATGAGTGATGATTATAAATATGCCGTTGTGAATGGTGCGACAATGATACGTATAGGAAGAAATTTATTTAAAAAGGAAGATATTTAATTTATAACTAAGGAACTTGGAGGAAAGATGACATTAGGAGAGAAAGTAAGCGGAATTGTTGGATGGTTAGCTGATAGCTTAACCGGTGGTACTGAACCTGAGTACCCCGGAGATGATGCATTCAGAAGGTTCGATGAGGATTATGGTTATGAAGATGGAAATGCCGTAAGAAAACCTGAAATAGATTATTCAACAAGAGTTAACAGAAAAGAGTCTAATGTGACAAAATTAAATGGTTACAAAGGACACGAAGTAAGAATTATAGATCCTCGATCTTTCGGGGATACAACTCAAATTGTTCAGCAATTATTGGATAACAAAACAGTTATTCTGAATTTGCATTTATTGGACAAGGAACAAATGCAAAGAACAATAGATTTTGTATGTGGTGCAAACTATGCACTTGGTGGTGCAGTTAAACAAGTTGGTGATACAGTATTTATTTTTACTCCTAATACTGTTCAATTATCTGTTGAACAAGATAAAACATCAACATTTGGAACTGACGGATTATGGGGTGGGAGCCTCTAATAAAAAAAAATAAAAAATATAAATTGATTTGTGATAGTTGGATATTTAGGGTGCATTTCGCATCCTTTTTTTTTTGGGGGGGTAAATATTTATCAAAAAATACTGCTAAATGATGCTTAACCAAAGGTTGGGATGTGTTGTAATGTGTACACAAGCCAAACAAATGCAGATGCCATTACAATATTCATAATAACAGTATCAATATCAAATTCTACATTTTGAAAAGTTAAAATATCTCTTAATTCTTTCATCAAACCCTCACATTCTTATTCATAATAACTAACTACATATCCATCATAAAACTAGGCACATCTGTCATAACAATTTCATCTGCGTCTTGCAGCAATTCGACAGTTGTTTGCTGTTGTTTTTGAAGGCTGTTGATTTCAGCGGCTATGTTTCCGTTGAAAACATTTTCATAGTTTTTAAAGAAGTTATCAACCTCTTTTATCGGAGCCATAGCCAAATCAACAAGTACCTTTTTCATCAGGGTTTGAGTTCTAACCCCGACTACAGGTGCATTAGGGACCCGAACATTCAACCCAAAGGGCCTTGGCGCACGTTTCCAACCGTGTGAATATTCGGAAGTATTTTCACCTGTATTAATTTTGGGAGCGTTATTTATCCCATTATTAACAGGATACTTACCATATGACGATGACGAATCACCTGAATTAAGATTGTTAATATCTGCCATATCAAATAATCCCTAATTACATTTTTAATCTACGGCTCTTTTCAATTAAATCTTTAATAATAAAATAGAATATCTCACATTTTGTTACAAAAGTTTACCTACAAATTAAATCAGGCAAAATTTTTTTCAAAAATGTTTTTTTATATATAGGTACCAACTATGAATTTATTTCTAAATAGATTTTTATTGAATACTCCGGTGATGCAAATACCAATGTTATCACAGCATTTTGGTGTTCGCGCGCCATCGGAGCGTGACGTCAAGCGCGATACCTTTATAAAATCTTGTAAAACATCAGATATAAGTTTTACCGGCAAAAGGAGTTCAGGTTCAACAAAAAAAGGAGATTGTTTAAAAGAGCTTGATAACATTACATGTCCATATAGCGGTATAAAAATGATTACCCCAAAAAATATGGACAGAATTGAAGCTAAACTTGCTAAATGTAATAATATTCATGAAAGAATGGAAATACTTGAAATATACAGACCAAGTATGCAAAAACTTGAAAAAAGTATTTATCAAGTATTTAAAGGTTATGAAATTAATAATCCAAACGGAACTTTGAATGATTGTTTGCAGCAACTTAAGCCTGATTGCCTTACAGAACTGAGATTAGATCAATTTAAAGTGCTTGATGATGTTGATAAAATCTCTAACAAATTAGATGCAAAAACAGCGTTTGAAGTCAGAAAAGTTACAACTCAAGCAAGAAAAAAGATTATCGAAGACAAAGAGGATCAAATCTTTAAACGTAAAGATTTATTAGCAGAACTGCACGACGTCACCAAAGATTGTCAACAAAAAGAAATAGTTGAAAATATGTGGGCGACCGCTAGTAAACTACCAAAGTCAACAAATGATTTTAATGCGTTTGTAGTAAAATATGCAAATCGTTCACCTCAAGAAATAGCTGCAAGACTATTAAGACCGTCTGTTGCCTCAATAGAACACATAAGACCTGCTAATCCGGATTCCCTTGATATTGACCCCGGAGAAAATGATTTATCAAACTTTATGCTCGTTTCAAGAGATTGGAACTCCGGAAGGAGCAATACTCCGCTTCCTGAATTTATTAAGAATCACCCGAATATCCCAAGATTCTCTCAGCGTTATATTGACGATATTATAAAATCCATTCACAAAGGACTACTCGAAGATTGTGACTGGTATCCTTATATAATTAAAGAAAAATTATATAACGAATCAGGAGGTATGATTGATTTAAATCTTGATAAATACAAAATAGATAAGGCTCAAGCATTTACAAACATTCCGCAGGACATTCTTGAAACATATAACAGATTAACAAAACAAAATCAGGTAATGAGAACTTTTATAGAAAACTAAAAACAGGTCACAAAATGACCTGTTTTTTATAATTATAGAAAGCAGTTAATCATAATAAAGGTAACCTAAATACCATTTACCCCTTTACCCCTTTACCCCTCTTTTTGTTTATTGATAAGGTCTTGGATTTTAGTGATAATTTCATCACCTTTTTCCTGCATATCAGAAACAATCGAATCAGCTTTTTCTTGGATATCTTTCACTGTTTTATCAGTTCTTTCTGCCATATCTTTAGCCATAGAACCTAACTTTTCTCTTGTTTCTTCACCTGACTGAGGAGCAAGTAAAACCCCTGCAATAGCACCAATTGCTGCGCCTATTGCAACACCTGTAAAAAATCTACCTACTGACATAATTATTCTCCTTTACTTTTATTATTAACTATACATAATGTAAAATTTTTCTTCATCACCCTAATGGGTTTTGTCAGATTATTTTTTTGCTAACATCATTTTGAATCCTGCAAACAGACCTTTCGCAACTTCTTTTAACGCAACGCCAGAAACTTCTGCTACTTTAGAAACTGTTGCAACAACTACCTTTGATGCTTTATCGTAGGCTTCCGTAACTTTACCTACTTTTTGATTAGTAGATTGAACTATATCGTTTACGGTTTTTGCAGTTGCATTAAGATTTTGCATAATAGGATTTAGTTCTGTATGGACAATATCTGCCGATTTCTTGATACTAACTGTTAATCTTGATAAATCAAACAACAATTTCGCCAAAAATACGCCAATTACAATAAGAAATCCGGCGCCTGTCCAAGCAAGAAATGTTAAACCTTGAGATAATTCTGTATCCATATTTTTCCCTTTTTTTAATTATTAGTACGTGATGAATTTTTCTATTCACTATTCACCATTCACCATTCACTAATTTTATATTTTATATTGTGCACTTTCTAATTCTTTTGCTTTTTTCATTTTGTTTGATTTTAACATGTTATCAAATTTTTTGTATTGTCTTTCTAACTTATATTTTAATAAGTCGATTGACTCAAGCGCACGTTTTTTTGCGCACTGGATTGCAGGTGAATGTTTTTCTGCCAAATCGCAGACTGTAATTTTTAGTTTTTCTCTTGATTCTTCACCTGATTTAGGGGCTAATAACACGCCGGCAATAACACCGCCGACTACACCTGCGATTAGTCCTAATCCAAACCCGATTGATGATTTTTCTTTGCACATAAGATTACCTCGTTTCGTTTGTATATTATACTCTTAATAATTTTCTAAGCACACCCATTCCTGTTTTCATGCCTAACAGAAATTTTTTATATTTGGGTTTAAAGAATAACAATATTATACTCTGCAATCCTTGATTTATAAAGCGAATTATCAAATTTTTCCGAGTTTTTTTTGCTTTAACAATAAGGTTAGGAATTATTTCATTAATCCCTTCAGAAATCTCTGTAAGAGCTGTCATTCTCCACTTTAACTTCATTCTTGATTTGTCGATTTGCTCTGTCAGCATACAAACTGCTTTATCGGTATTATATAAAAACATAATAAGATGATAAAGGATTATCAGTTCCGCTATAAAGACTATTACAAATAAACAAATCATAATTCTTAACAACTTTATTATTAATAATTTTGTACTATTATAAATAGTATAGTTTATATTTCCGATAAATAGAATACGCAGGGAGTATTATTTTTCATGAAATTTATTACCAAATTATTGAGGTTCTATATTTTACTGATAATCGCAAGACTGATTAAGATTGCAATAAATATGCGCGGGCAATCATCAGGAACATCTTTTATCGGAATGATTATGCTAAAAATATCACCAAATTTCTTGAGATATACAGATAACTATTTCAAAAAATCCAAAATAGCGGTAACGGGAACAAACGGTAAAACCACAACTGCCGGAATTTTATCACATATTTTAGAAGAACAAAAAAACACTGTTATTCACAACGAAAAAGGTGCAAACATGCTGTCAGGAATAGCTAATACGATGGCACTTTCTATTTACCCCTTTAAAAGATTTGATTATGCGGTTTTAGAATCTGATGAAGCGTATTTATCAAAACTTTATGATTATCTTGAAACAGATTATTTAATAGTTACAAACCTTTTCAGAGATCAATTAGACAGATATGGGGAATTAAATTCAACCGCAAAAAAAATTCAAGAAGCTATTGATAAAAACCCTGATTTACAGCTAATTCTAAACGCAGATGATCCTATTGTAGTCAATTTTCATACAAAAGATAATGTAAAACCTATATATTTTGGATTTGATAATATTGAATTAATGGAGAAAAACATAGACTCAAAAGCACCAATGGAATTATTCAACTGTGTTCAATGCGGGGAAGTTTTAAAATATTCAAAACGATTTTATGCTCAACAAGGTCATTATTATTGTGATTGCGGATATAAACGACCAACCTGCGATTATGCTGCGAATGCCAAAATCTATAATGATTATTCCATAATAAATATTTCACATGGCGAAAACGAATACGAACTAAAAACATACTTAACAGGGGTTTATAACGCATATAACGTTCTAGCATCTGCCGTAACTGCGATAGAGCTTGGTTATGAGGATTTACAAGATGCTCTTTATTCTTATAAATCCGTATTTGGCAGATGTGAAACAAAAATAATTAAAGGTCATAAAGCTCTTATTCAGTTAATAAAGAACCCGACAGGTGCCAGTGAAGTGTTAAAAACAGTTGATTTAGAGTCTGATATACTGATTGTTATAAACGATAATTATGCTGACGGACGCGATGTATCTTGGCTATGGGATGCCGATTTTGAACTGTTAAATGACAGTAAAAAACGGATAATAACATCAGGCTCTCGTGCCTATGATATGGCAACAAGACTGAAATACGCAGGGGTAAATGATATTAAAGTTATACCAAATATCAATACCGCCATTCACACAATTACTCGTGAAGCAGAAGGTGATATAACAATATTACCAACATATACTGCACTTTTAGAGATAAATAAGATAAAAAAATAAGGAGAATAAATGAAACTCGGATTGAATATTGATCATATAGCAACACTCAGAAATGCTCGTGGCGGGGTTGAACCTGATGTATTAGAAGGCGCAAAACTCTGTATAGAAAATGGTGCAGATTCTATCACAACACATTTAAGAGAAGATAGACGCCATATTAAAGATGAGGACGTTAAACTTATCAGAAAAGAAATCAAAGCAAAACTTAATCTTGAAATGGCTATGACTGATGAAATGCAAGAAATTGCCTTATCATTAAAACCTGATGCGGTTTGTATTGTGCCTGAAAAACGACAGGAAGTAACAACAGAAGGCGGGCTTGATATTGCAGGACAATTAGAACGTGGAATTAGCTTTGTAAAACCTTTAGTGGATGCCGGAATAGAAGTGAGCCTGTTTATTGATCCTGATAAAGAACAAGTTTTAGCTGCACATAAAACCGGTGCGCAATTTATTGAACTTCATACAGGTACGTATGCAAACTCTTTTGGAACCGATAAAGAAGAACAGGCTTTTAATGATTTAAAAACGGCGACAGAATACGCTCATTCTCTCGGGTTAAAAGTAAATGCAGGTCACGGCTTAAATTATCAAAATGTACACAGAATGCACGAGATAAATGGATTATATGAATTGAATATCGGTCACAGTATAATATCAAGAGCAGTGTTTGTCGGTTTAGCTAAAGCAGTTCAAGAGATGAAGACACTTGTAAAATAATTTAGGGGTAAATGGAGGTAAATTTATAATGGCAAAGCCTGAACGAACTAAAGAAGAAGTCATTTCTGAGATGCAAAAAGTCGTTGAACAAATGAGATTAGACGATATTGAGGATAATCCCGATAGTGCAAACGAATATTTTCAGTGTGACGCTTGCGGGCATGATGCGCCACTTGCGGGTTCAATTCAATATGGCAACTACCGTTTGTGTAATGATTGTGTGCTTTTGGCTGAGGTCGGGTTTGAATTAAAACAAATCAGTGACATAGAAGAATTAATTGATAAGATGGAAGATAAAAGACTGGAAGCCGATTGCGAGTTTTTAAGACGACAAGACGAGGGGATAAATAATTAATTTCCACAGCCTATTCGCTGATTTTTAAAGCCTTAAAATATATCATTCTTTCAATTTCATCAAAAATTTTAGAGGTATTTTTATTATTTTTTAAACACAAACTAATTATTGGGGATATATCAGGCATGTTGTCAGAGTTATAATCCCTGTTTAACAGAACCTCAACACATTCTAACAGGCATGTTGACTCGTATATATCGTTTCCCAACTCATCTAATAAATCATATAAGTTATCCATATCAACCTCTTATTTATAACTATATACATTTTATTTATACAAGTTTACTGTGTATATATACAAATATACCATGTTGTATTTAGAGTGTCAATATACAATAATAAATTTATGAATAAAAGAGCATTAGGATTAAATATTAAAGCTGAACGAAACCGCAGGGATTTATCCCAAGCAGAGCTCGCGGAACTTGTTGATTTAAGCACAAATTCTATTACGGCAATAGAAACAGGAAAACAAATCCCTAACGCAATAAACCTTTATATGATAGCAAAAGTTTTAAAAGTTGATATCAATGATTTGTTTAAAGGGATTGATTAAAATTTATAGACAGATTAGACTTTTGTATTCCCCTGATGGTCTAATGTATTTTTTTTAAGACTAGGTAAAAATACAGTATGACTTTGATTTTAGGTATAAAACTTCCAAACAGGATTTCGACATCTCCGATATTCCAAGATATTATCTCAAAATACGGCTGCATGATTAAATCAAGAATCGGTTTACATAGCAACTGTTCTAACGTTTGTCAGAGCCACGGGATTATTTTGTTGGAAATAGTAGACAATTCGGATATTGTAGCACTAAAAAAAGCACTGTTGTCTATTGATGGAATAACATTGGATTCGATGCATTTGTAAATTATAGTTTAGCGAGCTTCGCTCGCTAAACTATAATTTACATTTCCTTTTGTTCAAATTAAAATAAAAGAAAAAGGAGAGAATTATGAAAGCAGTTGTATTTAGTGATGAAGAAGGGTTAAAACTTGATAACAATTATCCAAAACCTGTTGCACAACGCGGTGAAGCGTTGATTAAAGTGACTATGGCAGGAATATGTAATACAGATTATGAAATAACTAAAGGTTATATGGGCTATAACGGTGTACTCGGGCACGAATTTATCGGAATAGTTGAAGAGGTAAATATAGAAGGTATTTCTGATGATTTAGCTCAAAAAGGTAAATCCTTAGTCGGAAAACGTGTAACAGCAGAGATTAGTTATGGCTGCGATGATCCGAATTGTGAATGGTGTGCCGTAAAAAATTATCGCCATTGTCCAAACAGACACACATTGGGAATTGTAGCAAAAGACGGTTGTATGGCAGAATATGTTACAATGCCGATAAATGTAATCTTTGAAATCCCGAATGAAGTAGAGGATGAACAAGCAGTCTTTGTAGAACCGCTCGCCGCTGCGTGCGAAATTACTGAACAGCTTCACATTCAGCCTATCCAAAAAGTTGTTGTTCTTGGGGATGGAAAACTAGGACTGACAACAGCCTTAACTTTACACGCTCAATGTCTTGATGTAACACTAATCGGAAAACACCGGAATAAACTTGATATTGCAAAAGCTCAGGGGGTTAAAACAATTTTACTAAACGATGCTGAAATCAATAATTCTTATGACGTTGTTGTTGAGGCAACAGGTTCTGTGTCAGGATTTGAAACATCACTGGGGCTTGTTAAACCAAGAGGAGTTTTAGTTCTTAAAAGTACGATTGCAACCGGTAAAGAACTTAATCTTGCACCTATTGTTATTAATGAAATAACTGTTCTCGGTTCGCGTTGCGGTCAATTTAAGCCTGCTCTGCACCTTTTAAAGAATAAGAGAATTGATTTTAAACCGTTTATTTCAAAGGTTTATTCTGTTGACGATGCAATAGAAGCATTTGAGGCAAATAAACAAAAAGATACTATAAAAATATTATTAAAATTCTAAAAAAATACTTATTATTTTTATAACATTTTTATTATAGGTGAAATCGGTATCTTAAAAACAAAAGAAGAACCTTTATCAATTTCTGAAAAAACACTAATTATTCCGTTATGTGCTTGTATTATCACTTTACAAAGCGCCAATCCAATACCGAGTCCGAGTTGTCGTTTGTTAGAATAAGATGATACCTGTGTGTATAGTTCAAAAATTTTTTTAAAATCTTCTTTTTTAATGCCTTCGCCTTTGTCACTTATCTCAAAGCAAAAATAATCTTTATCTATGTATGTGATGATATTTATAGGATTATTTCTACCATATTTTATCGCATTAGAAATCAGATTATAAACCACCTGTTTAAATCTCAGGTAATCTGCAGATATTGTTGCGTCAATGATTGTATAATCTATATCCAATTTTGGGAATTCTGACAAAACTTCTTCTATAGCACTTTTTGTATTAAAAATACTATACGACAATTTCAAATTATTCTGTTGGAATTTTGATATATCAATCATATTTTGAATAAGAGAAAGTAAATAATTTGAACTCGTTAATATTTTATCAGAATAAGAAAATAATGTTTTATCAGATGTTTTACACTTCAAAAGCTCACAAAATCCCATTATTGAATTAAG
>CACZPS010000069.1 GCA_902783125.1 uncultured bacterium | reverse complement strand
TTCACGAAGTGAACTAAGAAATTTTCCATTTTCAATTTTCAATTTTCCATTTAAGGACGACTCCGTCGTCCGCTAAACTATAATTTATGTAAATTTTTTATTAATATTTTATCAAAAACTTTTTTTATGTGTTTTATTTTGATATAATAGAAAAAATTTAACTAATATTATAAAATATTGAAAAGGATTTAACAACCAATGGCTGACTATGACACAATTACTGTAATACAATCAGAAAATGAAACGGAAACAGTTAAGTATACAACCGATATAATTCCAAATAACAGACTGGATAGAATAGAGCATGGACTGCATTATATATTTGAAACAGAAATGAAATCATCAGATTCTATAATCTTAGATTATAAGCCTGATGTAATTCGCAGAATAGCAGCATTTTTATCAGGCATGATTAAACGTTCAGCATCAATCGGTATCGCAGGAGAAACTGCAAGCGGAAAATCAACCATTACTCTTGATATTATTGAAACGATTAACGCGTTCGCTACTGAATACGAAGCAAAAGATATCGTAACAAGAGTTAACACAGACGATTATTATTATGACAGATCCGACATGGTTAAAGCGGCAGGCAGTTTTGCGGAGTTTGCTAAGCATTATGACCTTGATGTTCCTCAGGCTTTGGAATTAGAGCTTATGAGCGAACATATCAAACAATTGCTTTCCGGCAAAGAAGTTATGCTCCCTAAATATGACATGAGCGGTACTGCTATCAGACATGACAATCATACACTTGCAAAACCTTCCAAAGTTATTATTTCGGAAGGTTTATTTACGCTTACCGATAAGGTCAAAAGCGCATTCGATTTCAAAATCTACGTAGATATCAGAGAACATATCCAAAAAGACAGATTTTATATAAGAGCAGAAGAACGAGGACTTGGCTCATCGGCGGATTCTATTTACAACAACGCAAACGAAAAAGCACAAATCTATATCAGACCTTGTAAGGCGCATGCTGATATAGTTCTTTCAGGAGAATCAGACAGAGCAAGATATAAGCATTTCCTTAATAAGATTATCTCTATTGTCCAACGGGAATATTTCTTAAAAGGTTAAGGGGTAAATGAATAAAGGGGTAAAATACTTACATAGGGGCTAAATCACTTTCAAGTTTCTGGTTATTAAATGTGTATCATTGTAATTTGCCTCTGACGCAGCGAAATGCAATATAATTCTTAATCTGAAGTGTATAAATAATATTTTATGATATTATATAAAAATGAAAAAATTTTGTTTTATTTTAGTGTTAGTGTGCGTTATTCTTTCCGCATTGTTGTTTTATAACGGTAGAAATGCTGATGAACTGAAATTAATCAGAGAAAGAGGTTTTTTATTGGTTGGAACAACAGGAGATTATTGTCCGATGTCATTTTTTGATAACAAAACAAAATCTTATGTTGGGTTTGATATAGAACTGTCCGAGGATTTGGCAAAGGCACTGGGTGTAAAGGCAAAGTTTGTTCAAACCTCTTGGAATACATTGATGAAAGATACAAATGATAATAAATTTGATATTGCAATAAGCGGAATAACCATAACAAATGAGAGGAAACGACAAGCACTAATGAGTAGAGGGTATTTAGATAACGGTAAAACAATACTTTGCCGTAAATCTGATATTGGCAAATTTAAAGATTTAGATAGTATAAACAGACCTGATGTACGTGTTATAGAAAACGCAGGAGGGCTTAATGAAAAATTTGCCAGAGAACACTTATCAAAGGCGAATTTGATTATACATAGTGTGAACTATGAAATTTCGCATCTTATTGATACAGGAATGGCAGATGTGATGATAACAGAAGTTATAGAGGCACAATATTATTCTAATATCAATAAAAACCTCTCTGCACCGCTGGCAAAAACACCGTTTACCAAAGGGCAGATAG
Source organism: uncultured bacterium (assembly GCA_902783125.1). GTDB lineage: Bacteria > Cyanobacteriota > Vampirovibrionia > Gastranaerophilales > Gastranaerophilaceae > UBA2883. The sequence goes on along the minus strand of CACZPS010000069.1, from coordinate 1,722 downwards.
GAATATTACTGCCTAAAAAGAATAAAAAATTACTCAAATTTACGAATAAATTTATCAATAAAGAAATAAAATCAGAACGTATAGATGAGCTTAAACAAAAGTATATTTATTGTTACTAAAAACAGAGGTAACTTGTTATAATTAAATACCCAAAATACTAACACATGATAACACATAGGTGTAAAAAAAATATTGAAAAATAGATATTAGAAAATGTGATTGAGAGATATGTTGATGATGTTCTTACAAAAAAATAATAAGGCGAGGTTTTGTCTGAACAGAATAAACATTGTAATACTCAGGGAAATAGCGTACTAGACAACCCTGAGTTTATGCTCAGTTTGGATTTGTATTATGATAAGAGTGATTATTCAAACAATTATAAACGAGCTTGAAAAATATTCAGAGGCTATTTAATTTTAAAAGACAAAGGCTCTTATCCATTTATTCCATTACCCCTTATTGTTTTGTTCGGGATAGTGCGAAGGATTTTTCATTGAGTTTTGCCAAATCTCCGCCCAACATAATTTTTTCGGCTTCTTCTAAAATCTTTGTAATATTATAACCGTTTTCTCCGTCAGAGCGTGCATGTTTCCCCTGCTCGCAGCATCTGATGAAGTGCTGACATTCAAGTTTGAGTGGTTCGATTTCAAGGTAATCCAAAGGTATATCTTGGGTTTTGCCAGCTGCGAAGTTATCATATAACTTCAATTTGTTTTCCTGAACGGTATCATCTAATATAGCTGTTGCTTTTGTCCCTCTCACAAGTAATGTAACGTGTTTTTGAGGAGTAATCCAACTATCAGAAATATATCCTATAATACCGTCTTCAAATTCAATACAAATATGAGTGATATCCATCACTGCATTTTTATTTGTTGAGCAGCCAACTGCAGATAGAACTTTTTCTGGATTTTTGCCTGTTACATAAGAAATCATTGATACATCATGTGGCGCTAAATCCCACATAACACTTCTATCATTAGTAAAGTAATTGACATTTAATCTGTCACTTTGAGCATAAACAATATCACCTAATTCACCTGATTCCACAAGCATTTTCAATCTGTTTACGGCAGGGTGATAAAGTAATAAGTGACCTACCATAAGAACTAAGCCTTTTTTATTAGCCAAATCCATAAGGTCTTTAGCTTCTTGTGCAACGGTTGAGATAGGTTTTTCGACATAAACATTTTTGCCGGATTCAAGCATCTTCTTAACAATGCCGTAGTGTGTATGGCTTGGAGTAACAACTGCAACGGAAGTAATTTTAGGATTATTAGCAATCTCATTCATGTCACTTATTACATTTACGGAAGGATATAGTGATTTTATTTTTTCTCTTGTTTCAGCATCAAGGTCACAAACCGTATCTAAAACATTGAGGTTATAAAAATTACGGACAATATTCTTGCCCCACATACCATAACCGATTACTGCTATTTTTTGTTGTTTTTCTGACATTATATAACTCCAAACCTCATAATTTAAACTATATTACACATTCTAATCAAAAAAAAATCACTTTTCAAGAATATTAAGAATAATAATATGAAAGTTTATTATGCTATATACGTTCATAAGATAAATTATAGTTTATCAGCCGAAGGCTGATAAAAGTGATTAAGTGACTAGGTGATTAAGTGATTAAGTGATTAAGTGATTAAGAAATTCTTAGTCACTTAGTCACGGTTCACTTAGTCACTGTAAATTATAGTTTAG
>CACZPS010000068.1 GCA_902783125.1 uncultured bacterium | reverse complement strand
TTTACAAAAACTTTCTAAATATTATGGGATTTATATTTATACAAGACGAAAAAAAGAAAATGTTGAAAAATGGCTAACTGAAAATAAAATGGAAGAATTTGTCGTTGATGTTCTGACAACGAAAAATAATAAAGCGACGTTATACATAAATAGAGAAAATATAGCTATACTCAGGAAAATAGCTTTTGAAACAACACCTGAGTTCTTGCTCAGTCTGGATTTATATTATGACAAGAGTGATTACAACGCAGTAATAAGCGAGCTTGAAAAATACTCAAAAGCTATATATTAGCTTTAAAAGTGATTAAAAATACCTGTTGCAATATAAAAATTAAATACAGTTAATTTTATATCTTATTTTTTCATATATTGTTAGATTTTATCTAACATACTATGTTCTGAATGACAGCATAATTTGACTTGAGAGCTATTTAGCGGGAAATAAGATATAATTAGACCTTTATACCCTTTGCATTTGAACCTTTTCTGTTTATAATTATTAAAGAAGTATTTTACAGGTTAGGAAAAAGAAGATGCAAGAGAAGTTAAAAAATATATACGAATCAGCAAGTGCAGATATAGAAAAAGCTCAATCCAGTGCGGATTTAGACGAGATTAAACTAAAGTATTTAACACGTCAAGGTGAATTAAATACTATAAAAAAAGGACTTAAAGATTTATCTATAGAAGAAAAAAAGATAGTAGGTTCTTTGGCTAACGAGATTACCCAAAAACTTGAAAGTGCTGTTGCTGATAAGTATAAACAATTTTACAGAAAAGAACTTGATGCAAAACTTGAAAAAGAAAGAATTGATATTACGTTACCTGGGAAATATATTCCGAGAGGAAAGGTTCATCCGTTGACTTCAACGACAGATGAGATTGTGAAAATTTTTCAGAATCTTGGGTTTTCACTTATTCCTACAAGTCAGGCTCCTGAGGTTGAAACGGAATATTTTAACTTTGATATGTTAAATGTTCCAAAAGACCATCCTGCTCGTGATGTTCAGGATACTTTTTACACAAAACTGGCGCCTTTCACAGTACTTAGAAGTCAAACTTCTAATGCGCAAATCAGGGCAATGGAATCAATGAAACCGCCTATTAGAATTATTGCTCCGGGGAGAGTGTACAGAAACGAAACATTAAATGCCCGTAAAAATAACTTTTTCCACCAAATAGAAGGGTTATATGTGGATAAAAATGTTACTTTTGGTGACTTAAAAGGGGTTTTGAACGAATTTATACGTTCATATTTTGGTTCAGCAAGACCAACAAGATTTAGAAGCAGTTTCTTCCCGTTCACAGAACCATCAGTTGAAATTGATGTTCAGTGCATAATGTGTGAAGGCAAAGGTTGCCGTACTTGCAGTGGTACAGGCTGGTTGGAAGTGCTCGGCGCAGGCATGGTTGATGTGAATGTTCTTAAAGGGGTCAGAATTGATCCTGATGTTTATACCGGTTTTGCCTTCGGTATGGGGGTTGAAAGACTTGCTATGCTGAAATATGCTATTGATGATATCAGATTATTCTTTAATAACGATAAGAGATTTTTAGAACAGTTTTAAGGTTTTTTATCATAAAACAGAGAAATATAATGAGCGGACAAAATAATAAAAAAGCGATATCATGGTTATCTTGGGCTCATTTCACAAACGATATTTATACAGGGTTTGTGAATCCTATTATGCCGTTTATTTCAGCAAAAATCGGGATATCAATGGCTATTGCAACAGTAGTTTTGAGTATTTCAAATATCTTTTCGTCACTGTTACAGCCTATTTTTGGTTTTTTTGCCGATAATATGCTAAAACGTGCTTTTATATTTTGGGGGTTAATAATGACCTCATTGTTTATCCCTATGATACCGCTTTCAAAAAACGTATATTTTCTAATTTTATTTATAATTCTCGGAAGTTTAGGCAGTAGTTTTTATCACCCTCAAGCAGCAGGGTTTGTGAATAAATTTGCAGGCACAGATGACAGCGGGGCAAGACAGATGGGTAAATTCATCAGTATGGGCTCTATCGGGTTTGCAATAGGACCTTTGGTTGCGATGTATATAACAAAACACGATATGTCTAAAATGCCTGTTACATCATTACTTGGGGTGACTCTGGCATGTTTTATGTTTCTTTGTGTTCCTAAGCTATCAAATATTTATCCAAAACCTGAGCATAAGGATTTTATAAAATCTTTCAGAGATATACTTTCTAATAAAATCATGAATAATCTGATGATTATTTCTATGATGAAATCACTTATAACAACCAGTTTTTGTACATTATTGCCGTTTTTATGGAAGAATGAAATGCACTATTCACCTTTACATATAGGAATAGCGCTTTCTTTGTTTGTCTTGGCAGGCGGGATTGGTTCTATGGTAAGCAGAAGTTTGGAAGTCGCTTGGGGTACAAAAAGATTATTGTATTTTTCTATGATAGCGACTTTACCGATGATAATTATTTTTCATTTTACATACCAAAATCACCCCGTTATATCTCTGATAACATTTATAATAACAGGATTTACAACAATGTTGGCTCAGCCTGTCACAATGGTTATGGCGCAAAAGACTTTACCTGAATATAAAAGTATTGTTGCAGGGTTTATAAATGGTTTTGCTTGGGGAGTTGTAGCTATTGCATTGTCAGTTATCGGATATAGCGCACAACATTTCGGGATAACAAATGTTCTTATGACGCTTGCAGTTTTACCTGCAATTAGCTCTGTTATAATAAGATATTTACCTGAAGAACAAGTTACCGTATAATTCAATGTCAAATATATTATGAATATCGCTTTTAGCTGTGTATTTTAGTAAATCAAAATATTATTTGATAACGTGTTACTCCATAAGTGTTGTGATTAAAATAGGTTCATCTTCGGTTGCAAGGACTGTATGTTCAAAGTGGGCAGACGGTTTGTGGTCTTTTGTCACAACCCCCCAGTTATCCGGTTCTGTGTAAACATCGTCACCGCCAAGATTTAACATAGGTTCTATTGCTATAACATAGTTTGATTTAATTCTTGTGTTATCGCCTACACGGTAATTAAACAAAAACGGTTCTTCGTGCATAACGTGTCCGACACCGTGTCCGCCATAGTGTCTGACTATACCCATTTTATATTTTTTTGCAACATCTTCTATTGCACCTGAAATATCATCAAGAACATTACCTGCTCTCATTTTTTCAATACCTGCAAATAGAGCTTCTTCTGTTGCTTTCATGAGTAGTTGTTTTTCTTCGGAGATTTTACCTACTGCGTAAGACCAAGCACTATCACCTACCATTCCGCCATAAGTAGCACCAACATCAATTGCAATAATATCGCCTTCTTTTAGAATTTCTGTTTCTGACGGAATGCCGTGGACAACTTTTTCATTAATAGACGTACAAATACTTGCAGGAAAACCGTTGTAGCCTAAAAATGTCGGAATAGCTTTGTTTTCTTTAATAACCTTCATTGCTATATTATCAAGTTCTTTTGTGCTAATCCCCGGTTCAACGACCTCTTTCATTTTTTTATGAACGAGTGCAACAATATGACCTGCGTGTCTTTGTTTTTTTATTTCATCTCTTGATTTTCTATTTATCATTACTCAATTACCTCTAATAATCTTTCCCATACTTCATCAATAGTTCCGTCGGCATTTATTGATGAAAGAACATTTTTATTTTTGTAATAATCAATCAACGGAGCGGTTTCTCTGTTATAAGTGTCAAATCTTGCCTTTGCAACTTCTTCGTTGTCATCTTTTCTTTGAGTTAAATCTGCTCCGCATTTATCGCATTTGCCTTCTATTTTTGGCGCTTTTGATAAAAGATTATAAATTTCCCCGCATTTCGGGCATGAACGGCGATTAACTATTCTTTCGATTAGAATATTTGTATCTATATCAAAATATGTTGCTCTAAAGTCGACTTGATTATTTCCGTCAATTTCTTTTTTTATATCTTCTAAGATTTCAGCTTGTTCAAGGCTGCGAGGGAATCCGTCAAGAATAAATCCATTTTTGCAATCGTCTTGTTTAAGTCGAGTCTTGATTACTTCTCCGACTAACCAGACGGGAACAAGCTGACCTTTATCAATAAATTGCTTTGCTATTTGTCCGTTTTCAGAACCTGACATAATCTCAGCTCTTAATAATGAACCTGTATCAATATGCGGGTATCCGAAATATTCTGCTAATTTATTTGTCTGAGTACCTTTTCCGCATGCCGGCGGACCAAGAAATATCAACTCTTTCTTCATAATTTTGCCTTTCTATATATTCTTATGAATATATTATATATCAAACGGGGAAAGTGGTAAATTATAGTTTATCAGCCGAAGGCTGATAAAAGTGATTAAGTGACTAGGTGATTAAGTGATTAAGAAATCAGAAATTCTTAGT
>CACZPS010000067.1 GCA_902783125.1 uncultured bacterium | reverse complement strand
GATATGGGCTTGCTTATTGCAGGTACTAAATACAGAGGTGAGTTTGAAGAACGTTTAAAGAAGATTATGGACGAAATCAGACAATCCGGAAATGTTATTCTTGTAATAGATGAAATGCATACTCTAATAGGAGCAGGGGCCGCAGAAGGCGCAATCGATGCCGCTAATATCTTAAAACCTGCGCTTTCAAGAGGTGAAATTCAAGTTATCGGTGCAACTACTCTTGATGAATACAGAAAGTATATCGAAAAAGATTCAGCACTCGAAAGACGGTTCCAATCTGTTATTATTGAAGAACCGACCATAGATGAAACTATTGAAATCATAAGAGGTTTGAAGTTCAAATACGAAGAACACCACGGGCTTGTTATCTCTGATGATGCTGTTGTTGCGGCAACTAAACTTTCATCAAAATATGTAACAGACAGATTCTTGCCGGATAAAGCTATCGACGTACTTGACGAAGCAAGTTCTAAGGTAAGATTGAAAGTCAGCTCGCTTTGTCCTGAAGGTAGAGAACTTGATAAAGAATTAAAAGCTATTATCAAAGAAAAAGAAGATGCAATAAGAAATCAAGATTTCGAAAAAGCATCATCTTTGCGTGATGATGAAGCTAATATGAAAGATAAAATCAGAGAAGTAACAGAACAATGGAAGAAAGATAACGAAGCTAACAAACCTGTCGTTACGGAAGAAGATGTTGCAGAAGTTATCTCTGTTATGACAGGGGTTCCTGTTACGAAATTGACAGAAGGTGAAAGTGAAAGATTACTTCACCTAGAAGACACACTACACGCTCGTGTAATCGGTCAGTCTGATGCGGTTACTGCTATATCAAAGGCTATAAGACGTGCAAGGGTTGGTTTGAAAGCACCAAACAGACCAATCGGTAGTTTTATCTTCTCAGGTCCTACCGGTGTTGGTAAAACTGAGCTTGCAAAGGCATTGGCTGAAGCTATGTTTGGTTCGGAAGATAACATGGTTCGTGTCGATATGTCAGAATTTATGGAAAAACACTCAACTGCAAAATTGATTGGTTCTCCTCCGGGGTATGTTGGCTACGATGATGGCGGTCACTTATCTGAAATCATCAGAAAGAAACCTTATTCAGTTATTCTTTTTGACGAAATCGAAAAAGCTCACCCTGATATCTTCAATATTATGTTACAAATTCTTGATGACGGCCGTTTGACCGATGCTAAGGGAAGACATGTTAACTTTAAGAATACTGTTATCATTATGACATCTAACGTTGGTGCAAGTATGATAACAACTCAGGGTAAACTTGGTTTCACTACTGCAGAAAATGCTAATAAGGATAAATACGAAAAACTTAAAGATACCGTTAATGAAGAACTTAAAAAAGCGTTCAGACCTGAGTTCCTTAACCGTATTGATGATATCATTGTATTTAACCACTTACAAAAAGAAGAAATCAGACAAATTGTTGACCTTATGATGAAAGACTTGTTCAAGAGATTATCTGAAAGAGAACTTTCTATTGAGGTTACAGATGAAGTTAAAGATTTCTTAGCAAAAGACGGTTACTCGGAAGCATACGGGGCAAGACCTTTGAGGAGATTGATTCAGCGTAAGATTGAAGATCAATTAGCTGAGGAAATTTTGACAAATGCTTATGAAGCAGGCGACACGATTCTTTTAAAACTCAAAGATGATAAAATTGTCTTTGAAAAGAAATCTGCCGGTAAGAAAAAAGAAGAACCGGAAGAAAAACCTGCTGAAGCATAAAAGATTATTAATCATTATAAAAAGGATTGAGTTTTATCTAATTCAATCCTTTTTTATTTTGTTATTTTTTTTTTGATAATTATTAATTTTCAAACAATGCGTCGATAAAATCTGACGGAATAAACGGTTTTAAATCAGTCATTTTTTCTCCGACACCTATCAGTTTTACAGGTAGAGATAACTCTTTTGCTATTGCTAATATAATTGCACCTTTAGCAGAGCCGTCAAGTTTTGTCAGAGCAACTGATGTCAAATTAACAGAGTCACTAAAAACCTTTGCTTGTTGCAGCCCGTTTTGTCCGGTATTGGCATCAAGTACCAGAATAGATTCTCTCAGTGATTCAGGAGCCTGTTTATCAATAACACCTTTTATTTTTGATAATTCTTCCATTAGGTTAAATTTATTCTGTAACCTTCCTGCGGTATCAACAAGAATAATATCAAAATTATTATTCTTAGCCTTTTGGATAGCCTCATAAACAACGGATGCAGGATCAGCACCATCACGTCTAATAATCTCAGCGCCTGCACGTTTTGACCAGATATCCAATTGTTCTTCCGCTGCTGCTCTAAAAGTATCTGCAGCTGCAACAAGAACTTTTTTCCCTTCTTGTTTGAATTTATAAGCAAGTTTTCCGATAAGTGTTGTTTTCCCCGCTCCGTTTACTCCGGTTATAAAATAGATATTCAATTCGTTGTCTTTATAATTTAACTCATTTTTACCCGCTTTATTAAGTATTTGTGTAAATTCATCTTTTAAATATTGTTTGACATAAGAGGGTTTTATTTTATTTTGGTTTCTCAATTTATCAACAAGTTCTGATGCGTAATTTACGCCTAAATCAGCACTTATAAGACAATCTTCCATATCGTCTAAAACAAAATCAGAAAATTCTTCTTCTTCGGATACTGTTTCCACAACACTTCCAACAAGTGCTTGTGTAGTTTTTGACACAGTTTCTTTAAGGTTATTAAATTTCTCTGAGAAGAACCCAAACATTAATCAATACCGTTTTCTATAATAACTTTTGCAAGAACTCCGTTTATGAAAGATGCGCTGTCTTCTGTTGAGTACTTTTTAGCGAGTTCTAATGCTTCATCTACAACAACTCTCATTGGGGCTTCATTGATGTATAACAACTCAATAATAGCTATTCTCAAAATATCTTTATCCATTTTAACAAGTCTGTTGATATCCCAGCCTTTTGAGAATTTTTGGATTTGTTCATCAACTTCTGCATTATGCGCCTTAAATTCTTTAGCTATTTTAACAACATAGCTTTGAACATCATCTTGTGATTCTAATACAGCAAGTTCTGCAACTTCAAGAGCAAAAATAGATTTTTCTACAATATCAAGAATAGAATCAATTTTTTCTATCATATCAGCAGTGGTAGGGATTTGAACCGGCTTATTTTTTACACCTATCGGACGTTCCAGATTAGAAGGATCATCAGACTCATAATTTTCTATGAAATCTTTCATATCTATTAACGACCCTACCGCAATCTTAAGCTCATCAGTAGAATTATTTGATAAAACTCTTATTGATTTAAGAACAATGTCTTCAAAATCTTTATCTGAATATTCAACAATTTTTTTATCAAACTGTGAAAATAATATAAGTGCTAATTCTCTAGATGCTCTGCGTGCTTGCATAATTTTCTCCTGATTCTTCTGTATTTTAAATAATATTAACATAAAGGTATTTTGGGGTAAAGTGGGGTAAGTATAAGGTTGAGGTGATTAATTTGTAATAATAATTTATGTTATAATAGCGCTATGGGCAGAAAAATTATTCATACTAATCGAAAAGCATTTCACGACTACACAATTCACGAAAAATATGTAGCCGGAATTGTTTTGACCGGAACAGAAATAAAATCTGTCAGAAAAAATGCGGTAAACCTTAAAGATAGTTTCGCGCGAATTGAAAAAGGAGAAGTGTTCCTTTATGGTTGCCACATTTCACCTTACGAACAAGGCAACCGATATAACCATAAACCTGACAGGGTGCGAAAACTTTTACTCAATAAAAAGGAAATTCTAAAACTTGAGATAAAGATTAAAAAAGAGGGTTATGCAATTGTGCCTATCGAAATGTTCTTACAAGACGGGCTGGCTAAGTTGGAAATTGCTCTGGCGAAAGGTAAGAAATTATACGACAAACGTGAAGATATTACTAAAAAATCTCAAATGCGAGATATTCAGCGTCAATTCAAAAATAAGGGTTAATAAATATATCAATAATTGTACAGAATGTTTGACATCCTTTCGATTGTATCCATTATTTTTTCGCTGTGTTCCAGTGCAAGATTTAATGTTAACTCCTGAGCAAAAAATTCATTGTTCTGACAAGAATCTCGAGTTACCTCTATTAAATATGCAATATCTTGGCATATAAATTCTATATTATTCAATTCCTGTTTTAATTTATCAATATCCATATTTCATCCTAACATTTAATATACATAAATCATTAAATATTGAGTATAATACATACTACTGTATAATAAGCTATATAATTTTGTTTGTCAATATGCAATAATTACTTTATGAGAGATAAACGAACAATAACACTTGGATTTAATATTAAAGTAGAAAGATTACGTCGAAAAATTACGCAATCAGTATTAGCAGAAAAGGCTGATATTAGCATGGATTCTGTTATAAAAATTGAAGGTGGCAAACAGACCCCATCAGCGTTGGTGCTTTATGATATAGCAAAAGCATTAGATGTGACTATTGACAGTTTATTTAAAGATATTGAAAATTAAGAAAGATTTTAAAGATGAACAATAAAACTTTGTTTGATGTAATATCTCCGATAATGGTAGGACCTTCAAGCTCACATACAGCGGGCGCTATACGATTAGGGCTTATGGCAAGAAACATATATTCTCGCCCGATAAAAAAAGTTGAATTTACATTGTATAATTCTTTTGCGCAGACAGGATTCGGGCATGGCACTCAAAAGGGATTATTTGCGGGGATTTTAGGACATAGCGTTTCCGATATAGAAATTAAAAATATTTTTGATTTGGTGAAAAATGTTGAATACAGTTTTAACTATGCGGAGGATTTAAGCCGTCATCCAAATTCAGTGGATATAATTATCAACGATGAAATGAAGATTTCAGGTAACTCAATAGGTGCCGGAGAAATAAAAATAACGGAAATAAACGGATTTTCGGTTAGCATTTCGGGGAATTATCATACAATTTTGCTTATGTACAAAGATAAACCCGGCATGATATCGACCGTAAGTAATATTATTCAGTCGCAGAATATAAATATTGCATCACTACATTGTGACAGAAATGAAAAAGGCGGGACGGCATCAATGTATATAGCGCTTGATGTCCCTGCCTCAGACACTATTATTCATCTGATTTCAGATATAGATGATGTTTATTACACAACACAAATAAGAAAGCTTGATTTATGAGTATAACAACATTTAAAGAACTAAAAGACGCAGTTATAACCCAAAATAAAACAATCTGGGAACTCACACAGGAAGAAGAAGGGGTAAATAGTGATTTGCCCGTTAAGGAAGTGAGGGCTGAGGTTTTACATCATATAAAAACTATGCGTGAAACCATTAAAACAGGTATGGCTTCAACAGAAAAATCAATAAGCGGTTGGTGCGGAGATGACTGTGACAAATTAATAAAACGATATACAAATAATCGTGCATTATTTGGAAAACTTTTTGAAAAGATTATTACATATTCACTTGCAACATCTGAAGAAAACTTGAGAATGGGACGAATTGTTGCCTGTCCCACCGCAGGCTCTTGCGGAATTGTTCCGGGGGTTTTAATTGCTTATTCTGAAGAATATAACCTTTCCGATGATGAGCAGATTAATTTTTTGATTACAGCGGGGAAAATAGGCAGCATTATCTCAAATAAAGTCCAGCTTGCAGGAGCTGTGGCAGGTTGTCAGGCAGAATGCGGAGTGGCATCTGCTATGTGTGCGGGAGCTTTAGCGCAAACGATGGGCGGAGATATAAACATTATTCTTAATGCTGTTGCACTTGCGATGAAGAATCTTTTAGGATTAACCTGTGATCCTGTGTGCGGACTTGTAGAGGTTCCTTGTATAAAACGGAACCCTATTTTATCAATTCATTCTGTGAGTGCGGTTGAACTTGCTATGGCAGGGATAGAAAGTAAAATTCCGGTTGATGAAGTTATTGATGCTATGCGTCAGACCGGACAATTGATGTCGCCAATGCTTAAGGAAAGTTCTTTGGCGGGACTTGCGACAACTAAAACAGGGCTAAAACTTAAAGAAAAATTAGTACAACAATAATAATCCTATCTTAAATTTTAAAAAAGTAGTCCTAAAAGTTAAAAATTAACTTTTTTAGCATCAATATATAAAAGTTTTAATATCTTTTGTCAGGTTTATCATTATAACATATATTTATGTTAGACTAAAATAAGTAAAGGAGAGTAATATGGCACAAAGAATTGTATCAGGCATGCGCCCGACAGGTAAACTTCACCTCGGTCATTATCTTGGAGTTATTGATAACTGGGTTCAACTCCAAAAAGAGTTTGAATGTTTTTTCTTTGTTGCTGATTGGCATGCTCTTACTACAAAATATGACAAAACAGACGATTTACGTCAAGATGTCCTCAACGTTGCCATGGATTGGTTAGCTTCAGGGATTGACCCTGAAAAATCAACCATATATGTTCAGTCGCATGTACCTGAAATCGCTGAGTTACATTTGTATTTGAGTATGATAACTCCGCAAAACTGGGTAGAGCGTGACCCGACTTTAAAAGATATGGCAAAAATCCTCAAATCAAAAGAAGGTATGAATTCTCAAATAGGTTACGGTTTAATGGGTTATCCCGTTTTAATGACAGCTGATATTCTTATGTTCAATGCTGATTTTGTGCCGGTAGGAATTGATCAGGTTGCTCACGTCGAACTGACAAGAGATATTGCAAGAAGATTTAATAACGTTTATAAAACGGATTTCTTTAATGAACCTCAACCAAAATTGAATGCTTGTTCATTGATTTGCGGACTTGACGGCAATAAAATGGGTAAGTCTTATAACAATGATATTAAAATTTCCGATACATCAGAGATAACTGCAAAGAAAGTTATGACTGCAATAACTGACAGAAGCAGATTAAGAAAAGATGATCTCGGTCATCCTGATGAATGTGAAGTTGCGTTCAAGTACTGGAAAATATTCGGTTCGGAAGAAGAAATATCAACAGTACGAACAGAATGTGAAAAAGGTTTGCGTGGTTGCGCTCAATGTAAACGTGAACTTGGGGCAAAAATTAACGAACGATTTGCCGAAATTAGAGAAAAACGTGCTTATTATGAAAATCATATTGATGAAGTGAAAGATATTCTTCAAGCAGGTTCAAATAAAGCAAGACATCAAGCCGGAAAAATCTTAACTCAAGTACGTGATTTAATAAAAATGTATTGATATAAATTGAAAATTGATAATTGATAATGGAAAATTATTTTTCAATCATAGTCGCCCAATGTGTTTTTATTACATTTTGTAAATAATTGCTAAAAATTTCGCAATTAATTATCTTTAGGAAATTTCTATAGACAGAAGTATTATGTGTTTTGAAAGGGATAGATTTGATAAATAGCGTAAGTAGTGTAAGTTCCGTTAAAAAGAAAAGTTATTTGCTTAACGAACAAGGAATAAAAAATATAACAAATACGCCGAGTTCTGCCGAAATTACTGAGAGTAATCAAAAATCTGAAGAAAAAAAAGAAAGACGCAGAGATATTTATGCTGAGTTCCCGATAAGAGCTTTAGGTTATACAAACGAACTTGGAGAAGCAATAAGACCGATTAGTCCTTTGTTGGCGAACCTTTCTTGGCTTCCTGCAATTGGGTATATTAGTGCGGATATTGCAGACAAATACAATCAAGACGAATATGGGAATCAAGACCCAAGCAAAGGCAGAGCTTCAAAACAATTTATTACTCAATTGTTAGCAAGTGTTTTCTTACCGACTGCAGCAGTTAAGGTGGGTCAGTCCGTTGTAAACGGCGGAGCTGCTTATGGTAAGACAGGATTAACACTAAATAACAGAGAAAAAATATCTAATGTTGTTATCAATTCTATGAAATCAGGTGAACATAAAAACTTTTTGTCAGAAGATGGCAAAGTCAATAAAGAAGCGTATAAAGAAGCGCTGTCAGGGAAATTTGATGAAATTCTGAAACACAGAAAAACTCATAAAAAATTACTTAGACCATTAGAAATGGTTTTGGATTTTGTTACTAAACCGATTGTCAAAAAACCAACAGCCCAAAAAGTAAAGGACTATGCAGGAGTTGTTGTGGACAGAATGATTGACGAAAGACAACAGTTATTAGATGGGATTGTTCCTGAAAAACTTTCAAAAAGAGCTTATAACAAATTCAAAAAATTCTCCAAAGATGCACCGATTGAAGAAACTCAAAGTGTTGCATTTGATATAGTCAGAAAAATGGAAAAAGGCAGAATGTTCAATAACAGAATCCTTAAGTCATTGGGCGGACTCGGCGCATTGGCCGTTATGGCTAAACCTATCGACAAATTCGTTGAACATTTTATTATAGATAAAGTTGTCAGCCCGCAAATAGATAATATTTCTGAAATTTATAAAAAGCAAAAACAGGCAAGAGCATAATCAAGTTCTAATCACGTTATTTTACTTTGTATAAATAAGTATTTTATTATTATCTGACTTTTCTACTCGCAGCTATTATTAAGGCACTATCCTTTAAAATCTTAATTATATAAGCGGATACATCGTTGTCGTAACAATATTATGTTTTTTATAAGACAAATATAAAATATAAATAGTGTATAGTTCCCTTAAGCAACCTTAAGCAACCTCTTTGAAAAAATATACTTTTATGTTATTATCAAAAAAAAGTATATAGCAAATAAAAGGAGCTTATATGATTTCTGTAAACGATTTTAAAACAGGTTTAACCTTGCAATTAGACAACGGATTATGGTCAGTAGTAGAATTTTTACACGTAAAACCGGGGAAAGGTGCAGCGTTTGTTCGTTCTAAGCTAAAAAATGTAGAAACAGGACAAGTTGTTGAAAAAACCTTCAGAGCCGGCGAAAAAGTTGCAAAAGCTACTCTTGACAGACGTGAAATGCAATATTTATATAAAGAAGGTAAGGACTTCGTTATGATGGATAACGAATCTTACGAACAAATGCAATTGACCGAAGCTCAAATCGGGTCAGGTATTAAGTATTTGAAGGAAAATATGGTTGTTCAAGTACTTATGCACGATGGAAGTATTATTGGGGTTGACATTCCTGCTCATGTTGAATTAGAGGTTGTTGACACTCCTCCTGCAGAAAAGGGTAACACTGCACAGGGCGGTACAAAACCTGCAACCCTTGAAACAGGCGCTGTTGTTAACGTTCCGTTCTTTGTATCTAACGGTGATATGATTAGAGTTGATACGAGAAGCAACGAATATTTGGACAGAGTATAATTTTTAGTGAATAGTGAATAGTGAATTGTGAATAGATTTTATACATATTGCTTTTCATTGAAAGGATAACTATGAAATTTGAAACAGATTATATAGAAAAATTAGCAAAGATAATTGCTGATAATGAGTTAACAGAAATATCGTTAGAAGACGGAGAACAAGCAATAACAATTCGTAAGGACTTGCCGGAAGTTATTACTGCAGGCGTTCCTACGGTTGCTCCTGCTGCGGTTACGTCAACTCCAGCGGGCACTACTGTTCAGTCAGAACCAAAAGCGGAAGTTAAGAAGGGGAATCCTATTGTTTCACCTATGGTCGGGACGTTTTACAGTAAACCGTCACCTGATGCAGAACCGTTTGTTAAAGTTGGCGATACTATTTCTGTAGGCGATACTGTATGTATAGTTGAAGCTATGAAAATGATGAATGAAATTGAATCAGAATTTTCCGGTAAAATAGTGGAAATTTGTGTAGCTGACGGGCAAGCCGTTGAATACGGTCAGCCATTGATGTATGTTGAATAAGGATACTAAGACACTAGGGCACTAAGGCATTAAGATGCTATTCTTTTTGTCTGTTTGTGCAATGAATAATAAGGGATAGAAAATTGTTAAAGCGAGTATTAATAGCAAACAGAGGTGAAATAGCAGTAAGAATTATAAGGGCATGTCGTGAATTGGGGATTCCTACAGTCGCAATATATTCAACGGCAGATGCAGAATCGTTGCATGTCAGATTGGCAACAGACGCATATTGTATAGGTCCGGCTCCAAGTTCTGAAAGTTATCTTGATATAAGCAGAATTATGGCAGCAGCAGAAGTATCAGGAGCTGATGCTATTCACCCAGGATATGGTTTTTTGTCAGAACGTGCCGATTTCGCTGAACTTTGTGAAAAGAGCGGAATTAAATTTATCGGCCCTACTTCTGAAGCTATGCGCAAAATGGGTGACAAAGCTACCGCCCGTAAAACAATGATAGAAAATAATGTTCCTGTTACCCCGGGAACGGGAATTGTTAAAACTGCAGACGAAGTTAAAGCATTCGGTAATAAAGTAGGCTATCCGATTATTCTTAAAGCGACCGCTGGCGGCGGTGGAAAAGGTATGAGAGTTTGCAGAGGAGATGAAGATGTTGAATCTAATCTGAACCTTTGTCAACAAGAAGCTCAAAACTTTTTCGGTAATCCTGATGTATACGCAGAAAAATTCCTAGAAAATCCTCGTCATATTGAGGTTCAAGTGTTGGGCGACAGTTTTGGAAATGTTATTCACTTAGGCGAACGTGATTGTTCTATCCAAAGACGACATCAAAAATTATTAGAAGAAGCTCCGTCACCTGCAATTGATGAAGAAACAAGAAAAGAAATGGGTGCTGCTGCCGTCAGAGCGGCAAAAGCAATCAATTATGAAGGTGCAGGTACTTGCGAATTTTTGCTTGACCATGACGGCAAATGGTATTTTATGGAAATGAACACTCGTGTTCAGGTTGAACACTGTGTCACAGAAATGATTTCAAGAATTGACATCGTAAGAGAACAGATAAGAGTAGCTTCAGGCGAAAAGCTTGGATATACTCAAGATGATGTTAAATTAAGAGGGCACGCAATTGAATGTCGTATCAATGCTGAAAACCCTGATAAAGACTTTATGCCTTGCCCCGGAAAAATTGACGGATACTTTGCTCCGGGCGGGTTTGGGATAAGAGTTGATTCACACGTTTATCCGGGGTATTCAATTCCTCCGTATTATGATTCAATGATTGGTAAACTCATCTGTTGGGGCGAAACAAGAAATGAAGCCCGTCGAAGAATGTATCAGGCTTTAAAAGAATATGTTATAACCGGCATTTGTACCACTATTCCTTTCCATCAAGATATTATTGAAGATGAAGTGTTTATCAGCGGAAAATTTAATACCGGATTTATAGAAGATTACTATGCCCGCAGGGGTAAATAAAGATAAAAAGGTATGAAGGGACAAAATTTTTTGGTGTGATACACTAACCATATAACTTGGTTTTGTTCTTATTTTTGCCCGTTATAAGTTTGTAGTGTGCGCTTTAGTGCACAATCTAAATAAACTTCTTTTGTGTTATTGATATTAAAATTCGCGCATTAAAATGTATGCTGCCACTGAAAATTCGGTATACTAATTTTTAGTTTGACATAATATCACTTAATTGGATACTTACAGGAGTATCTAATTTAAACACAATTTTACTTCCTGCTTTCATTTTATAATTAAGTCCTTTTGCCATAGAGCTGATTAAAAGCCCAAATCCTCTGCAAGTTCTCGGAACCACAACAAGTCCGACAACAGTCACAGATTCTATCGCAACAACTGCTACACTTATTATTGAAAAAGCAACAACGCCTATTCCGGCAGGAATTGCTCTTATTGTATTCAAAAATTGAGAAGATTTTAAATCACTTCCGTTTTTGGGTTCCATTCGCACGGTATAAGTCTTATCATTTGGAAAAACTATTTTGTCGATAATAATATATGCTCTTGCTCTTTTAAACATTGGCTTACTTTTTTGAATTTTTTTAAACTTGCCTACAAAACGGGTATGTTCAGGTAATGTCATTCCATTTGATGCCTGAACTTTTGATACTAACCTGAAAAAAATTTCATCATCTTTATTAGTTTCGTTTATATCCATATCAGATTCTAATTCAAGCACAAATGCACTTTTAGGACTTATGGAAATTGTTTCATCTTCAATTGCCGTTGAAAAAACAGGCGTGGTTTCTTCATTTTCCGAGTACTCATCAGTTTCTGCAAACACAGGAGTTATCATCATAAAATTCATTAATAAAATAAGTGTAATTGATAAAAATTTTTTCATATTCTTCTCTTCCAATTGTAACTGTTTCCGTTTTAAGTATATTATAAAAAGTATTTATATACAATTATTGGTTTGATAATAATATTATTATGCGAAGTTGCGTTATTTTATAACTTTATGACCTTGCCGTTGTTTATAATTTTTATTAATTTATTTGACAAATCATAAATAAATTCGTTTATGTAGTTGGCTTCAGGGCGGGTTTTTGATTTAAAATCATCAACCGAATATTTAAATCCGTTCTCGGTTTTTGTATATGTTCTTCTTGTATATTCTTGGAATTTATTTTTAAAAAATTCAATACAACCTTTTTCATTATCTTTTTCATAATATACCTTATGTTGATGTTCTGATACTATCCCATTTCTATCGAACAGTTTAGAATCCACATCATGCCCGAAGGTATCATATTCAACCCTGCGTGTGTTTCCGGAAGAATCCTTGTTCTCAACAATACGAGGTTTATTATTTCCAAAATTTATAGTATTAAAGAAAATTTTCATACAGTTATAATACCCGTAAAAATTTTATTTGTCACACAAATAATCATCAAATTTTTTATCAATGATTTTATATCCGCAGCCATCGTGGAGTTTTGATTTGAAATATATTTTTTTAGCGGGATATTTCCTGCACATAGGTAATCTTTTTTCGTAAACCGAACATAACCCGTCTTCTGTTACATATTTACAGGCAAAAATAAGATTTCCGTCATCGTCTTTGCCTTTTATATAAAACCTCTTGTACGCAGGAAATAAAAACTGCATGATTTTAAATTCTTTTTCAGTGTAGGTATCGTAACTATACATATAATTACAGCATTTACCGCATTTTTTGCATTCACCGATAATCTCATATTCAACTTTTTCGGGTACAAAATACGATAAAAATTCGTTTTTTATGTTTGTAAGCAAATCAATAATCATATATTAGTTTTATTCCTGTTTTTCTGATAAAATAATAACATGCATAATATTTTGTGAGTAGTACAAACATAATATTAAAAACAGATTGTAGAGGGTAATTAATGGCACGATATACAAAAAAAGGTTATGATGATTTTAAGACACGTGTATCAAATAGTTTTAAAGATGATAACGAAGACACACTTTTTGATACATTAAAAAGATTATTGATAATTGGAGCAGCTATTGTATTAGGGGGACTTGTTTCATTAAAGGTTTATCTTATGATAGTTCCGCCAATCGCAAATCTGTCTGATTTCAGACCTAATATGGTTACAACTTTTTATTCATCAGATGGGGAAGTAATTAAAACTTTTAATGCGTGCACTTTTTCTAAAGTCAGTATAAAAGATGTGCCAAAACAATTACAACAAGCAATTATAGCGACAGAAGATAAAAACTTTTATAGTCATAATGGTTATGACTTGTTTGGTTTGACTCGTTCAATGATAGAAAACGTGCTCGCAGGTCGTGTCGTTCAGGGCGGAAGTACTATAACACAACAGTTATCAAGGATGTTATTTCTTTCTAACGAACAAACATATTCAAGAAAGCTAAAAGAAATAATTATAGCAGCAAAAATAGAAAAATCATTGGATAAAGATAAAATACTCGAAATGTATTTGAATAATGTTTATCTTGGTTCGGGTGCTTATGGGGTTCAAGGTGCTGCTGAAACTTATTTTAATAAAAAATTAAATCAGCTTACGTTGGGTGAAATGGCGCTTATTGCGGGTCTGCCGCAAGCACCGTCGGTATACTCCCCATTTAATAACTTGAATTTGGCTGTCAAAAGAAGAAATAAAGTTTTAGAGCGTATGTATAAAATGCACTACATTGACAAAGCAACTATGAAACAGGCTCAAAAAGAAGAAGTTAGATTAACTAAAATGCCAAGATATTATACTCTTAATAAAGCACCTTATTTTTGTGATTATGTTATGCGAGAACTTGCACGTCTTGGATTTACCGAGCAAGAAATAACCTCAGGTGGTTATAAGATTATAACAACTATTGATTATAATGCTCAAAAAGCAGCAAATGAGGCTATAATAAATGATTTGAATGCGTGGGGAATGAGAGGAACGAATAATCAGGCGGCAGTGTTCTGTTTTAGTCCTGTCGATGGAAGGATTTTGGCTTACGCAGGCGGTAAAAACTACGCAGAAAGCCAATATGACAGAGTTACGCAGGCTATCAGACCTCCGGGGTCTGCATTTAAACCATTTATATATACGGCAGCCATTCAAAAAGGGCTCACTCCTAACGATATGATTGATGATACACCTTATAAACTCGGGTCTTGGGCGCCGCACAATTATGGTAATAAATACAGGGGAAGAATACCTCTTTATAAAGCACTTATGGTTTCATCAAATGTTTGTGCTGTTCGATTAATAGAATACGTTGGAGTTAGAGCCGTTATTCAGGTTGCAAGGATAATGGGAATTAATACTCCGCTTCAATTTGACTACACAATTGCACTTGGTTCTAACGGGGTCAAATTATTCGAACTTACAAGAGCTTATGGAATATATGCTAGCGGTGGCTATAAGGTTGAACCTTATGCAATAGAAAGAGTTGAATCTTCAAGAGGGAAAATATTGTATTCTGCTCCAAAAGCAAGAATAGAAAAGGTGATTGATTCTGATGTCGCAGCACAAATGACATCTATGTTAAAGATGGTTATTAAACACGGTACCGGTATGGCTGCAAATATAGGAAAACCATGTGCAGGTAAAACAGGTACAACCGATGACTATAAAGATGCGTGGTTTGTAGGTTATACTCCATCGGTTGTTACAGGGGTCTGGGTTGGTAATGACGATAACACAAAAATGGGTGGTTTAACAGGCGGGACAGTCCCTGCTATAATTTGGCGTGATGTTATGAGAAAAGCTACTGAGCCTTATGGTAATGAAGATTTTGGATACCCTGATATGCTTAATGCAAAAGCAGGTAAGAATATTTCTCAACTTACAAATTCTTCTAACCCGTCAAGATATCACGATGATTCTGACGTAACCGCTCCGACAGAAGATGTTGTTCAGGTTAACTCATATACTCCGCCTCAACAAGCTGAGCAGCAAGGCGGTTACCAAACTGCTCCTGTACCGCAACAGATGAGTCATCCTCCAATCCCTACAGCAGGACAAGACTTTTAGGGGTAAGTGAGTAAAGGAGTAAAGGGGTAAAGGGGGAAAGGGGTAAATTAGTAAATGTGAATATTACATTTTCTCCTAAATATCAAACACTATAAATAAAGGAAATATAAATGGAAGATACGATTAAATTAGAGTTTATAAAAGATTTAACAAGCGGGGCTACTATTAATCAAAAGGCAAGATTATATCAATCTCATAATATGATAGATTATCAGGCTTCGTCAGAGTTAACATATTCTGATGTTTTGAATGTTACACTTGCACTAAATATTGCATCAGAGTTTTATGATGTTTGTGCAACGGTTTTAGTTAAGAATAACACTCTCACAGGGGTTGCTCTGGGTTCAACAATCTTTGATTCGTTTCAAAAAGCGGTTGACTGTAACCCTATTGATTCTGTTTGCGGAGCTATTGCATTTACCAAAACAGTTGATGTGGAATTAGCAAGATTATTTACTCCGCAACATATAATTGTTTCACCTGAGTTCACTGCCGAGGCGGAAAATTGTATGGAATCAAAGAAAATTAAGTATGTAAAACTAAACACTCCGCTTAATGAATACAAAAACTATTTGCAAGAAGAAATTTGTGTAACACCACTTGGAACAATAGTTCAGGAAATGAATAAAAAAGAATTGGATAAAGATTCTTTTAAGGTTGTTACTAATAAGAAACCGACAGTTGAACAAATAGAAGACGCTATTTTTGCTTGGAAGATAACAAAATATATAAAAAGTGCAGGTGTAGTCGTTGCAAAAGATTTTAAGACCACAGGTATTGCACAAGGACTTCAGACTCCTGCGTTTGAATATGCACTGAATTGCGCTTGTGACAATGCAAAAGAAGGAGTATTAGCCTCTGATGTGCCTTTAACAATGCACGATTTGAATGTTGCTATTCAAAACAGGATTTCGTTAATAATTCAACCGGGGGTTGCACCTGATATTCTAAAACAAGCTAATAAGTTTGAAATATCCATGATAACAACAGGAATTTCTAATTTTTCTCTATAAATAAAGTTTTGTATATAAATACAAATTATAATAAGTCAGGATGATAATACCCGCAAATTGCGCCCCATGCTTTGTTCGCGTCATTTTCATTAACTGCTTGTTTTTCTGTAATTGCTGCAAATTCTTCGGCTGCCTTGAATACGTTGTCTTCGCCTTTAAACACGGAACCGCCAAAAAGACGATTGTTTTTAACCCTATACAATTCTATCATATTACTTTCTTGGCTACCGATTACTTTCAGACTGGAACCGTCTTTTAATCTGACACTACCAATATTTTTGTTGTGTTGTTTTGCATAATCGACAAGGCTAAAACCTAATTTCATTCCCGCTTTTTTCATAAATAATATCCTTATATTTCTATCACTGCTTATATAACTCCCCTCAAAACATTTTTTGATAGTTTATGTAGAAATATTACAAATATTTTAATTTAATTTGTCTGAAAATATTAATATACAAAAATAAGAATGTTCCAAAGGTCTTTATTATGATTGTTTCCAAGGGTTATTCTCAATAAATTGGGCAAGTATTGCAGCAGCGTCATCGCCGCCTTTTTTGAATACATCTTCAACACTGTTTACTGTATCATCTGAACCATATTTATCGTTCAGCCAATTGGCAATAGTTGATGCCAATTCATCAATTTTTTGCGCTGTAATTTCTACGTTATCTGATGCAATGATTTTTTCGACCCCGCCACCAAAGTATCCTTTGTATAAGTTTAATGTTTCTAAATCATTATCGCTTGTTCGTTCTCTCTTATTTCCCCAATAATCAATATTAATCCCAACAGATGGAAGGTTTAAATCCCCGTCAACAATATAATCTTCAATGTTTTCCGCAAAATTTGACAATTGAGTGGTGGTTAATATTTTGACTTCTTGCAAGGAGTTTAAAATATTACTTTTTGTATATTCAGTATCTGTTTTTAAGGACTCTGCGATTGATTTATAACTTTTATTAATATTAAAAATTACTGATAATTCATCGGCATTTGCATCATTTATATGTAATGTATCGTTGCCGCTTTCGTCATATATTTTACTGAACTGATTAACGTTAGTGTAATATGTATCGTCCGTGCCCGTTAGTAAGTCATCTTTCATACAATTGCCATAAACTTTTATATCATTTTTCTCAGACTGAGCATAATATATTCCGTCATTTTTTGTATAAGAGATAACTTTATCGAAAGTGCCTTCCGAAGAATCTTGAGTCATATCTTGTGTATATGTATAAACGGTAGGCTTAATGTTTGTGGTTTGGTAGTTTGCAGGGTCAATATTATCTTCAGTTGTGTCAGCGTTACTTCCTATATAGATAATATCACTGCCTGCATCACCGATAACGGCTACATTACCTTTTGTTTTGTTTACGAAAATATCATCGTTACCGATAGTGCCTGTTACACCTTTTATTGTTTTTCTGTCTAACAAAGTTTCCAACTTATAAGATTTGCTTCCTACTTTGATTGTTGTAACACTTGTTGCCTCTTTATCAAATTTATATGTACCGTCACTGTTTAGGGTTGCAATCTCCTCAAGAACTGCAAAATCAGTATAATTTTGTTTGTCAGAATTGTAATAGATATGTAAATCATATTTACCGTCTGTTTTAGAGTCCACAAACCCAAATCTGATATTTGAACTTTTTGTAAAAATTAAGGTATCAGTTCCGCCACCTTTGACAATAGTATCTTCACCGTTACCATTGTAGAAATAGATGGTATTTTTTCCTAATCCTGCATTGATTGTATCATTTCCGCCGTAAGCATATATTTTGTCGTTCTTGGCTTTGCCTGTGTACCCGATAACAGAATCATAAGTATATATATTTTCTGATAAGCCATTCCCTTCGCTGTCTGTATAACCTTTAAGAGTGCCTGAGCCTGTGACATTTAAGATAAGGTCATTTGTTTCTAAAAATTCGCCTAATTTATCAAATGAATAACCGTTAATTAGTTTTTTTGCATTTTTGCCTGTTTGTAAGAAATAGTTATTTATTGTTAAAGAAGAATTGTTACTATAAAGACTCAATTCATTATTGATTTTTATTGCATTGTTTAGAGTTATACCGTCTTTAAATATAATGTTATTTTGCGTATTTTTGATTTTTTCTTCGGCAAGAATAATCTCCCCAAAACTATCTTTGCAAATATTTATGGTATTTTCTCCACCGCCTATTTTCAAGGTAGTTTTTGCATTTGACTCTGTAGCATTTGCAAAAAATATATAATCATTACCTTTTCCGGTAATTATTGAATTGTTACCGGAACCTTCAATATATATATGGTTTTCGCCTATCCCTGCTTTTACGGTTGTGAGCGCTTTTTCTTCCGTACTGTTACCTGAAATGATAATATAATCACTACCGGAACCTGAAGTTATTGTATTAGATTTTTTTGCATTAAACAAAGTTATATTATTATTTCCTTCGCCGGCTTTTATTATGTATTTTAAATTTGAATTAGGATTTAGAATACTAATACTGTCACTTAGCCTTGTCCCTGTAATAGTAGCAGTGTAATTCTTTACGGTTTTATTACTATTATCAAATGATAATATTGTATCTGTATAATGAGCATTATTTAAGTCGGTATTATTTACCGTGACACTTCCGTTTTTTCCTACACCATTTGATTTAACAAAGTTTTTGAGTGTGATGGTATCATTGTTATCTCCGTGGGTAATAACTAAATCATTTTTATTAGTTTCACTTATACTATATGTTATGGTATCAGTTGTTTTAATGGTCAATTTTTCACCACTTGTCAGTTTTACAATGTCATTTCCGCCGGAAGCGTTTATTACATTTTCACCAACCCCGCCTATAATTGTGTCATCACCGTTGGAACCCGTAATTTTATCATTACCCTTTCCTGCGTTAATATTTGTTCTTATACTTTCTGTTGAATAATCAATTTTATCATTGAAATTTGAACCGGTTATTGTTGTTATCCCTGTTTTTTCACTTTTAGTGGTCTTTATAAGGTCACTGATTATATAATCATAATAGGTTTCACTCGTTTCATAATCATTAGGATACACTTGTGTTGAGGCACTCTCTTTAACAAAATAAACTTTTTCTATGCTATTATAATTTTTTAATGTTAACGGGAAAACTACATATTTTTCCATTGCGGGCATATACATTTTAATTTTTAAATATAGCGTATCGCCCTTGGCACTTGAATCTTGAAATGCTTTTGGACGTTCATCAACTCCTTGTGAGAATTCTTTATATGTGCACGGGATATATAATTCGGTTTTACCTTTACAGTTATGTTCTAATAATCTTAAATAATCATCAAGAATTACAGCATTATCTATATATGTCATGAAAATTCCTTTTTAACTTATTAAATAATCGTACTTTATATTAAAATCGTATCACATACGAAACGGATTTAGCAAACTACCATTGAATGATGCACAGTTATACAAATTATTAAAAGAGCGACCGTAAGGTCGCTGCTTTATATCTTTTATAATATTTAGTTAATTCTTTGGAACATATAACCAATACCACGAGCGGTAAGAATTAACTCAGGATTAGTAGGGTCAGTTTCCAATTTAGAACGTAATCTCGAAATATGAACATCAACAACCCGAGTATCTATTCTATGATCAGCAGGATACGACCATACGTGTTGTAAAATTTCGTTTCTTGAATATGCCTGACCGGAATTATTAACTAACAATTCTAACAAGCTGAATTCCATACCGGTGAGTCTGATTCTTTCATTCTTTCTATATACTTGACGTCTTGCAGTATCAATTTTGATATTACCTGTTGTAATAACATTTTTAGCAACTGCCTTTCCGCTTGCAGGAACAACAACGGCTTTATCGCTGGTTCTTCTTAAAACTGCTTTAACACGTGCTTCTAATTCTTTAGGGCTGAATGGCTTAATTACATAATCGTCTGCGCCTAATTCCAGACCTGTAATTCTTTCCGAAACATCACCAAGTGCCGTAAGAATAATTATAGGAACATCCGAAGTTCTTCTGATTTCTCTTGTTACACCATAACCGTCCATTTTTGGCATCATTACATCCAGTACTACCAAATCAGGATTTTCTTTATTAAATAACTCAACTGCTTCTTCACCGTCTTCTGCTACAACTACATCATAGCCGACCATTTTTAAACGAGTTTCCAAAATTCTTCTAATACTAGCCTCATCATCTGCAACCAAAATCAATTGCTTATTTGATGATTCTTCCTGCAATTCTTCGTTTTCAGCCATTTTACCATCCTTTATTTCTTTAACATAAATTAGTATTTATTACAAAATGTTTAATTTCTTTGAGAAATCTTAACTTTTATAAACATATCTTAATATAATTAACATAAAATTGCAAGAGCTATTTTTAGAAAAAACTCAACAATTTTATACCTTAATGCGGATTATTTACTTATTCCTTTACGTCTTAGAATGTTTGCAAGTTGCATGTATAATTCTTGATTTCTTGCAGAACGGTCTATATCTCCAGCCTCTTTTATATATGCAAAAGCATCTTCATATTTGCCTATTGCCTGATAAAATTCGCTCATTTTTACATATAAATCTGCGTTATTTACATCGAGCGAAATTGCTTTTTTCAGGCTTTCTATTGCAAAATTAATATCTTCTTTTTCGAACAGAGCAAGAGCATTATAATAATAGCCTTCATAATGATTTATATCCAACTCTATTAAATCTTGAGCTGTATCAAATAACGCATCATAATCTTTTTTCTCAAGATTAACTTCGGCTTCTAAAACATGTGCATAATAATATTTCGGATACGCATCCAGCAATCTGCCGGTTCTTTCTTGAGCCTCTTTTAAATCTCCGAGTTTTAGTAATAGCCTTATATAAAATGTTTTATATTCAAATACTTTCGGGTTTACATCAAGTGTTCTTTCAATAATTGTTTTGGCTTGTTTAAACATATCGAGTTTAAAATAAATTTTTGCTAATGAGTACAGAATAGTTTCATTATCAGGTTCGTCGTTCAGCATCTTTTCCAGTTCAACTTTTGGAGATGCTAAATCACCTTGTTCTGATTTAATCACTTGGATAAGAACTTTTGATTCAAAATATTCAGGATTAAGATGGGTTTTTGCCATTTCATAATTCCCGCTTTTATAATACAAATAAGCTAAAGAATAATGATATTTTTCTTCTGTCGGATTCAAACATATTGCGGTACTAAAACATTTTTGGGCTTCATCAAACCAACCCTTTAAAAAATACGCTTGACCTAAGTTATATATATAATTGGGGTTCTGATTATCTTGTTGAACCGCTTGACCAAAATATTCAATAGCTTCATCTAATCTTAATTCATCAAGTTTGCCTAAACCAATATAGTTTAATCCGTCTGCTGTTTTAATATCAATTTTTTCCAATTTTATTAACACCTCTTTTGCTTGTCCTATATCATTTTGTTCATAATATATTTTTACTGCAAGGTTAAGAACCTTCTCCATATCCTCAACAGTAGAATTGTTGTTATTATATATTTGTTTTAATACATTTAGTGCATCATCGTATTGCTTTAATTCGTATATTGCAATTGCACGTTTAAACAAACAATTTTCATCGTTTATATTATTCGTACATATAATAATTTCTTCAAATTTTTTTTCTGATTCTAATATACATATTAATTCCAGCAAATCAGATTCAGAATTTGTTAATTCGTATATTTTGCGAGCTGTAATTTCAGCATCTTTATAATTATTTTCAGATAAATAAACTTTTTTAAGAACTACCAGACTATTAATATGCTCAGATTCAATTTCGAGTGCTTTGGTTACATAATGCACAGCACGTTCATTGTTTTTCAGCAAATAATACAAATCCGCAAGCTCAGATAAAACCTCAACATTATCACTAATCTCTGATAGTAGTTTATAATATACTTCAATAGCTTGTTTATAATAACCTTTACGTTTTAAATCAAATGCTTCTGTCATTACATTTTTCATTGTTTTTTGAATCCGATTTTTTTATATTTATTATTTTTCTTTTCATTTTGATTTTGCTGTTTGTTAACAATAACCAGCACTTCATCTTTTCCTGCCATCTTTAAATTATTACGTGCAATAGATTCCATAATGGCAGTTGTTGAACAGTTTTTAATATCTTTTTTTAACTCGGCATTTCTAGCTTCCGCAGCTATTTGTTTAGATTCTAAAGTCAATATTTTTTTATGATATGCAATAACTTTTGTCACATTTAATAGTGCACTGATAGACATTTGAACAAGACATATCAATAAAACAATTGTTAAAAATGAATAGTAAAATTGTCTGTGGTGTCTTGTTTTTTCTCTGCCTTTTTTTACTTTATCAGCCAGATTGTCTTCTTTTTTGTTACGTTTAACCATAATATGATTATATCTAAATTAGTTTGTTTGTTCAACTAATAAATTATAGTTTAGCGAGCAAAGCTCGCTAAACTATAATTTACAGTGACTAAGTGAACCGTGACTAAGTGACTAAGAATTTCTGAT
>CACZPS010000066.1 GCA_902783125.1 uncultured bacterium | reverse complement strand
TGTCTTTGACAGTGCTCACTTCGTCCCTCGCTTACCGGATTTCATCCGTCCGGAATTTCGCTAGTCACTTAATCACTTTTATCAGCCTTCGGCTGATAAACTATAATTTACCCCTCTTATATTTACGATATAATATTCATGTCAAACACAGAATTAATGGAGAGATTATGAATATACAAGCATCTTGCGAATTAGAAAAAGCATTATTTAAAAGCGTCTTTGATAAGACCCCCGATTATATAAAAAATAATAAGTTAATAGATTTTTCAAATGAAGGTGAATTTACATTTACATTGAAACGTGAACACCTCTATCCTTATGATGAAAATAACAATCCGGAAGGCTTAAATCTGTTAGAATGGTTTGAGAACTATTCAAAAGAAGCTAAAGTTTCAACAGCAGGTATTAGAGGCCCTCAAAATATTCTTTATCCGCAAGATACAAGATTCCCTATCAATCTAGTGGGAATTGTGCTTGCAACTTTAGCAAAAGCCCTCGTTGTAAAAGAAAAATACAAGGGAAAATCTATAATAAAGTTAGCCGGTAGTGAAGTCAGATATAATTCACAATTATATCTTGATGCTATTGCAAGAATACAAGCTGCTCAAGGAATTAAGACTCTGACATCTAAAGACAGACAGACTATTCCTATTTGGCTTGCTTCATTCTTGGCATTTAAACTTGATTTGGTCGGAGGAGAATATATAACTTCAAGCCATGGTATTTCCGTAAAAACGGCAACAAAGGACTTAAACTCACAAGGAAGTCAATATTTACCAGAAGAATCACTAGAATTTGTCAGTAAAATTCAAGAAATTTTTGATAAGGTTAAAAATAACGGAAGTTATGAAATAAAGATTTCTTCTAAAGATAATCCGCTTATTGATGAAGAAGTTATGACAAAATTAGAAGATGGTATAAACCTTTATGTTGATTACCTTAAAAACGGAGTAGCGGAAGATTTAACAAAACTAAAAACAATGAAAAATAAAATCATTATCGAAAGTGTCGGCGGGTGTGCATATAGGACACTTAGCAAAGTTTTAAAAAAACTCGGGCTTTCAGATAAGTTTGATTGGAATAATACGGAAGAAGATCCGTTTTTTCACTCTATCGGCAAATATGATACAGATCCAAAGGGAAACAAAACTTTTTATGACTACTCTGTTGACGCAACTGTTGTGGCTAAAAGACCTAACGGGGAACAATTCTTCCCGGTAATAGAATCACTCGATTATGATATTCTGCTCAGAGAATATCCTTTAGGTACTGCCGTACTGATTACTGACCCTGACCATGACAGATTAACCATTTGCGAATTAGAATCAGAAGGAAATATCCCGACTTTAGAAGAAAACGGTATTTCTTACGTCAAACTTGGTAATGGCAGAGTACTCACGGTATTTACTGCTAATCAGGCATTTTTAATGCTTATGGATTATCGTACAAAACAGCTTAAACAAACCCGACGTTGGAACAATCACCCAAGATTTATGATTAAAACAACAGCTTCTGCTCTTTCTTGGGATGAGTGGGCTGCTGCAAATGGTATAAAAGTTGTTAATGTACCTGTCGGATTTAAAGAGATTGCAAACATTATGAAAAAAGTTGAACTTCAGCTTAAAAACACCCCTGAGAAAGAGGTTAAAGTTGATGATGTTTTTGGAAACACAATAAATCTTGGGGTTCAGCCTCGTTTGATTTTTTTTTTATTATTATCAGGCGGAATGATTATGGGTGCAGAAGACACCGTAAAATCATTGACAGGCAGAGAAGCTATTGCTATGAGAGAAAAAAGTGCAACAGAAGCTATTATTGTTGCCTCATCACTCATCGCTCAATTAGAAGAAGAAAATAAAACACTATCTCAATATTTAGTTGATGTTTTTGAGCGCTATAATATAGTTTCACGGTTCGACACAAGAGAAGATATTGCATATTACAATGAATCTGAACCTGATATCGAAAAATTGAAACTTGCAAAAACAGAGGGTGAAAAACAAAGAACAAAAAATGATTTGTTCTATTTATCACTGGCAATAGCAATCAACAAAGGAGTTATGAGCATTGATAAAGCAATATCCGTATTAAACGATGCTTTTCCGAAACTCAAATTTGATGATATTAAAGATATCAAGTTTGTCGGAGATGGAACATATCTTCAATTTAAGGATAAATACATTGAAATTCGTCCGTCCGGCACAGATGCCAAGACAAAGGCTTATGGTGGCGGTAAATGTTATAAAGAGATTTGTGATTATGCCCATATTTTAGGGAATTACTCAGGAGAAAGGACAGAACTTCACAAGAAATACATCACTGACGAATTTTATAATAATTCAAAAGAAACAGCTCTTGATGATTATTTAAAATTTGTTGAAAAAGATGCAAATAACGAAGTGTTTATTATTCCTGAAAAATATGATTTTCTGTAAATCATACAATAACTAAAAAAATAACATTTGATGAACTTGGATATTATATCCCAAGCTCATCTGTCCATGCTTTAATATCTTCTTTTGAAGGGCTGTAATTCAAGAGTTTACCCTCAATAATTTCAGTAGAAGCAGGAACACTTTTCTTTAAATATTCAACAGTTCCGCCAAATCCGCTTCCGCCTGAGGTTGCAAAAAGAATAATTTTTTTATTTGAAAAATCATAAGCCTCTAAAAAAGTATTTACAATAGTAGGAGCAATATACCACCATATAGGGAAACCTAAAAATATTGTATCATACTTTTCAAGTTTCGGGTTATCGATTATTATATCCGGTCTTGATGATTTATCGTCCATCTCAACAGTTGAACGTGATTTTTTATCCATCCAGTTTAAATCAGCATTTGTGTATGGAACTTTTGGTTTGATTTCATAAATATCAGAGTTTAAAACACTTTTAAGATTCTCTGCTACTTCTTTTGTAACTCCGCTTGCTGAAAAATACGCTACTAAAACATTTGACATAATTCATACTCCTATTTTGGATAAAATACTTCGGTTTTATTGTAACATTGTTTTGCGATATTACGCAAGTAAAATATTTGTCATTGATTAAAAATATTACATTAATATGTTAACAATATTAATTAAATCTGTTTAATTTAGCATGTTTATGTTAGTATGACTAAAAAGGAGAATATTATAATGAAAAAATACGAATTATTAGTAATTTTTAAACCTAATTCAGACGCTGAAGAAATTGATAAACTAATAGCAAAAGTAACATCTGATGCAGAAGCATTAGGCGGAAAATCTGACTCAATCGACAAAATCGGTCGTAAAAAATTAGCTTATGAAATTCAAAATTTCAGAGATGGATTTTTCACGAATATGGTACTATCATTACCGGAAGAAAAAGTTGCAGAATTTAAACGTCAACTTCGATTGAATGATTCCATCTTGAGAACAATGTTCTTAGAACAATCTGAAAAAGCAGGAGTATAAAATGACATTAGCAAAAGCAACAGTATCGGGAACAGTCTTTAGAGCACCTGAAAAACGGTATACCCAAAACGATATAGCTGTTTACGGTTTAACTTTAAACATAGATGAAAAAGAAGAAACACTAATCAGAGTAATCTCTAAAAGACGTGTGCTTTCAGAGGTTCTTGACAACGTTAAACGAGGGGACAGAATTATTGTTGACGGAAGATTGCAAGTTGCAACCTCAAAAGCACAAGACGGCTCTGACAGAAAATATTTCGAAATCGATGCAAATGATATTGAAGTAATTTCAGGTTCAAATAGTGTTGCAAATACAGATTCATCTTCATCTCAATCAAGCGAAGTGCAGTTTGGAGAATTTGAAGCACCTTCTTTCGATGACGAAGGCAGTTCTCCGATTACAGAAGAAAACCTGATTGATGAAGAAGAAATTCCATTTTAGAGATTAAGGAATAAATGAGTGTTATCATTTATTCAATATAAATAGTAGAATATAAGGCTAGAAAGGCAATATTAAAAATGGCAAAACAAGAACAAGACAGAAAAAAACGTAAAACATGCAGCTTTTGTGCAGATCACGTTGAGTCTATTGATTTCAAAGATGCTTCTAAGTTAAAAAGATATTTAACTGAAGCCGGAAAAATCATTCCAAGACGTGTTACAGGTAATTGTGCAGAACACCAACGTATGATAGCAAAAGCTATTAAAAGAGCAAGAGAAGCTGCAATCATCGGATATACTTTTGACTAGTATGTTTTGATGAAATATCAATTTAAAATAGAGGCGGGTAAAACCGCCTTTTGTTTATAAGGAACATTAAATAAGGAATATAGATATGGATAACCAAATTACAATAAGATCTGACAGAGATAAAGAATATACATTTCAGTACAAGGGCGAAGATGTTACTTTAAAAGCCGGCGGCATACTTAGTATTTCTGATGGACTTGAACATGTTGTTCTTCCTACCTGTGCCATGAAAATCATCAATAATCTTATTATCATAAAAGGCGATGTGAAATAAATGCAAATACATTAAAATATATTGACGATAATAAAACCTCTGATACTATGGACATGTAAATAGTATTTATATGTTTAGTTTGGAGGTTTTTATGTGTATTGATAAGACTTTGTTGTCTTTACGAGAGAGAAAAATATTATGTATGATGGCTAAAAATCATACAAATATTGAAATATCAAAAGAATTATTTTTAAGTGAAAGCACAGTAAAATTTAGTGTCAGGAAAATACTGGAAAAGCTGAGTGCAAACGGCAGAGTCCACGCCGCAGTTATAGGGTACAAATACGGGATTATAGACATTGATTAAAAAAAGCCACATAATGTGGCTTTTTTTATGTTATACAGTAACTTTCTCTAAAGATTCTATATATTTACCGGCATAAACAGCACCGATTGCACCGTCTGAAGCAGCCGTAATAACTTGTCTGAGAGGAGTTTTTCTGACATCTCCTACCGCAAAAACACCCTCTACAGAGGTTTGCATTGTTTCATCCGTTATAATAAAACCATTTGAATCCTGTTCGACCTGTCCATTAATATCAGTAATATTCGGGCTAAAACCGATGTATGGAAAAATTCCGTCTGCTTCAAGGTTAGTTATTTGTCCTGTTTTAACATTTTCAATAACAATATTATTTACAGTATCAGTACCTTGAATTTCTTTAACTGTTGAATCCCAGACAAATTCCATCTTATCATTTTTAAAAGCTCGTTCCTGAACGATTTTATCGGCTCTGAGCTCATTTCTTCTGTGGATAAGATAAACTTTTTTTGCAAATTTAGTAAGATATATTCCTTCTTCGACAGCCGCATTTCCACCGCCCACGACAGCAACAGTTTTATCTTGATAAAATGCACCATCGCAAACAGCACAGTAACTAACTCCTCTGCCTACAAATTCTGCTTCGCCCTTTACTCCTAATTTTTTAGGCTGAGCTCCGCAGGCTATTATAACGGTCTTTGCTTTAAAAATATCACCTTCTAATGTTTCAATAATTTTTGGGTTAGATACAAGATTTACAGATTTAATCTCTTGCATAGGGAATTTTTCTACCCCAAACTTGTCTGCATGTTCTTCAAATTTTTCCATCAAATCATATCCGCCAATCACAGGAAAGCCAGGATAGTTTTCTAATTCCAGATAATTTGACGGTTGACCGCCAAGCATACTTGTATCTATAATAGCAGTTTTTGCATTACTTCTTGCCATGTAAATACCTGCAGACAACCCGGCAGGGCCTCCGCCCAAGATAACCGTATCAAATTCATATTGAGTCATATATAATCCCTTCCTCATTCTATATATTTTATTTTAAAACTGATGTTCCCGCCAATTTTTTACCTTTTATCAGGTATTTAGCTGTATCACGTTTAAGAACATGCCCGTCATAAAGTGATATAGTTTCTAATACCAAATCGTTATAACCCCCAAAGGTATTCCCATTCAACCTAATTGTAACGGTATCTCTTAGCACCTTATTATCAAATGTTGATTCTTTATAAAATACAATTACATTCCCCTCCGTATGTTTTATCTCAACTTGAGCATGAGCTTTTGTAAAAGGATTCTCTAATGTAATGACGTTTCCAGTCCTCGATAAGTTCCATAAATCTCTGCTAACCGGTTTAAAAGTACTGTAATTGTTAGTTTTTTCAAGTTGTGCATCCACCTGCCAGCTTCCAAAAAACGATTTGGGGACGGCATCTATGCTAACACCGGCTTTTATTGTTTCAGCAAATACATAAGATGTTAAAGCAAATAATATAAAAAAAATTGTTAATATTAGTTTCTTCATACATATTATTATAATTAAAAAGACACAAATGTAAATTAAACATATTAGCTTAATAGCTATGTTTCATATATAAGTATATGAATATACTATGTGAAATTTGCTATTTTTTTTTTATTACTTGATATAAGATATTAACTATTTTTATGAAAAAACTTATAAAAAATTAATCAAAATTTTTTTATATCCAATCTCCTTGTGCTATATCAAGTCCTTTATTTCTGGCAGTACTTTGACCGTTGTTTTTTTGTGATAAAAGTTTTATTCTGTTATCTAGATTTACATATTCTTCAAGAATAGATAAAGAAGAATCTGTAGAACCATCATTAACACAAATGACCTCAAAATCTTTAAATGACTGAGCCAAAATACTATCAAGACAAACATCAAGATATTTTTCTACGTTATATACCGGTACAATTATACTGATTTTAGGTATAGCATAATTTTAACAAATTAAGACTTTTTATACAAACTATTATAGGAATAAAAAAATTATCGTTTATCCGCCCTGAACAGAAACAGAAGAAACCCCAACGCTGCGGGCAACATCAATTAATTTCACCAAGGCCCCATGCTCAGAATTAGGTTCAGGAATAATCAATAAACCATCAGGATGTGTTTTTACTTTTTCAGAAATAACAGATTCCAAATCCTCAATAGCAATTTCTTGACCATCCATATAATATCTGCCATCAGCATCAACAACGAACTGAATAGTCTTAAACTCTTTATGGCTTTGTTCTTTAACAGCCTGAGGCACTGTTAATTTTAACCCCTGTTGATCCATCATGGGAGCAATAACCATCATTATAATAAGCAATACCAAAAAGATATCGGTTAATGGTGTAATATTTATTTCATTAAAACTATCTCTCATATTTCACCTAATTTTCTTCAGCATCAAGTATACGTTGATGCTCTTCCAAAGCCTTTTGAGCTTTTTTAGTAAGTGGTTCCCCTGCTACAACTAATTTTTTATACTGAGCTTCTTGAGCAGCATCCATGATATCCATAATAACAGAACTTTTTGCTCTTTCATCCGCTCTCACAACTACCTCTTGTTTTTGCACAGTCGGTTTAATTTTTTCAAGCTCAACCGCAAGATTAGAAATATTTACAAGCTTATCATTCAGATAAACTCTGCCTTCTCTTGTAACAGAAACAGTCGCATTACGTTCTTCGACAGATGTACCGTTATTAATCTCCGGAATTGTTACTTTATCATTCAACGACTGGAATGTCGGTGCGACAACCATCATAATAATTAACAGAACGAGGAAAATATCTGTTAAAGGTGTAATATTTATTTCTGTAAACATTGCGTTTTTGCCTGATTTTATAGCCACTTTTATTTACCTTTTCTTATTAAAAAACAATAATACTTATTGTTTTAATACCTTATTATCTCAATGCCATATCATTACAAAGCAATTGAAGATGTGGAAGTTGTAGAAGATTCGTCATCCGAATCAACAAAACTCAAGAACAATAATTTAATCAATTGGAAATCATCTTCGTATCTTTTAACAATTGACTGGAAAGTGTTGTAAGCGATAACCGCACAGATAGCAACCCCCAAACCAAAAGCAGTTGCAATCAACGCAGAACCAATACCCATAGCAACCGCAGCTGATTGGTTACCCTGTGTTGCAAGATCCTGAAATGTGTAAAGGATTCTTACAACTGTACCAAACAAACCTAAGAATGGTGCAACACCACCGATTGTACCGAGGATTGTTAAGTGGTTTTCAAGTTTTCTTGTTGCAAGACTTGCCGCAATATCAAAAGAACGTGAAAAACCTTTCTTTTGTTCTGTAAAAATTCTTACAGCTTCTTCGGTAACTTCACCAATAACTCCACCGCATTGAATTGCGATATTCTGAGCGCCAACTAAATTACCTTTAGCTAATTCTTTTTGTAATTTTGGAATAAAAAGAACAACATCACGTTTATTCTTTTTGTAAAAACTGTACCTGTTGATGACTGCCGCCAAAACCAAGATTGAACAAATCAAAATCGGTAAAAGTACCGGCCAGTCCATTTTAATTGAATGTAGTAATAATTCCATAACTTTATCCTCTTTTCTGTATTAATTTCCTAATAATTATCTCATAGATGCTCCGAATACGTTATAGTCAAACGTAAACTGGATATCTATATTTGTACCTTTATAATCTGCAGGGAGCGGTCTGAACGGTGCTGTCATCTTAACAGCGTTCAGTGCTGCCTGATCGGCACTTGGCAATCCTGAAGAACGATAAACTCTACAAGATAAAAGTTGACCGTTTTTAGCAATCTTAAATAAAAGAACAACTTTTCTGCTTTCATTACCTTTTGGCGGATGCCAATTGTATTTAATTCTTCTTTGTAATTCTCTCATATAAGGTCCAAAGTCAGGTTCTTTGATAGCATCAATTCCAGGACGACCGCCACCGCCACCAGGATTACCGGCATAACCGCCTGTACCTCTGCTTCCGCCGCTGCCTCGTGAAGACCCCGTTCCGGAACCGGAATATGTTGATAATGACGGAGTAGGAGCATAACGTTTTGTTCCTGCCCCAGAACCTGATGCGTGCCCGCCGGATGCAGAGCCGGATTTCGCTCCTGTACCACCTACAGGACCTGTTGCAAGATAATTACCCCTTGGAGCACCTGACGGAACAGGAACTGCAAACGGTGTTGTTTGTCTTGGAGCAAGAGCCTTTGGTGCCGAAATCGGTCTGGAAGACGGAGCAGCCGTAGGTCTTGCCACAGGCGGCTTTGGTGATGGCTTTGTAAACTGTCTTTGCGAATCCGACTTTGGTTCAACAGATTTTTGAGCCTGTTTTTGAATAGCTTTTTGCTGCTGTTTCATAGCTTTCTGTTGCTGTTGACGAACCATCTTTTGCAAATCAGACGCCGCTGAAGATTTGGCTGGTGATTTTTTTGAACCGGTCGGTAAAACTACAGGTTTCTTTTTATCTCTTATCCCACCGGAACGAGAACTCATATCAGAACGATTACGAGTCTTTAGATCCCTTGGGGTATCTTGTTTATCAACAAGAACAAATTCCAAATCTTTTTTCAACATATCAGGAGGAGGAGCCTGCCAAAGTTTAATCCCCAATACCCCAAGAATAAACACAAGCAACCAAGCGAGTCCCACAGACAATGGATGGAGTGCAGTAGATAGAGCAACATCTTTTTTTATGTCGTCGTGTACATCTTTTCGAACAACTGCCGGCAGAGTATATCCCTTATTTCCGCCCTCATCTATAATTTCGTATTTATTTCCTAATATGCTCATATTCTTTTATCTTTCAAGGAAATCATAGCCTAAACAAACTCTAATCATATCCTCTAAATATACTAATCCATTTGATTATTATTGATAATCAGAAGAAGTAGGTGTAGTTGTAATAGGTTGAGTTAACTCAATCTCAAACGCAGAACCGGCAGGGATTTCAACATCATGTCCTTTATCAATAACCGATTTAACGACCCCGCCACCGGCACCAACAGCAGTACCTAATGCAGCACCTCTGCCAATACTGCCACCTGCTAATGCTCCGAATACAACCCCAGATAAGGCGCCAACAGCAGCTCCTCCTACCATATCTTTAGCATAATCTTTTGCTACATCTTTCTTTGTTCCGCCAACTAAAACACCTGTATTATCATTTGTCTTTATAATACCTGTTATTGGAATCTGAAATCCGTGAGGTGTAACTATCTGACTAAATCTGATACACAACTTACCGTTTAAACTTCCGTGTTTAGCATGTGTTACTTCAACAACATTTCCTATAACCGAACTTCCGGCAGGAGCAATCAATGCCCCGTTATAATAGAAATCCTGCGCTAATGCGATAGATATAACCTGACCTAAATATGAATTGGCAGAACTAATAGGTGCAGTTGTAACAGCAGAGAATTTTTGACCTGCCGGAACAGTAACAACTCTACCCTTCAACGTGTTATTCTGAGGATATTGTGCTCCGTTACCGTAATAGCTTTTGTTTGTCTCAACCGGAGCCTGTGTATAATTATAATTAGGCGCAGCCAATGACATATTCATTGATATCATGGTTGCAACAAGCATTAAACTGACTTTCTTTCGCATATATCCTCCCCATTATCATAGATAATATCTATCACTTATAATATTTTATAATTAAAGAATTACATGTCAAATCATTTACATTTATGGTACTCCCCAAAACTGTGTTTTCTTTTTTTTTAAAAGGCAATAACGCAATAAGGCATTAAGATAATAAGAAATAATTATGACAAGGATTTTTAGATATTTTATTTTAAAGCAAATTATTTTTAAGAAAAATCAAATTCCTACAGGTCACACTAAAAAAGTAAAATAACCAAATTTTTAATACTAAAATATGCAAAAAAAAAGAGTCATTTCTGACTCTTGAAAATTTGTGAAGTGTAGTGTGTGTAGAAAGAAACTTTTAAGTATTTTCTCTAGTCCTCGTCCCAAAGTTTTTTGGGCTTTCCTCGTGTGTAGTTTCTTCTCTTTATACTCTGTACTAATATAAAGTTTTTTTCACATTAAAAATTGATTAATTAACATCAATTTTGTTATAAAACTTAACAATTGTTTTTCGCAATCGTTTTAGTTGTGATTAAAAGTTGATTATGACAAAAATCCCAAATAAAATTTTTATTTGCATAAAATAGTTGTTTATAATAATATTACTTTAATAGTAAAATCTATTAAAGATGACAATTAAATATGGGCATGTGGTACACTGCCGACGAGGATGATTAAGTATCATCCGAGGAGAGGTGGTAGACACGCCGGTTGCGAAGCAACTTTGAAAACTGAATATGGGCATGTGGTGGAATGGTAGACACGCTAGTCTTAGGAACTAGTGCGAAAGCGTGGGAGTTCGAGTCTCTT
>CACZPS010000065.1 GCA_902783125.1 uncultured bacterium | reverse complement strand
GAACGACGAGGCTCGAACTCGCGACCTCATGCGTGACAGGCATGCGCTCTAACCAAACTGAGCTACGCTCCCATATTAAATTGTCATTTGATTGGTTTCGGTATCTCAGCTTGTTTAGAGCTTATTTTAACTTTCGTTCGTCATTGACTCACTGGGCCAAACTGAGCTACGCTCCCACATTAAATTGTCATTTGATTGGTTTCGGTATCTCAGTTTGTTTTAACTTTCGTTCGTCATTGACTCACTGAGCCAAACTGAGCTACGCTCCCATCCGCGTAAATCTATCATATCGTAAGCATAATTTTTTTGCAAGTATTTTTTTTAATGGTGTTTTTTTTAGTATTTTTATAAGGGTTTTCAATATTTTTTAGAACAACAATACTATCAGATTACCTTTAATTTACAAAACAGCCAAATTACTTTAAAATACTATTAAATACTAACTAAGAGGATTCTATATAATGGTAAGAAAAACTAAATCATCAACAAGAAACATTGAATTTAATTATTATGAAAGCTACATTGGGTCTGAAAAATATATTAATTCTATTGCCGATTATAAAGCAAATAAAAATCAAAAACATGTAATCTTGCTTGAATCAACAGATTATATAATTAAAACAGGTGCAGAAATTAATAATGATGCGTCTAAAAATACAAATTGCGACAAGTATGTAAAAAAAGTAGTCAATATTGACACCGGATTAACAGATGATTTAACAAACTATCATATTTATGGGGCCCCCGAAAAGTGGATTTTAGATAATCGCCAACAATATAACAATTGCGGTGTTGAATGCATTCTTAATGTACTTGCTATGGCCGGAATTAAAAAAATAACCAACCAAAACAGTATAGAAAAATCTTTCACAAAAGAACTCTGGAACCGAGGACTTGTACAGGATGACGGTAAACTGGGGGGTTTTGATGTAGCCGATGGAGGAACAAGAATAACTGATTATCGTGATATTTTGAAAGAATATGGTATAAATGCAAAAGCCTATGCCTCTGAATATTTTGCAACAACAACTGCTGATGGATATATAACTTCAATTGAATCCGTTGCAAATATTGTTAAAAATGGCGGGGCTGCTATTCTTGCAGTTTCGTCATATCTTTTGTGGCAAGAATACAAAAAAGGAACATCGGCTGATTCAATTGAATACAATATTAACCCGAACCAATGCGTACTTGATCATGCAATCACAGTGACAGGTGTTGTATATAATGAAAATAACGAACTTACAGGATTTTATATCCACGATACAGGGGTTTGGATGACCAGATATATCAGTCTTGTTGAAATGCAAAGTGTAACACTTGATGAACAGACCAATTCA
Source organism: uncultured bacterium (assembly GCA_902783125.1). GTDB lineage: Bacteria > Cyanobacteriota > Vampirovibrionia > Gastranaerophilales > Gastranaerophilaceae > UBA2883. The sequence goes on along the minus strand of CACZPS010000065.1, from coordinate 3,135 downwards.
ACTTGGAAAACTAAAGAAGGTGTTTTCGGGGCAATAATTGAGGATAACATAAAATCTTGGGCGGATAACATAAATGCGACAGGGAACTATCTTAGCAACGTTATTGTCGGTAATAGTGGGAATAATATCATTAAAGGACTGGGGGGAGATGATATATTAATCGGAAATTCCGGTGACGATAGAATCTATGGCGGTTCCGGAACAGATTATATATATGGAAATGATGAAATAAAAGCAGGAAATATTGATGTAAAAGGTAATAACATTTTGTATGGTGAAGGTGGGAGTGATTATATTTACGGCGGAAGTTATAACGATATCATATATGGCGGGAATGATATTGATTATTTATATGGAAATGATGGGATAGATGTAATTTATGGCGGGAATGGGAATGACTACATCTATGGTGGTGACGGTGACGACAGATTACTCGGTCAATCCGGAAAAGATATTATATACGGCGGGAACGGTGATGATACAATCGCAGGTGGAGCAGGTAATGACACTATTTACGGTGAAGCAGGTTATGATAAAATTGATTGCGGAAGCGGAGATGATATCGTTATCTTTGAAGAGAATTGTCAGGAAGACTCGCTCACTTCTTCTTCCGGTAGTGTTTCGTTATATTTTAAAGATATTCTTGCTCAAAATTTAAATTACGGGTTTGAAGGAAGTACTTTTATTGCTGGTTATAACAATAATAACTTAGTTAAATATACAAACTTTTTCAATGCTAAAAACAATAAATATCAAACTGCATACTTAATAGATTCTTCTGATAATAAATATAGAATATCCGCAACCAATGCAAAAGGTAATGTTAAAGTTGCGGATAAAACCGGAAATAATATTTTTTTCTCAGATAGTTATAAGAATAACACTATTTCAACGAGCGTAAACAACGATATCGTTTTCATGTATGAAGGCAATGATACTATTACTTATACAGGCGGGCATGACTATTATTATTCAACACATGGAAATGACACCTATAATATTGAATATTTTAATCCTTTTACTAATGTACATATTTGTGACGATTTTAGTTTGGAAGATGACAAATATAGCACTAACGATAAATTGGACATAAATACTAATCTTAATAATATTCGACTGCTGTATGATATCACAAATGAAGGTAAGGTCTCAAATGATTTATATTTGCTTTACAAAGATGATGAAAGTTATTCAAAATCAGAACTAAAAAATATTATAACCGATAATTCCAATGCAAGAGGTTTTATAAAAATATCAGATTATTTTCAGATAGAAAAAGTTGTGTCAGAAAAATCTAACACAGATGAAACCGAATATACAAATACAGGGAAAATTGAAACGATTTCGGTTAAAGGAAATATCATCGCCAATATTGATTCTGTCATTGATTCGCTAAACGAAGAAGTTTCAAAATGGCTAATAAAAAATGGTCAAACCAATACTTTTGATGTAATTAAAGACCCAAATACAGATATTACTGAATTATTACAAATATATAATAATGCCGAACTAAAAATAAATTCAAATGACGTATATAAATAGCAACAATCCAAAATTATGTTGCATTGTATATAGTTACCTTCAAAATTATATTTATAACTGACTTTGGGACATTACAGCCTTCGTTACATATTGCAATATTTATTCTCTGCCATTTTTAAGTTTTTCACTTAAAAGTCTTGCGGCAGAGATTAACGGATCAATACTTGTAGAAAACGGTGGCGCATAAGTAATATCAGCGCCTGAAAGTTCTTCTGCCGTGACGTATTTTAGCAAAGCAGTAGAAAGCGTGTTGATTCTTTTGTCTGCATCACCGCAACCGATTGCCTGACCGCCAAGCACTTGGTGAGTCCTTTTATCCGCAACCAGTTTTAAGGTAACATTTTCTGCATCAGGCATATAGCCTGCTTTATCACGTTTCGTAATCATGATGGAAACTGTATCATAACCGTTTTTTTTAGCAAATTTTTCCGTAAAACCGGTCATAGAAATCGTCAACCCAAAATATTTAGTAACAGCCGAACCCAGAACCCCCTCAAAATCTTCGACACCCCCGCATAGATTTACGGCAGCGCAGCGACCTTCTTTATTAGCGTTTGAACCCAGCGGAATCCAAGCCGGCGTCCCTGTCATTGCATATATATTTTCTATACAATCTCCGCAAGCATATATGTTTTTTATATTTGTTTCCATTCGGCTGTTAACTTTTATAGCACCCGTTTTCCCGAGTTTTACCCCTGCGTCTTCCGCTATATCAACAACCGGTTTTACGCCGGCTGATATTAATACAAAATCAGTTTTTATAATCTCACCTTTTTCTGTCTTTACCGCTTGAACGCTATCTTCACCTATAAATTCCGTAATTTTATCATTATTAATGATTCTTGTATATTCAGGGTACATTTTTTCAACAAAATCTTGCACAAGTTCAGACAATTCATCATCAAGAACAGACATAATTTTGTTCGAGTTTTCAATCATGGTCGTATGGATTTTATTTGAAACAAATGCTTCCATCAGTTCCAAGCCGATATAACCACCTCCGATAATTACAGCTTTTTTTGATTTTCTTAACTTTTCTCGTAGACTTATACCATCTTCTAATCTTCTTAATGTAAAAATATTTTTTAGGTTAATATTTTTTATCTCAGGCAATCTTGGCACCGCACCTGTTGATATAACAAGTTTGTCATAATCAACAAAGAACTCTATATCTTTCAACAAATCACGTACTTTTATTTTGTTTTCGTTCGGGTAAATTTTTTCTACTCTGTGTTGTAAATGAATATCTATCCCGTCTTTTTGAAACTTTTCCGGTGTACGGATTATAAGATTATTATAATCTTCAAAATTGCCCTGAACATAATATGGCAGCCCGCATGCCGAATATGAAACGTGAGTATCTTGAGTATATATATCTATTTGTGAATCCGGGAGTAAACGTTTCGACTTCGCGGCAGCTTTTGCGCCTGCTGCTACCCCTCCTATTATTACTATTTTCATAATAGGATTATTTTTTATTTATTATTTTTTATCAATTCGACAGGTAGGGTAAATTATAGTTTAGCGAGCGAAGCTCGCTAAACTATAATTTACAGTGACTAAGTGAACCGTGACTAAGTGACTAAGAATTTC
>CACZPS010000064.1 GCA_902783125.1 uncultured bacterium | reverse complement strand
GGAGAAGGAGGGATTCGAACCCTCGGTGGAGTTTCCCCCACAACGACTTTCGAGGTCGTCACCTTAAACCACTCGGACACTTCTCCTTGTTTGTATATTTATTATAAATCATCCATAAAAATATAGCAAAATAGTTTTTGTTTGAACATTTAAATATTATGCGCATTCAATCGAATAATCAAGATATTTTTTATAGCAAATACTTATTCAAAACAAATAACTCAAGTAAAAAACCACATTTTGATGGGTGGGTTAGATCGGCGGCTAATTCCCTTGCTAATTGTTTTACTTTACCGAATAATAAACTTAAAACATATTCAATTGAAGATTATAAAAAACTGAATTATTTTGATAAAAAAATATTGAGATTAGAGTATAAGTTATCAACAAATTTTTTTGATAAACAATTTTATCAAAACACTGAAGTTATTCATGATGCTCTTTCTGATATAATGAAAACGGCTTTAGATAAGAAATATGGCGAGAATCAATATAAAGTTGTTGTAATCGGTCGATCGCTTTCTTCTATCGGAAAAGTGCTTGGATATAAGATAGGAGAAAATAATGTTATAAATATTCCGCTTTCCTTTGCAAAAAGGTTTTTATTAAAAGATACAATTAAAAATATCGATAAAAATGAAATTGATGTTTTTTTAAAATACTTATCTTCATACGGACTAAATAAAAAGGCTGTAAAAAAATCTGAGCAAAAATATATTATTACAGATTATTGTTTATCAGGCGGATCATTAAAAGGTGCCACAAAATTATTTAAATCAAATAAAATTTGGGGGAATAAAGCAAATATTTATTCGGAAGATATTTATAAATTAATTCCTGATGATATCAATAATTACGACTTTAAGCTGGCTGTCGATAAATTTTTATATAAGTGTCAATTCAAAAAATACGCGTTTGTAAAAAAGAATGAAAATTTGTCAGAAACATTTAATTCTACAATAAATCCGCTTAAAGCTAAAAAATCAACTAAGTTAATGTGGTTTAAATTACTGGATAACTTTATCCTTGGGAAAAAGGCAACAGAGGAACAACTAAAAAAAATAAATCTCTCGGATTCTATATTAGATTAAATCTATTATATCAGAGATTATTTTATTATACGGGGTACTAATTCCATATTTTCCCCCAAGAGCTACAACCGTTTTTCCAAATATATCAATTTCCGGCTTTATCCCTGCTTCGATATCTTGTAACATTGATGTTTTTCCGTCAGAAAGCATCAATTTAAGGCTTTTTAAAGTATTTTCATAAAAATATTCAGAATTTGCAATCCCTTCGGCTCTAGCAACAGCAGATATTTCTGCACAAATTTTTTTTATGATATTTATACATTTTTCTGATTGTAACATCTCTCCAAAGGTCATTCTTGTCAGAGCAGATATTTGATTAACACAACAATTGAAACAAAATTTATTCCACATTGAATTTAAAATATCTTCACAAATAACATATTCAAGACCAATTGTATTAAAACAATGACGCAATACCCTTATTTTTTCACGATTTTCACCATTTGGATACCCAAAATAAATTTTAGCATTTCCGTCGTGGTCTATATATTTGCCCCTTCTGAAAAATGTGTGCCCCAAAAGAAATGAATATAGAACTTTGTCTTTCCCATAAATTTCTGCAATTTGATTCTCACTGGAAATCCCATTCAATAAGGATAAAATAATTGTGTCATCTTTTATAAAATTTTTTATATTAATTATTACATCATTTAAACCTGACGATTTTGTTGATATTATGATTAAATCCGGTAAAAATCCCACATCATCAGGTAGTATATAATCAAAGTCATATTCAATTTCATTAATGACACGCGGTTCGTTTTTATACTTATTTAATCTATCTTGTGTCACTAAAACTTTTAGACAATAATTTTCATTTGCAAATATTTTACCTGCATAATATCCACCAATTGCACCAAGCCCACAGATTAAAATGTTTTTAATTTCTTTCATACTTACTTAATAACTCGTTATAAATTTCTATTGTACTAACACAAATTTTTAAATTTCTATCAACCAGACTTTTTATAGTTCCTTTATAACAAGCTAATAAGGCCATATCAAGCCCATTTGGCTTATCAAGCTCAGGTTTTATAAAATCAATATATGATTGAGGTCTTGTTCTGGGTTCGATTTTATCAGCTATAAAAATAATCTTTTCAAAATCTGACATAGATAATTTCCCAATCGTATGCCACCTTATGGCAGAGAGAATTTCCTCATCATTAACCCCAAACCTGTTTTCTGCATAATATGCTCCAACAGGTGCATGAAAAATTTTAGGATTTATCATTTCACATTCTTCGACATCAAGAAAGTTTTTTATAATATTTATTTGCTCATCTTTTGGCAAACATTTTGCACAATCATGAAGTAAACCTGCAAAATATGCCTTTTCTTTATCTAAATTAAATCTTTCTGCAAGTTTTTCTGCTGTTTCTGCAACCCCAATAGAATGTTCATATCGTTCACTATCTAAATTATTTTTTAACCACTCTGCAATTTTAGTCTTTGAGATATAATCCATTTTTTTCTATATACTCCTTAACTATCGGTAATTCCATATCTTCAATTTGCTTTCCTGATTTAATATTATTTCTAAGTTTTGTTGAAGAAATATCTATAAAATCCATATCCGAAAATTCAAAACTATAACCTTTCTCTTTTAAATAATCAAAATCAGTTGAGTTAAAACTATTCGTTCTCTTAAAAACAATAAAATGAACAAGTTCTTTTAAATCATCAGCACGATACCACGTTTCAATTTGTGAAAAAGCATCTGTTCCTATCAAAAAATTTATCCTGCCATCAATATCATAATTATTATAAAGTTGTCTTATTGTGTTGTAAGTATATGAATTACCCTCAGTTTTGTATTCAATATCACTTATTTTTAAATAATCATACCCCGATATTGCCAGTTTAACCATATTAAATCTGTGTTTTGCAAGTGTTTTATTTAGGGATTTATGCGGCGGAATATATGCAGGTATAAATAAAACATTATCAAAACCATAATGTTTTCTTGCATATTTAGCCAGTTCTAAATGGATTTTATGAATTGGATTAAACGTTCCTTGGTATACACATAACTTCATAATGTTCCCCTTTATAAGAGTAACACAAATATTTTCGAAATATAAATACTCAATGTACATGACTTCATCAAAATAAATTTCACAAATAACAACAAAATTTTACAAATTAGCCAATTTTTAAATATTTTGATAAAATTGGAATATGAACACTTTTACATTGAAAGGAACAGTTACATACGCCGTTTTTAGAGTATTATACGGGCATTTTGTCAGTCTTGCCACTACAATAGGTGATATTGTTCGATTTGGAACACAAGTTATTAAACATATTATAAAAGGCGGAATTGATAAAAAAGTTCTTATTGAACAATGCTCAAGATTTGGTGTAAGTTCTTTACCTATAACTTTATCCATCGTCGGAATGTCTTCTATTATTGTTTCAATGCAAGTGGCAGGAGAAATGGTAAAACAAGGTGCTGGAAATTTTGTCGGATTATTAGTGGCTATGCTAATAATTAGAGAAGACGGGATAATCATGTCAGGATTTGCAATAATATCGATGATCGGCTCATCTCTTGCTTCTGAAATTGCCACAATGCGAGTTACAGAACAAATAGATGCAATAAAAGTATTAAAAGTTGATCCTATAAAATATCTTTTTGTTCCGAGAGTTTTATCAGGAGTTTTAATGATGCCTTTGATACTGGTTGTAGCTTCGGTTGTTGGCATTATAGGCGGTGGTATAGCCGCACATTTAGCATCAGGATTGTCTTACAAAGCGTATTTTGACTCTGTATACAGAGGACTCTACTTAAAAGACATGAATGTTGCAATCTTGAAAGCAATTACTTTTGGGTTTACAATAGCATTAATAAGCTGTACATGTGGTTACAGAGCCACAGGTGGAGCCAAAGGAGTAGGAGAAGCAACAACGAAGGCAGTTGTTTGGTCGTTCGTCGGAATCGTTATATTAGATTTAATTTTCTCAATAGTATTTTTCTTTTAGAGGTAAATTAGTGAGTATTGAAGTAAAAAATTTAATAAAATCATTCGGGAAACACACTGTTATTGATGATGTTTCGTTTAAAGTTAACAACGGAGAGATTCTTGCGATTGTCGGATTTAGCGGGTCGGGGAAAAGTACGGTTTTAAAACTTATTAGCGGACTTATTCAAAAAGATTCAGGCGAAATTATTACAACCGGTGATATTGCGATGGTATTTCAATATTCAGCCTTAATTGATTCTCTTGATGTGTATGAAAACATCTCATTTGCTTTACACGAAAGAAAGGATTTAAGAAGAAAATACAGTGAATCTGAAATAAAGAAAATTGTAAAAGAAAAATTGGCATTAGTTGGTTTATCAGGTGTAGAAGGGAAATTCCCTTCGGAATTATCAGGTGGCATGCAGAAACGTGTTAGTTTCGCAAGAGCTATCGTAACTGAGCCTGAAATTATTTTATATGATGAGCCTACCGCAGGCTTAGACCCAATGTCTTCTACCCTTATTGAAGATTATATTGTAAGGCTTAAACAAGAAACTAATGCTGCGTCTATTGTTGTTACTCACCAAATGTCAACAATAACAAGAACAGCAGATAAAGTTTTAATGCTATATGGCGGTAAAATAGTTTTCTTTGGAACCCCTGAAGAATTATGCAGACAAGAAACGCCATATACAAAACAGTTTGTATCTGCAAGTCTTGAAGGACCTATGAAAATGCTCAAAGGTTAGGGGTAATAATATCATAATAGCAAGCTACAAAAGGGATATGGTAATCCACAAAAAATATTAATAGATTAGAAATACAGTATAAAAAAGTTAAAGGAATAAAAAATGAAATTTTCATCATCGTTTAAAGTTGGAGTATTATCACTTTTAGCACTGACAATATTTTTCTGTACAGTGTTATGGGTTAAAGGCAGAGCGTTTTCATCTGCAGACAGAATAGAAGTTCAATTTAAAGACGTAAACGGAATCCGTCCCGGTTCAGCCGTTCAAATGATGGGGCTAAGAGTCGGGCAAGTTGAGGAGGTTATTCCGGTTGTTGACGGGGAAACCAGCTATGTAAAACTTAAATTTGTTATCACAAATCCTAATGTTACAATTCCAAGAGCATCTATGCTTTCTATTCAACAATCAGGATTAATAGGGGAACAATTCCTTGAAATCACCCCTCCTAAATTAAAATCCGTGTATTTATCAGATAACACTCACCCACTGGAGAAAAACACTAAGGTTCAAATCAAACTTGATGACAAATACTATGATGTAGGGATTATCAGACGGACACAAATACTAAGTCGTGCAGTGATTCCAAAGAACCTGCAAGATGGAATAAATACAAATTATGCTTATAAATATGATTATATGATTAATCTTCCGGGGCTTATTCTCCCTGAATTTATGGTTGGGCAATCTGTATATCATAATGGTGAATATAAACTTAGAATAAAACCGCTTGATGATTCACCTATTCCGTATCCACATCAGACTTCACCTTACACAGTCGTGGAACCTATGAGAATCGCAGACTTCCTTGATCTTCAATATCAAGCAGCAGAATCTTTGACCGAAACAAACAAAAAAATTAATGAGCTGCTTAATGAATCTATGGTTGCAGATTTAAGACAATCCGTTGAGAATATAAAAGTTTTAACGGCAAAAGCATCTTCGACATTAGGAAAAGCCGAATTATTGATTGATGAATCAAGAAAAGATTTAAATGCTTTAATGGGAATGATGAATGACGTGTCTAAAAGTTTCAATGATTTATCTCGAAATGTGAACAATATAATCAGTGATCCGCAATTTAAGCCTACAATGCTTCAGACTGCAAAATCCCTGAGCAAATTAGCAGATGAATTAACACCGATTATCGGGGCGGTTGATGCTCAAAAATTTGCATCAGACTTGAACGTCACCGTAAGTAATATTGCAGAAATCAGTAATTCAATAAACAGGATGTCTAAAGATGAAAAACTAAAGAATAATCTTATCCAGACAATTGATAATGTTAACAGAGCGCTATGCAATATTTCTACAACTCTTGAAGTTGTTAACAATACAAAAGATAAAGCTAATATAAAACAAGTCGTTCAAGATGCATCTGTTACAGTAAGCAATTTAAGAAAATTCTCTGAAAAACTTAATAAAAGATTCTTACTGTTTAGATTATTATTCTAAACGTAGATAATCATATTAAAAAGTCGTATTATCATTGTGATAACACGACTTTTTAAATGTATGTATTATAAAAAATTAAGACTTAATCAAAAGACTTGCACCAATAACGCCTGCAGTATTACCAAGCTGTGCAGGAACGACTTGAACAGCAGATCCCGATATCGGCATTGCGCGTTTTACCAGTGTTTCTTTAATTGGAGTCATAAGAATATCGCCGGCAGCAGCGACACCACCACCAACAATGATTTTTTCAGGATTAAGCAAATTGACTACACTTGCTAATCCGATACCAATATATTCACCAACAATTGTAAATATCCTCTTAGCTACAGGGTCACCCAATTTAGCAGCTTCGGATACGATATATGGAGTTATCTCAGGATTTGCAAGTTCTCTATACTTAGTAGATTTACCGCCTTTGATATATTCTTCAGCCATAGCAACAATACTCGGGCCGGACGCAAAAGCCTCTAAACAACCTCTATCGCCGCAACCGCAAAGCGGACCGCCTGTCATATCCAGTTTTATATGTCCGATTTCACCTGCTGCATTACTTGCGCCACGAACTAATTTCCCGTTAACAATTAAACCTGAGCCGATGCCAGTTCCAACAGTTATGCAGATTAAATTTTCACAACCGATACCAGCGCCAAAGTTTAATTCACCCAAGGCTGCACATCTAACATCATTATCAACACGAGTAGGAATCCCAAATTCTTTTTGCATAATATCGGCAATCGGAACTTCTACCCACCCCGGAATATTTGGAGCAAGTCTTACCACACCTTTTTTACAATCAATTTGTCCGGGAAATCCAAAGCCCATTCCTTCTATATTTTTAGGTTCGGATTTTGTTTCCTTTAACAAATCTTTAATTGCATCTTTCATATTATTTATTGTATATTCATACCCCATTTCTGCTCTTGTTGGGATTGAGTTTGAATATATTATACTTCCCTTTTCATTAACTAAAGCTATTTTTACATTAGTTCCGCCAACATCAATTCCTATTCTGTTTCCCATTATATTATCTCCTTTTCATACGTTTTATCTTAACAAAGGCAAACTTTTTTTACAAGAAGTAGGTAAATTAGGATGTATGTTTAGTGAAAAAAGCTAAATACAACATATAATTATCTTTTCTTAATAAATCTAACTATACATAAAAACGAATCTAACCGATAAGAAAACAATCAAATTTTGTACATAATGCAAAAATATTTTGTTGATTCAGAAAGGGCACATTATTTGATACAAGATTTTCCTGTGTTTCTAGCTAAAGTTTCTAAATTACTTCACTAAATTTTACTCTAAAATTTGAATATAAAGGTTAAATGTTGTATAATTGAGAAACAAAACTAATAGAGGATAATATGGGTTTCTGGGACAAATTAAATAGTTTTAAAGATATAGTTAATCAGGTAGAAAATAATATTTACACTTCACAACGTGATTTAATGGAAGTGTACGAAAAAAACATTAGACTTGAGGCTGAAATCAAAGAACGAACTTCCGAGCTTGAATTAGCGAATCAAAGACTTGTAACAGTACAACATATTTGGGAAATGATGAATTCCTCGCAACCGTTAGCAAATGTGCTTGATTCTATTGTAAATAGTTTACAAGGTGAATTAGGATATTTATTTAGTTGTATTGTGCAAAAAAAAATAGATAATCAAGGTCAATATTTAGCGCTTTTAGCAGAATCTAAATGTGATGCTTCTAATCATATAACTGAAATATTAGGGAAAACTCTTTATGATTCTCGATTAAGATGGCGTCAAGACGAGGCAGTTGACTACTATATAGCAAGTAATAAAATCTATCAAAGCAAAGATGTAATGTTTTCATTAAACTATATTTTCCCAGATTTACCGAAAGAAAAAGCTGAATTGATGATAAAAAAAACAGGAATGGCCTCATATATTCTTGTGCCGCTTAAAAACAACGGAAAACATTTTGCATCGCTGATTGTTTATTCATCAAGAGAAGAAGCACAAGAGGCTGAATTGAATTTTTTAAAATTATTTGCTAAACAGATAGAACTTGCAATTACAATAGCCGATTTATTCCAGACTGTAAAAGAACAAGCTGTTACGGATGGACTGACAGGGCTTAAAAACAGACGATATTTTGAAGAAGAAGCTCAAAAAGAAGTTCTAAGAGCCCAGCGTCAGGACCAAAAATTTACACTAATAGGGCTTGACCTTGACCATTTAAAACAAATAAATGATAAATACGGTCACTCCTTAGGAGATATTGCCATAAAAACGGTTGCGGATGTATTGAAACGTAATGCCCGATCTATTGATATTGCAGCAAGAATGGGGGGAGAAGAATTTAATTTATTACTTCCCGGGGTTGACCATAATGGCGGACTTGTTGCTGCAGAAAGAATCAGAAAAGCTATTGAAGCAGCCACCATTGATATTCTTGGACACGTTACTGCTAGCATTGGTGTTGCAACTTTTGGGGAACACTCGGACAACCTTAATGAATTAATGGAATTGACTGATCAAGCAATGTACACATCTAAAAAGAATGGCAGAAATAGAGTCACTTTAGCAAATCCTGATGACTTAAATTCTTGGCAAGATATTGCATTGGATTCAATATCCAAAATTCTCAAGAACAAAAACCTTCCAATAGATTCTACAACGTCAAAAGAACTCAGTAAAATGATTTCTAAATTATCCCCTGATTATGATTCGCTTTTTGCTGTTTCTGACTCCCTTATAGGAATATATAACCCTAATCACAGAGATGGTGCATCAAAAGAAAAAATTATGGTGGCAAACTTGCTTGCTAAAAGGTTTGAATTATCAAAAGAAGATACAGATAAATTAAAAATAGCTATATTACTTTATGATATCGGGAATATGTTAATTCCAAAAGATGTTTTACTAAAAAGAGCACCTTTAACTAATGAGGAAAAAGAAGTAATAAAAACTCACCCAATTATTGCGGCGAGAGAAATTCTTAGCCCGATTTCAAATGTTCAAGATATAATTCCTATAATTGAAAGTCATCATGAAAATTGGGATGGAACCGGTTATCCGAACAATTCATCAGGAAAGAATATACCGCTTTGTTCTCAAATGGTACTGATTATTGATTCTTATTTTGCATTAATAGAACCAAGACCTTACCGTCAAGCTAAAACAAAAGAAGAAGCCATTAAAATAATTAAAGAAGAATGTGATAAAAAGTGGAATTCAAAACTTGCAAACGAATTTATTTCTATTATCACTCAAGGATAAGTGGTAAGGGTTAAAGGGGTAAAGGGTAAATATCTATGGATAATATTGATTGATAGATAAATAGATATACAGACAAGTGTGTAGATATTATTATAATTTGTTAAAGTGAGTTGTATTTATCATATAGATTTACTCGACATGTACTTCATATTTTCGCAAAATACTTGTATTTCACCCTTTTATAAATATAATAAATATGATTAGTCATGTGTGTACTAAAAGATAACTGGAGTAAAATATGGAAAGAGTAGATATATTCTCGGTGTTCACCCTATTAGGCGGATTAGCCTTTTTCCTCTACGGGATAAATTTGATGTCAGCGGGTTTAGAAAAAGTTGCCGGCGGACGATTAGAGTCTTTATTGAAAAAGATGACGTCTAATCCAATAAAAAGTTTTGCTCTTGGCGCCGTAATAACAGCCATCATTCAATCATCATCAGCTGTTACGGTTATGTTAATAGGTCTTGTTAACTCAGGTATTATGGAGTTATCTCAAACAGTCAGTGTGATTATCGGGGCTAACTTAGGGACTACAATTACGGCTTGGTTATTGAGTTTGACTGCAATACAAGAAAATGCCGCTATTTTATTTAAATTCTTAAAACCTGAAACATTTGCACCGATACTGGCATTTATTGGTATTTGCATGATTATGGGCTCAAAAAGCAATAAAAGAAAAAATATCGGTTCCATTTTTGTCGGGTTTGCAATCCTAATGTTTGGGATGGAAGTAATGGCTGACTCAATGAAGCCGTTATCTAATATGCCGCAATTTACTAAAGCAATGGTTATGTTCCATAACCCTATTCTAGCTTTTCTTGTCGGTATGATTATTACTATGATTGTTCAGTCTTCATCAGCATCAATCGGTATTTTGCAAGCTATGTCACTAAACTGTGCAGTTCCTTGGATTGTTGCAGTGCCAATTATTTTGGGTCAAAACTTAGGGACTTGTATTTCCGCCGTATTGGCAAGTATTGGTGTAAATACAAATGCAAAACGTGTTGCAGGAATTCATGTTATTTATAATATTCTATCTGTTGGGATTTGTTTCCCGTTGTTTATAATAGCACAAATAATTTTTGATTTTGCAATAGCACACCAAAATGTTAATCCGTTTGGAATTGCTGTTTTTCATACGGTATATAACATATTTACGGCATTTCTATTATTTCCGTTTGCGAAATTTATCGAAAAACTTACTATCAGATTTATTCCTGATAATGAAGATGACCATAAGGTATTCTTAGATGAAAGATTATTGTTATCACCAAACCTTGCTATTGCTGAAGCGCATAATAAAACAATGAAAATGGCATCCCGAGTGGAAAATAATGTTATTTATGCCACAAAACTTCTTAAGCGATTTGAGTCAAAAAAAGCAGAAGTTGTAGGAATAAATGAAACAAAAATTGATAGATATGAAGATAAATTAGAAAATTTCTTAATAAAAGTTTCAGGTCGAGATTTGCCTGAAGACTTAAGTGCGACAGTAGGAAGATTACTTCTTAATATCGGTGATTTTGAAAGAATTGGGGACCATGCAATGTCAATTTTACATGTTGCTGAAAAAATGAACGAAAAGAAATTAAAATTCTCTGAGCCGGCTGTCGCTGATATTAAAGTTATAGTATATGCCGTTCTTGACGTATTAAAAATGACAAGAACAGCTTACGAAAATTCTGATGCAGTACTGGCGCTTGATGTTGAACCATTAGAACAAGTTGTTGACAGACTAATCAGAAAGGCTAAAAAACGCCACATAAAACGATTACAAGATGGTAAGTGTACTGTCGAACTTGACTTAATGGTATCCGAATTATTTAACGATTTAGAAAGAATATCAGACCATTGTTCGAATATAGCAACTTCAATTCTTCAAGCGCAAGATACTTCTGTTGACAGGCATGAACTTATAAATAGATTAAGAGCCGCAGACAATACAACCTTTAGCCAAAAATACGATGAATACAAGGCTAAATATCCTTTAGCCGAAGTATAACTTTGATTATTTATCGTTGTTGCTATTTTAATAAAAAAACTGTATTATGTTTGTAATATGGAAATATCAAAAATGGAACCTTTAACATTCAGCAAAATTTTCAAAGTCTTGAGTGCAACTCATATCTCTGCTGCAGAAAAAGAACAGTTTATTAGGGTTAACAGAACTGAGATTGATTCGTTGCTGGAAGGAAAAATTAATTCAGATGCCTTTCAGAATGTTATGAAGGACAGACCCCTGATATTATTTAAGCCGTTCAAAAATTCCTTGACGAAAGCCGGAGATAAAAAAATATTGGCAAGTACGGTAGGAATATCTCCATCAAAGGTTGATAGCTACATTCAGTACATTTCTGATGAAATAAAATCAGGGAATTTTAATAATATATCAAAAGAAAAACTTGAATTGGCAAAAACTTATGCGTACAGACATGGAACAAAAGAACAGGTTATAAACTTCCTTGATTATGAATTATCGAGTGCAAAAGATATATTAGGTGTTTTATACCGAACGTTAGCCTATAATACATGCGGGGCTGCCGATTATTTTGTCAGACCTATTCACAGAATGGATAACAAAACTCTTGTAAATTTATATGACATTATTGATAAAAACCTAAAAAATGCTGTTATAAAAGGAAATATTAATGAAATGGACAGAGAACGTACAGCTGAGTGGGCATTGGTCAGGATTTACGAAATTCAGAATAATCAAAAATTTCGTAATGCGATAAAACTGAAAAACAAACTAGAGTTTTCTTAAATTTTTACCCCAGAATATTTGTAAGAAATCTTTTAATTAGTGTTAAGACGGGAAATTCTCTCTCTGACTGAATTGTTGCACTATTCATTCCGACATCATCAGGTTGAGTTGTTCTGGAATATTTTACATCAGGTTTCCCAAACAACATTACATATCCGACTCTGTTTCCGTCAGGAACGCCTATGTATTCAGCTAAAGATGGGAATAATTTAAAACAGTAGTATGCAAATCCGCACCAAACTGTCCCTACCCCCATAGACTGTGCTAACAATTCAAAATATGATAATGATATAACAGGGTCTTCTCTTTTGCAAGGTGCGTTCTTAGGAACGGATACAATAACCATGTGCGGAGCATTTCTGAAGATAACATCGTTCCCTTCCTGAATAGCTTTGCCCATGCCTTTAAAGTGCGGAACAAAAAATTGAACTATAGGATTTAATAAAAGTTTTTCTGCTTTTTTATTTGCCATTGTTCTTATATTATCCATAACTTCAATGTCATCAACAAATGTAAAATGCAGACTATGATTGTTAACTCCTGTCGGAGTCCATTTTAGCATATTTTTTAATTTATCGAGTCGCTCTTTATCTAAATTTTCAGGTTTATATTGCCTTATGCTACGTCTTGATTTTATGAGATTTAACAATTCTTCGCTATTTATTGGAGAAATGGATTCTGAATTATCAGGATTTTTATTGAAGATTTCTAACGCACCTGTCGGGCAAACTGCAAGACAATGCTGGCATTTTATACAAGTCCATTCTTTACCTTGTTTAAATTGTGGAAGATTTGTATTTTGATTCAATTCAAGACAGTGCGCAATACAATCTTTTACGCACATACCACATTTTATACATTTTTCAGTATTTATTGTTAAATTTGGATAATTCATTATTATTCCTTTCTTTTGTACACTCAATATATGTATATAACGTTATTATTTTATTTGTGTAAATAATAAACGATACTAACGGACTGCTTAACTATTTACCCCAAAAGTCTTTTTCAAAAAATGCTAAAAACGGAATAAGCTCCAATCTTCCTATAAGCATACCGATTATCAAAATAAGTTTAGACATGGGATGAAGCGTTTCGTATCCACCCATTGGTCCAATTACACTGCCAAAAGCCGGTCCGATGTTGCCAATAGCAGAAATACTCCCTGTTATGCCGATAATAATGTCTTGTTCAAGAATTGATATTATAACAACTGATATCGCAATCAATCCCATAAAGAAAGAAACAAACATGACGGTTTGAGCCAAGATATCACGACCGATTATATTATTATCCATTTTCACGTTCAAAACAGCATTTGGATGAACGATTTTTTTGACTTCATTTTTCATAATTTTACCGATAAGCACCCATCTGGCAATTTTAACCCCGCCTGATGCAGAACTGGCACAGCCACCTGTGAACATTGCAATAAACAACAGAGTTTTTGTTGTAAAATGCCATTGAGAATAATCATCACTAAAACTTCCTGTTGATGACATTATTGATATAACCTGATACATAGAGTGTGTTATTGCATCAAAAATTTTGTAATGATCGTTTAATATGAGTGAGCCGCATACCAAAGCTGATATCCCTAAAAATATAAACAAATATGCTCTAAATTCCTCACTTTTAAATAATGTTGTTATGTCGAATTTTGTTATAGCTTTAAATTGAAGGTTGAAGTTTGCTCCTGATAAAAAAATGAATACAAGCACAATCCAAGTTATAAATATTGAGTTGTAACCCATAATACTTTCGCCATTTGGTGAAAACCCGCCGGCAGACAGTGTAGAAAAACTGTTGCACACAGAATCAAAAAGCGGCATTCCGGCAACACACAAAAGAATTATTTCCAATAATGTTAGAAAAATATAAATCTTCCACAAAGAGGATGCCGTACTTCTAATTCTTGGGGTAAATTTTTCTTCTGTCGGACCGGGGGATTCTGCAAAAAACATTTGCCGACCTGCAACCGCGAATTGAGGCAATACTGCAATAAATAAAACAATAATCCCCATACCGCCTAACCATTGAGTAAGCGAACGCCAAAAAAACACTGCTTTGGGATAATCCATGTTTGTATTTATTCCTGCTCCTGTCGTTGTTATTCCCGAAACCGCTTCAAATAAAGCATCGATTGGGGGAATATCAAAAAACAAATAAGGGATACATGCAATTATTCCTGCAACAACCCAGGCCATTACTACAATAAACAAACATTCACATTTTTTTATATCGTTTAAGTTCTCAATGTTTTCTGATTTATACATAAATTTGCATATAAGACTTAACACAAACGATATTGCTGATGCCGATACAAACGGTATAATTGAATCATACTGTTTATAAATAATCGCAATTATAACCGGTAACAATATCATAATTGCAAAACTTTTTAAAATAATATCAAAGGCGTATGCAAGATGTGTTCTTCTCATTTTACGATTATATCATAAATCAATAACTGTTTTTTTGATGTTAAATATTTTAATAATTAACTAAAAAATTCATTAATATATTTTATTTGATTACAGCCATCTCACAGTTTTTGCAGTCAAATTTGAGTTTGAATTTCTCACCTTTGTCATCAATAAGATAGAGCTGTTTTGGAGATTTACACATATCCAGTGCATACTTTATACAATGTTTTGTTCTCATTAGTTCAACTTCGCGGTCAGGTTCTTTATACTCAAAAGCATATTCCTTAACGCTTGTACCGCAGTTATTATAGAATTTTTCAGCATCCTTGTTATATACATTCCCTCTGTAATCAAGTTCTTTAATAGGATAGTTAACATATTTAAGTGACTTTTGAATTTCTCGTTTATAGTTATTTAACCGTTCTGTCATTAGTTTCTCAAACAATACTCTCCGATATTCATTTGCAGCTGATATTGGAACAAACGGGAGTTCTGATAGTATTTTAACTGAATCTTTGATATAAAAATCAGATTCACCGGTTTTTGAAAGTGATTTTATAAAGTTTTCTCTTATTTTTTCTTGGTTATTTGCTTGTTCTCTTTCATTAACATCAATCGTGACAGTATTTTTATCTTCATCTACCGCTTTTAAATGATAATCAGAATAAGTTATATTCACCCCGATTTGTCGTTTTGTTTTAGCATTTTCTAATGATTTTTCAAATTGCTTGTCACTATTTCTGTATACAGACATTCCTTCTTTTAGTTTTGCAAGAATTTCGGTTCTGTTGGGGTAAATGTTATTACTTGCCACTTTATTGATTAAGCATCCGAGCTCTCCTTTTTTATCGAAATTTAAACCGTCTTGGTTGTTTAGTTCTACTCCGTTATTTAGCTTTACGGAAAAATACGTGTCTGTAATTTTTATTATTTTACCAACTCTTTCTCCAATGAATTTAGGACTGTCAAAATTGAAACAACGTTCTCTACCATTTAGAAAATATGTAGTAAACCCTCTGTTAAAAACTTTATTGATATTTGGTTCAAACTCAGTGATTGTTTTTCCTGAAGACGTTTTTTCCGAGTATTGGTCTAACAGTTGTCTGTAGTATGCAACAACATTTTTGACATAATTTTCATCTTTTAGTCTGCCTTCTATTTTGAAGGATTTAACTCCGATATCAACAAGTTCTTTTAAATGTTCTGATGTATTGAAATCTTTTAATGATAACACATGCTTTTCTTTTACCAAAACATTTCCTTTTTCATCAATAACAGTATATTTTTTTCTGCAAGGTTGAGCGCATTCTCCTCTGTTTGCTGAACGTCCGCCTATGTATTGACTCATATAACATTGCCCGCTATACGAAACACACAGTGCGCCGTGCATAAAGGTTTCTATTTCTATTTGAGGATTTTTATCTATAATTTCTTTGATTTGATTTACGGACAATTCTCTTGCAAGCACAACTCTAGGTAACCCTATACGCTTAAAGAAATTAACCTTTTCTTCTGTTCTGTTATTACATTGAGTGCTAATATGCAGAGGTATTGGCGGAATTTCGCCGTCTATTGCCCATTTTAAAATTGCCATATCTTGAACAATTATAGAATCAACACCTATTTCATATAACTTTTTTATAAGATTTTTTACATCATCCAATTCGGAATTTTTGATAATTGTGTTAACCGTAACCATAACTTTAACATAAAACTTATGGGCATACTTAACCAATTCTTGAATATCTTCAAGGGAATTACCTGCTCTCTGCCTTGCACCGAAATCAGAAGCCCCGATATAAACAGCATCAGCACCTGCATCTATTGCAGATTTTGCGATTTCTATATTTTTTGCCGGTGCCAGTAATTCTGTTTTCATAATTCCCTTTGTCTAAAAAAGGTGCATCAATGACACACCTTTTATTATATATTTAGCGGTATTTTATTATTTATACCTTTACCTCTATTATTTCTATATATATACCCCTATGCTTTTTTAGCAGTTCCTAAAGAAGCATATTTCTTTTCGTTCCATATATCAACTAATACTGTACAGAAGAAGATACTAGAGTATGTTCCGATTGCGATACCAAGAATCATTGCAAGTACAAAGTTTCTTGTTGTTACCCCGCCAAAGAAATATAATGCAAATAATGTAAGCAAGGTAGTTACCGAGGTATTAATACTTCTTGCTAAAGTTTGATTAACAGAGAAATTTACAATCTCTCCAAACGTCATCTTCTTAGCATAATATCTAAGGTTTTCACGAACTCTGTCGAATACAACAATTGTATCGTGAACAGAAAACCCGATAACCGTTAGAACAGCCGTTACAAATAAGGCATCGACTTCTATTCCAAAGACAAGCCCGAGTATTGAGAAGACCCCGCATACAAATACAACGTCGTGTACCAATCCTAAAATTGCTGCAAGCGCATAGTCAAACTGGAATCTGAATGAAAGGTAACAAATAATACCTAACAAGGCTAACCCAACAGCCACAAGTGAGTTTGTAAACAACTCTTTACCTAATGTCGGACCGACTGATGAGATTTGGTCTAACTGTGCATCTTTAAATTGTGATTGAACAATTTTAGTGATTTTTGTGTCAGTTCCTGAGCCGTTTTCAATAAACTTTGTTCTAATTGAAATCAATGATTTAATAGCAGAATTTTGATTACTGTTTACATTGATTATCTGTATCTCAGGGTTTTCAATTCCGTCTTTTGAAAGGTTACTTCTTAAAACCCCAATATCTTTTGTTGTAACATCGTTTTTTACACCATATTGAAGGATTGTACCACCCGTATAGTCAATACTAACCTTAACAGGTGTATGTGTCGGAGATACAACCGATGAATATATCATCGCCCCCAAACATGGAATCAATAATAGCGCTGATATGCATAAACATAAAACTCTGTATTTAACTATATTTAATTCAAATTTCATTTTCTAATTCCTTATATATACTGTCAGGCATTGCCTGACCTACGTTATTGTAATATTATCCCTAGTCTAACACGCCAAATTTAGCGTTTTCTTTCTTAGATTCGGTTGCCTGATAAGCAGTTCCGATTTCGTCTTTTCTTAGTCCGAACAACCAAGGGTTAGTAAGTGTTTTTGTCCCAAACATCAGCAACATAAAGTTTTTAGTAACCGTAATTGCTGAGAACATAGATATAACTACACCAAGCGCCAGTGTTAAAGCGAAACCTTTAACAATATCTGTTCCTTTCCAGTAAAGAATTGCGCAGGTAATAATTGTTGTCATGTTTGAATCAAAAATACTGGTGAAGGCTCTGTCAAAGCCTGCCGTAATTGCGGTATATAAGGTTCTGCCCGCTCTGAGTTCTTCTTTTGTTCTTTCAAAGATAAGAATATTAGCATCAACCGCCATACCAACAGAAAGGATAAACCCTGCAATACCTGCCAGAGTCAAGGTTACGCCGATTGTTTTAAACAATGCAAACAGGATAATTCCATATATACATAATGCAATATCTGCGATAATCCCCGGTAATCTGTAATAGCAAAGCATAAATAACATTACTAATCCAAGACCAATGATACCCGCAACTTCTGATTTTTGGATACTGTCACTACCAAGAGTTGGGCCTACAGTGTTTTCTTGAATAATTGTCGCAGGAACAGGTAAAGCACCTGCATTTAATAAATCAACCATTTCTTTTGCTTGTGCTGCCGTAAATCCGTCACCACCGCCTGTAATCTGAGCTCTGCCCTCTAAAATAGGTTCATTTATAACAGGTGCCGATTGCAATTCTCCGTTAAAGAAGATTGCCATTTGTTCCCCTACCATTGCTCTTGTAAGGTCTGCGAATTTCTTTGTGCCTGTTGCATTGAATTCTAATCCGACACTCCATCTCCCTGTTTGGTCGGTGTCAACTCTTGCCGTTGTGAGGTCTTTACCTGTCAAACCTGTTGAAACCCATTTTTCTTTTTCACCTTTTTTAGCAACATTCTTTTTAAATTCCAACTCCGCAGTATCACCAATCATTTTTTTTGCTTGGTCTAAATCTGAAATGTTTGGAATTTCTACCAATAATCTGTCTTGTCCGACACGTTGAACATGTGTTTCCGCTACCCCGATTGCATTTACACGCTTTTTGATAGCAAAAGTTAAACTATCCATCATATCAGATGTAATGTTCGAAATTGTTTCTGTTTTTTGTGCCTGAAGTTCAAGTCTTGATCCGCCAACTAAATCTAAACCGAATTTTGTCGGTTTTGAAAAAAGAACAGAAACGGAAACGATGACTATCGCCACAATCGCCCAAAACATGATAATTCTGTTTTTCATTTATTTCTCCTTATAATTAAATTCATAATTTTAATATCAATTTTATTTTAAATGGAAAATGGAAAATTGAAAACGGAAAATAATTTAATATCCAAATGGCTATAATCATTAAACTATTTTCTAAAACTTTATAGAAGTCAGAACCTTGAATAACTCTTTCTTTTCGTTATCATCTAAAGTTACAAGCGGCTTTCGAACGAATTCATCAATAATCCCTTTCTTTGCCAAACAAGCTTTTACTGGAACCGGATTAGGTGCCATAAATAACTTCTTCATAATCGGATATAAATGATAATGCATGTTTCTTGCAGACGTTATATCACCTGTTTTAAAATTACGAATCATTGATTTAATTTCGTTCCCAAACAGATGAGAAGCCACTGATATAACCCCGTGTGCACCAACTGATAACATAGGCAAAGTTAAACTGTCGTCACCTGAATATATTGCAACATCATTTGGCAAAGCTAATTTGTAATCAGTGATAATATCCAAATCCCCAAAACTTTGTTTTATGGCAACAATATTATTATATTTTTCAGTTAAGTATTTTGCCGTGTCTACCGTCATGTTTACCCCTGTGCGAGAAGGGATATTATACAAAATAACAGGAATTTTAACCGCCTCGGCAACTGCAGAAAAATGAGCAATCATACCTTTTTGAGAAGGTTTGTTATAATAAGGAACTACCGTAAGAATACCGTCAGCCCCCTCTTTTTCAGCCTTCTTTGACATCATAACGGCAGTTTCAGTTGAATTTGAACCTGTACCCATTATGATTTTTTTTGTGTTATGAGAAGCTCTTTTTGCACTGTTTAGTATTTCTAATTCTTCATCATATATAAGAGTAGGTGATTCACCGGTTGTCCCTGTCACAATAATGGAATCAGAACCGTTCTCCAATAAATATGATGTGAGTTCTTCAACCTTGTTATAATCAACTTTTCCGTTTTTATCAAACGGGGTAACCATTGCTGTGATTACTTCGCCAAAATCGTATCGCATTTAACTCCCCTTTTTTCTTATAATTGTAATACAAATAGAGGGAATTGTAAATTACAGTTTAGCGAAGGACTTTATCCTTCGCTAAACTATAATTTACAGTGACTAAGTGAACCGTGACTAAGTGACTAAGAATTTCTGATTTCTTAATCACTTAATCACCT
>CACZPS010000063.1 GCA_902783125.1 uncultured bacterium | reverse complement strand
GTAGCAGCAGCTCCTGCAGCTGGTGGTGCAGCTCCTGCGGCTGACGATGCTGATGCAGAAGTAACTTTAGTATTAGCTTCAGCAGGTGCTAACAAGATTGCTGTTCTTAAACAAGTTAGAGAAATCACAGGTCTTGGTTTGAAAGAAGCAAAAGACTTAGTTGATAATGCTCCAAAACCTGTTAAAGAAGGTTTGAAGAAGCCTGAAGCAGAAGAACTTAAGAAGAAATTAGAAGAAGCTGGCGCTACTGTTGAAATCAAGTAGCGGATTTCTGTACGGCATTTATGCCGGATGGCGAACAGATGGAGTTGACAGGCACAAAGTGCCGAAAACGACACTCTGTGAGCGTGAAAGAAATTCAAGAGAGCGGATTTTGGCAAGTGCGACGGTTGCGAAGCAACCTAGTCACGTCCCTGTGAACAATCAAATGAAGTGACTCTTTTGCAAAGCAAAAGAAAAACGAAAAGATAGATTGTGAACAGCCAATAATCCAAGAGCGCGGATTTCTGTACGGCATAATACATGTAAAGAGATAGTTCATTTTGAGCTATCTCTTTTGTTTGAAACGATTGTATTTGTAATTTATTTTATGGAATATTATATACACATATCAAATTTTATATTTACCCCCAAAGTACTAAAATATGCTAAAATTAGTATATGTTCAAAAGGTTTTTTATTTCGACAATTCTCATGTTAGTGGCAATAAGTATGTTAGCACCGTTCGTCGTAATGGTTATGATATCATTGTCCGGGAATAATGAATTAAATTATACGGATATGTCGGGATATATTAACCATTTGTCATTTCGTAATTACACGCACGTTGCAAACTCAATTCCTGTTTTCAGGTATTTTTTCAACAGTCTGTTTGTATCTGTTTTAACAACGATAGGGCAGGTAATAATTGCAACATTGGCGGGATATGGGTTTGCCAGATTTAGTTTTAGGTATAAAAATTTAATATTTTTTATAATACTTATCACAATGTTTATTCCTCCGCAGGTAAATATTATTCCGCTATTCTTTTTGATGAGAGAATTACATCTTGTTGACAGTTATCCTGCATTAATTCTTCCGGGGATATTTGGCGGATTTGGGGTATTTATGATGCGACAACATTTTTTATCGTTCCCTAAAGATCTTGAGGAAGCATCAATTATTGACGGCTGCAATAAGTTTCAATCCTTTATAAAAATTGTGTGTCCGCTTGCTGTGCCGGCTATTGCCACATTAGCGATATTCACTTTTATATCAAGTTGGAATAGCTTTATTTGGCCATTGGTTATCACTAACTCTGAATCAATGAGAACGTTACCTTTAGGATTAGCCATTTTTAAAGGAAGTTACAGAGAAGTAATTGAATGGGGGGATTTACTTGCTTGTTCGGTTATATGTGCATTACCCGCTATTATTATCTTTTTGCTAGGCAAAAAATACATTATTAATGATATTATGAAAGGTGGCATTAAGGGGTAAGTGGGTAAATTATAGTTTAATTATTATTTCCTCGGCCTTGAGTACACTACTGTCCGAGATAATTTTAACAAAAAAAGTGCATAGCGAGCAATAATCTTGCTTTTGCTCTAAAATAAGGTTGTCAAGACTCGAATTTAGGAGCACGCTATGCAATATAAAATACCATAATCGGAAAAAATTTAACACCTATCAATCGCAGGAAATTCGATAGAATTGTCGATAAATACAAAGGGAATTTTGCAGCAAAAAAATTAAAGTGTTGGGAACAATTTGTCGCCATTCTTCTTGGACAACTTGGGAATTGTTCTTCTTTAAGAGAAATTGAAGCTACTGAAAATTCCATGCTAATGAACATTATCACTTAGGTTTAAGAGGTAATGGCAGATATAACTATTATTCAGATAAACCATTGAGAAAGGTAATAGTACAAAGGGAAGGAAAAACCTCATTAGTGTTAGTAACAAATGATTTTAATAGAAGTTCGGAAGAAATAGCAGAACTGTATAAACAACGATGGCAAATAGAGTTATTTTTCAAATGGATAAAACAAAACTTAAAAATTAAAAAGTTTTTATGAAAAAGTGAAAATGCAGTAAAAACGCAGATATGTATTGCTATTATTGCATTTATTCTTATTAGATTAATGCAAAAATTACAAGAATTTTGTAAAAATGTTTTTTTAAACTCTAATTACGATTGCAAAAAATGGACTTTTTACAAAATTATCAATCAAACCACAAAAGAAAGAACACTCAGAATCCTATAAACAACTGTATTTTAACTTGTTAGAAGTAACTTGAAATTATCATGGACAGTAATGCTCAGACTGAGGGAAGCGGGTATAATTCAAACACAATGCCAAATACGGCGATTAAACAGCTCAAAACCCAATTTCAAAAGTGTCCCAAAAACCATAACAACCATTTGAGCCAAATTTGGCAAAGAAAGTACAAATCAAGTATTAATAAAAATCTAAAAGTTGCCTAATTTTAATATTAAATTATTTTTTTCGCATTCATTGTGTATAAATTGTAGAGTATATTTTATTAAAATATATATTTTCTCCCATAAAAATTAGTGCTTGGCTGTTTAAAACAGAATCTCACCCGCATTTGTATGAATATGCAAGCAAATTCAAATATTTGTACCCTCTTCTAAAAGATTTAAGGGCGGGGTGAAGTTTGAAATCTATCTTCGGTCGGTAACTTTTATGATATGCCAGCCAAATTGAGTCCATACTGGTTTGGAAATCTCTCCCACAGGCAGATTAAAGGCAGCAACTTCAAACTGCGGCACCATCTGACCTCGTTTAAAATACCCTAAGTCCCCACCGTTTTTTCCTGACGGACATTTTGAATAAATTTGTGCGTATGATTCAAAAGAACCCTGACCGTCTACAATATCTTTGCGGATTTGTTCTGCCTGATAATAATTCCCCACAAGAATATGACTCGCTCTTACTTCTGTTGCAGGTGCTTCTGCCACTACTTTATGATTAAGTCCGATAATAAACAAAAATACAAGAGTTACGTAGAGTAAAAGTTTTTTCATATAAATTTTCCTTATAAATCAGTAAATGCTATATTTATAATACACTTTGTTTTACGAAGGGTCAATAGGTCGGGTTAATATTAAATTTTAGTAATAAATTATGCTATACTTTATTTAAAATAAGCAGTAATTTGGGGGAGTTTTTATATGAAAACATATATAATAACAGGAGCAACATCGGGAATAGGTGAAGCCTTAACAAAGTATTTTGCAAAAGATAATATCGTTTTTGGCGGATACAGAAATGAAGAAAAAACAGAAAAACTTCAGAATATTTCAAAAAATATTATCCCATTTTATGTTGATTATGCAAAACCTGAAACAATAAGAGAAACTGTTGAATATATTAAATCCAAAACAAACAAAATAGATACAATAATCAATGTTGCCGGCTGTGTTGTTGCAGGAGCGTTGGAAACTATTCCTATTTCAGAATTGCGCCGTCAGTTTGATGTGAATGTTTTTGGGGCAGTAGAATTATCGCAAGGGCTTATTGATATTATGGATAACGGAAAAATAATAAATATCAGCTCTATGGCAAGTTATGGATTATTTCCGTTTATTTCACCATACTGTTCTTCAAAACGTGCGCTTGATATCCTCTTTAATTCTTTTATGCTGGAAAACAAACGCGGTATAAAAGTTGTATCAATAAAACCGGGGGTTATCGCAACACCTTTATGGTCAAAATCTATAAGAGAAAATTCTCAGACAATCGAAAACTCTACAAATTATAAAAATGAATGCGAATATTTAAAAAACAATGCCTTTGAAAATGAGAAAAGCGGGTTAAGTGTTGAAGAAGTCGTGAAAACAGTCGCAAAAGCCGACAGATTAAAAAATCCAAAATCGTCATATTGTGTCGGCACAGATTCAAAACTTGTATCGATTGTTTCTAAACTTCCTCAATCCATTCTTAATAAAATTATTAAATATAAGGTCAATAAACTTGGAAAATGTTAGTTAATAATTTTAGACCACCTCTAAAAACTTCTTTTTTTGAATATAATTTAAAAGTTTTATTATATTTATAAAACCTTGAAGTGCCTGCCGAAACTAATTCTTAGAGCCCTAGTGCACTGGAGCCTTTTTATAAGAAATTCCTGTTATACATCATCAGTTTATTAATATGGTTTTTAGGAAGATACATCATGCCTGTTATTTTTGGGGCTTCTGTTTCAATATTTTTCTTTAACCATTCTTCCATAATCTCATTCATTGATTTGTCAACAAATCTGAATCCGAGTTTATAGAAGAACCCCGCAGGTGACGACTGACCATCAGTTATTTCAGCATAAACAACTAATCTGCCTTGGGTATCTTTGTCCGCAAGGCTTCTGTCTAATACGGACTGAACAGCTTTTGTTCCTGCGCCTTTGTATCTTTCCGGCGCTTCAATATTATCAATTTTATAACAATTTTTTAAATAAGTAATTATCCGTTTTGATGGCATTTTGAAGGTAATAAGTTTATATCTGTTCATAAGTTCCATATTTTTTTCGAGTTCTTTTGTTGAGGTTTCTACTTCGATTTTTGTTGCGTAATCTTCAGCCCATTCACCATGAACAGTATATTTATCGCTTTCTTTTATTTTATGGAACTTAATCTTTGCGTCCTGAACTTTTTCAGGTTTTTTTACTTCCTCTTTCTTTTGGTTAAACCTGACAGGATTAGAAGCGGCAACAGAAGAACCTGAGCCTTGAGTTATTCTGATACTGTAGTTTGTTGAACTTACCATCTTACTCTGTTCCTTATCCCATCAACTTACTTATATAAAGTTTTTTTTGCTGGTTAAATTGCCATGAAAATCTGGGTTTGTAAAGATTTGTAACATGCTCAATCCCATGTGATTACTGAATTTGAGGTGAATAATAATTAAAAAATATAAAGGAATTTATATAATAAAAATTTATTATTTTATTATAAAGTCGTGATATAATTTTAGAAAGAGAAGTAGGAGTTAGAAAATTGGCTATAAAAAAGATTTTGACATACGGAACACCGTCGTTAAGAGAGAAATCAAAAGAGGTTCATAAGGTATCAGCAAAGATAAAAACATTGGTACAAGACCTTTTTGACACAATGTATATGAATAACGGGGTCGGGCTTGCAGCGCCTCAGATTGGTGAGAATGTGAGAGTGTTTGTAATAGACTGTTCAACCGGAGATGAACCTTTAAAACCTATGGTGTTTATTAACCCTAAGATTATTAAAAAATCGGGTGCGACACTTTCACAGGAAGGGTGTTTGAGTTTTCCGGAAGCATATACGGAAGTTAGACGATATAAAAATGTTATGGTAAAAGCACTGGATAGAAACGGTAAACCGTTTGTGTTAGAGGCTAAAGACGGAACACTTCTTGCCCGTTGCATTCAACACGAAAACGATCACCTTGACGGAGTGTTATTTATTGACCATTCCACAAACAGATTTGAAGCTGATAAGGTTCTTTCTGAACATAATCTTCCGCCGGTTGAGGTTGATAAACTTCTTGACGAACCGGAACTGGACAAAGAATTAGGCAAGGGTTAACAAATCTCAATTCCCTCGCCCCGTTGGGGAGAGGGTAGGGTGAGGGGTAAATAAAAATGGATAATAAAATAAAAGTAATATTTTTCGGAACACCTGACATCGGGGTTAAATCACTTGATTATCTGTGTAATTCAGACAGAATTGATGTACTTGCGGTTGTCACTCAGCCTGATAAACCCGCAGGACGAGGAAAACATTTAAAAGCATCTCCTATAAAAGAGTATGCTCTAGAAAAAAATTTACCCCTCTATCAGCCAAAATCAATAAGAAAAGAGCCTGAAATTATTGAAGCTCTGAAAAAATATGAACCTGATTTTTTTGTTACTTTTGCATTTGGTCAAATTTTATCTCAAGAGGTTTTGGATATTCCAAAATATGAAACAATTAATCTTCACGCATCACTTTTGCCAAAATATCGTGGAGCAAACCCTATCCAAAGATGTATTATCAACGGTGATACAGAAACGGGTATTTGCACTATGATAACAGAGCTTGGACTTGATTGCGGGGATATCTGTATGCAATCAAAAATCTCTATTCCTGATGATATGACTTGTGAAGATTTGTGGTTGAAGATATCAGAGGATTCACCCGAATTGATAGAACAAACGTTAATAGGACTTTATAATAATACAATTTATCCCTGTCCTCAGTGTGAGGAAGGGGTTTGTATGGCTGATAAACTCAAAAAAGAGGAAACCCTTATCGACTGGAATAAATCTGCAAAAGATATCCACAACTTAGTCAGAGGGGTTTACCATTCGCCAAGTGCTTATTTTATGTATAACAATAAAATCATCAAGGTTTTGACAACAAAAGTTGAAGATGGTTCAAAACAAGCCGAAATCGGAGAAATAGTTAAAGCTGACAAAAATGGGATTGTTATTCAAACAGGAGATGGACTTCTTCGAATTATTAAGGTAAAACCTGAGGGTAAAGGCGAAATGCTCGCTCGTGACTGGGCTAACGGATTACATGAATTGAAGTTTGTAAATTGAAAATATTTTTTTTGATGATGCGGTAAGTTCGCAAAGTGAACATACCGACAGATGAAATTTGATATGCGAACACTGAAATAAGCTAAGGATGACGTGTAAATTTAAGCAATTTGTCAGATACTGTGTAACATACAACTCAACGCTACAACGCCTTTATATCTTTATATTTATAAAATATATTTACCCCTGCCATTTAAGACGAGGCTTAGCATAAAGTATATCTCTAAATGAATAATCTTTTCAGGCTAAAGTTCGACAAATTTTTAAATATTTAAAAAAATTTTTCTTAATGTCTAATGCCTTAATGTCATTTAATGAAGGACAAAGTCATTCACTAAACTGTTATTTATCCTCCAAAAAGTGTAAAAAACAATAACTATTTCCTTAAAATGTCTGATAAAAAAAAGTTCACAATCCGTTACAATTTGTCTATTGGGAAATGGAGATATTTTAATGGCCAGACGAACAAATACGAAAATTATTGAAATCAGACCTGATTTAGCTGTTGCGCCGCAGGTAAAAACTGTTGCGTATAACGACATTAACCTAAAATCTTGGAAAGATTATGATTATGTAAAAACTGATACACTGTGGGAATTTCCTTCAAGATTAAAAGAAGGCGGACACTCTAACGAATATCACGGTAATTTTATACCGCAAATTGCTCAACAGCTGTTCTGGAGATACACTAAGGAAAACGATGTTGTATTAGATCTTTTCTTTGGTTCGGGAACATCCGGTATAGAAGCTCTTAATATGGGCAGACGTTGTATTGGAGTTGAACTGAAAGATGAACTCGCTGAAAAAGTGTCTGAAAAATTTACAGCAAAACAGCTTGTTACAGATGTAAACATTATATGTGCAGATTCAGCAAGCCAAATTGCCAAAGAAAAAATTAAAGCAAGACTTGATATTATGATGAAAGACAAGGCTCAATTACTTATACTTCACCCGCCTTATGATGATATAATTAAATTCTCAGACAAAAAAGAAGACCTTTCAAACTGCGATACAACAGAAGCGTTTTATGACGGATTTGAAAAGGTTGCACAAAACGGATACGACCTTTTAGAAGATAAACGTTTTGCGGCACTAATAATAGGTGATAAATACGCTGATGGTGAAATTGTTTCTCTCGGCTTTGAATGTCAGGAAAGAATGAAACGCATAGGTTTCCGACATAAAACCACTATTGTAAAAGATATGCAAGGTAACGAAAAAGCTAAAGGTAAAGACGCTAATTTATGGCGTTACAGAGCTTTAGCCGGCGGTTTCAATATATTCAAACACGAATATATAATGATTTTCCAAAAAGATGAAGCTCACAAACGTAAATTGGAAAAACTAAATCGTTTAGTTGGATAATATTAAAAAAAAGACGCTTAAAATTAAATAGAAACCCTAAAACCGACTTTTTTTATTTTGTCAGACTTTAGGGTTTCTGTTTAATTTGACACCTTTTTTATTTCATACATCAAAAACTTTTAAGCAATAATATTCCAAATAATCAATCAATCCGAAAAAATTCTTAAATTAATAGAGAAAATTATTTAAACATGTCCCCAATTCTATCCCATTCCTCATCATCGAAAGATTTCTTTTGATCATACATCATTTTATCAATCTCGTATTCCACCTCATCTTTTTTTATCGAAGTGACAGAACGTATATCTTTTCTTGATAAATCCCTATATCCGGATTCAGATGACGTACTACCTGAAGCCCGCAATCGACTTGTCATATCACTGCTATTTGCAAATATATTTTTGGCTGAATTATTAATACCTGATATCATAAAAAAACTCTTAGCAAAAATTATAGCTACACTATAATAAAGCTATTTTTTCTTATCTAATTTCAAAATAAGTAATTTTTGTTACAAAATTAACACAAGGTAATCTCTAAAAACCTATGTTTTAACCAAAAGAGCACTAATACACCAAGAATCACTTATAACAAGAATTTTTAGGTATTTGATTTTGTTTAAAACCAAAACATTTTTAAGAAAAATCAAGTTTTTAAAGATTACTTAGGTTGTAATTCCTTTATTTAACTTTTTCTTTGTATAAATAAGATATTTTCTGCATTCATCATTAGATTCGTCAAGTTCTAATGATTTTGAAAAATCCAGATATGCTTTGGCATAATCCTGCAATCTTAAATAAGCCATTCCTCTGTTAAAGTATGCCGTCGGATTATTAGGGATAACTTCAAGTACCCTCGTACAATCAGTTACAGTTCCTTCATAATCTTTTAATACATATCTCAATGCACTTCGATTTATTAAAGCTCCTGTATGCTTAGGATTAAGATAAATCGCACGGTTAAAGTCTTTTAATGCAGATTCATTATCGCCGGTTTTATATTCAATAACTCCTCTATTATAGTAAATATCAGGATTAGATTGGCATATTTTAGCAGCTTTATTCAAATCTGTCATAGCTTTTTTTATTTTACCGTGTCTGATATACAACAACGCTCTCGCCATATATGCCTGATAACATTTTGAATCAAAATCAATTGCTTTCTCATAGTTGAGCATAGCTTCCTCATCATTCTGAACCATTTCAAGCACAACACCCTTGTTAAAATAATATTTTGAATCATCAGGGCGGAAAGAAATTGCCTTTGTGAAATCGTTTATTGCACCTTCAAAGTCTTTATTTTCAAACTTTGCAATTCCTCTGTTATAATAAATATCAGCAGAACGGGGCGCATAATTTATTGCAATATTATAATCTTCAATCGCACCTTCATAGTCACCTGACTGAACCTTTATTAATGCTCTGCTATTGTATCCTTTCACATATTCCGTATCCATCTCTATAATTTTTGTATAATCATTTAAAGCATTTTGTTTATCACCAATTTGTTCGTAACATGCAGCTCGCGCAATATATGAATCTTTTTGCTCAGGCTCAGCTAATATACTCTTTGAAAAAGAACGAATAGCGTTATTATAATCCTCAAGATTATAATAATCGGTTCCGATACTGTATAAAATTGGCGCATCAGTTTTCTTTCCGGTTAAAGCTTTTGAGTAATGATATATTGCTAATTTATATTCTTTTTGTTTATCATACATATTCCCCATTGATATATGAGCCTTATCATCTGCATCATTTAATGCAATCAATGACTCATAATCTTTTATTGCCAATTCAAGATTATTTATTTTCTCATAAACTAATGCACGATTTATGAGTGCATCTTTTGATTTTGGATTATATTGCAATGCCTTTGTATAATCTTCTATTGCACCCTGAAAATCTTTTTTATTCTCATATTTAATATTCCCGCACATTAGATAAGAATAATCTGACGGATTTAGATATATCGCATGTTTTAAATCATCAATTGCACCTTCTGTATCATTTAAATATTTCTTTGCAACAGCCCTTGCGTAATACGCCTTTTCATACATAGGTTTAAATTCAAGTATCCAATTACATTCTTCAAGTGCTTTGTCCCATTTTTCATGATTTAAGTAATACTGCGCCCTTTCATAATAAAGATCAATATTTGTATTATCTTTTTTTATTTTTGAATTAATTGCAATCAGCTCTTTATCATCCTCAAACTTTACAGCGGGTTTGACTTTCGCTGGAGAAATATCTGCTCCCACATTTTCTTGCAAAAACTTTTGCTGCTCTACTGAAATAATTGCAGGAGTACTTTCCTCAGATTTTATATCTTTCTCTTTCTTTTCAGATTTTTTAATATTCTTTCTATCCTCATCTCCAAAAAGTTCATCATACTCAGCTTGTTTAATGAGTTCTTCATCATTTATAACGCCGGAATCTTTAATCTTATCGGAGTCATCTTTTTTCTGATCTTTCTGTTTCTCCGCTTTATCAGTCAGAATGTCTGTCGAATTTTGTTCCACTGAATTATTTTCTTTATCAGATAATTGATTTTGAATAAAATCATCTTTGGTAGTTTTATCTTTCTGCGGCGCAACTTGCAATTGTTGGGCGTCATCTTTAGTATTTAAAAGTTGAACTTCCCGTTCTTTTCCATTGTTTTGAGAATTTTCTTTATTTGCTTTACGAAGTGCTTTTTTTCTTGCTTTTTCATCTGATTTTGCTTGTTTTAATTTGTTTTTTTCTGCCTTTTTAACAATTTTATCATTTTCTTTTATTTGTTTTAATCGTTCTTTTTCTGCTTTGATTTGAGCTTTTCTCTCCAATTTTCTTTGTTTTTTCAAATCTTTCTGCGATATTATATCAGAATCATATTTTTCGGATATTTTTTCCTCTTTTGCCTCTTTTTTGAGCTGTTTTGATTCTGATTTTAATTGTTTTTTTTGCTCTGCTAATTTTTGTTTTTCCAATTTTTTTGCTTGCTTCTCAGAATACTTTTGCTGAGCTTCTTCTGATTTTTCGGATAATTTAGCTTGCTTTTTCAGTTGTTTTGCATCTTGCTTAAGTTTTTTATCTACCTTTCTTTGAGCATCTTTAGCAGCTTTATCTTGCGCCTTCAATTCGGATTTGTAATTTTTGTTAATACGTTTCATATCCGAAGTCGGCGCAATCCCATTATATTTTAAATCCGTTATTTCATTATCGTTTTTTTTTACTTTATCAAAAGGGATTGTTATTGCATTATCAACTGCCGAATTAAAAACACTAGAACTTGAAGATGAGGAATTTCTTATTTCAACATTCTTTTCTTTAGCTTCAAACTTGTCTTTTATACTAAGCCCTTCTGAATTAATCACATTTTGTTGAATGGTTTTTTGAGATGCACTATTCAAATCCAACTCAATTTGTTTTGGGGATTCAAGTGTAAAACCTGCTCCGCCGGATAATACTAATGCACTCGTTAATACAACTAAATTTTTCAAACTAATCTTCGCCATTTTTTGTTTCCTGTTCTTATAATGTAATGGTTTCTTCTATATTTAATATTAAAGGATTTTTACCCTTTTTAGATATTTCAGATTTGAATAAATCGATATCAGCATTTATTTGCGGGAATGTATTATAATGCATCGGAATAACCGTTTTTGCTCCGATCCAGTCAGATGCAATAATACTATTTTCTACATCCATTGTATAATGCCCGCCGATTGGTAATATTGCAATATCAGGTTTGTAAACTTCTCCAATCACCTTCATTTCACTGTTTAAGCAAGTATCTCCCGAGTGAAATATCCGTTTACCTTCTATTTCAAACAGATACCCCACAGGACATCCTGTATAGGTCCCGTCATCTGACGAGTTTGAATGAAAAGCCGGTAATGCTATCACTCTGCCCCAGTCATAGCTAATCCAGCCGCCCAATGATATACCGTTAACATTTACCCCATATCTTGCACAATATTTTGCAAGTTCAAATACCGCAGTAATAAGTGCACCCGTTTTTATTGCTATCTGTGGCGCTTTACCCAAATGATCAGCGTGCCCATGGGTCACAAAAATATCCGTAGTGTTAGAATAATCAAAATCAGGACACTTTACCAAAAACGGATCTATTAATATAACTCCGGAGTTTGTTCTTATTTCAAATGCACTATGCCCTAAATACTTTAATTCCATATTTTCTCCTGATATATTAAATTTTATCATTATTTGAGTTAAAATACAAACATGATTAATTATGAAAAATTAATGTGGCGATGTCTAGAACTGGCAAAAAACGGAGAAGGTCATACTTCTCCCAATCCGATGGTCGGGTGTGTTGTTTTGGATAAAAATAATAGCATTATCTCCGAAGGTTATCACCACAAATATGGTGAATCCCACGCAGAACGAGATGCGTTATTAAAACTGACCGACGGGTCTGAAAAAGACGGAACCCTAATCGTTAATCTTGAGCCGTGTTCGCATTACGGTAAAACTCCGCCTTGTGCTGATTTAATAATTGAACGTAGAATAAAAAAAGTGGTTATCGGTTGTCGTGATAATAACCCAAAAGTTAACGGGGGCGGAATAAAAAAACTTCAAAATGCAGGGATTGAAGTTATAACCGGTGTTTTAGAAGCAGAATCCAGAAAACTGAATGAAGTATTTTTTACTGATGTTGAACAAAACAGGCTGTTTGTGGCATTAAAAACAGCAACAACAATTGACGGCAAAATCGCCACATCAACAGGCGATTCTAAATGGATAACATCCTCCGAATCAAGAGATTATGCCCGCACTCTCCGTAAAAAATATGATGCAATTCTCACATCATCTGCTACGGTTATAGCCGATAATCCCGAGATGAAGCATAAACAAAAAATTATACTTGACACTAATTTTAAAACCAATTTTGATTATAAAATATACCAACAAGGAGATATTATACTTGTTACTTCAGAAAATTTTAATAATTTACCCCTACCCCTGCCGGATAATGTTACTCTGCTAAAATGTAAAACAAATAACAATAAAATTGATTTGAACGATTTGACCCAAAAATTATATGAGATGAAAATAAAATCAATTTTTGTCGAAGCCGGAGGTAAATTGTCAGGCGATTTTATAAAGAATGTAAAAGTCGATAAAGTTTATCATTTTGTTGCACCGAAAATCCTAAACGATAATAGCGGAAAATCTTGTTTCGACGGGGATTTTATTCAAAACATATCTGAAACAAAGTGCTTTAAAACAGACTCTGTTTCAAAAATCGGAAACGATATATTAATAACCTACTGTTTATAATCCTAAATTTTCTATTATTTTTGATTTATATTGGTTTATATCCGACACTGCAAGTCTTTTTGGAATATAATCCACAGACAGACTCTCTGCAATTTGTTTTATGTTATAACACCCTGAGCAGATAATGATTTTTGTATTGAAATATTTACTAAAGGTTTTAACTTGTTCTACAAACCATTCCCCTGCGTATTTTGGAACAAAATCCTCCTCCATCTGCAAATCGGAAATGATTATATCATAAGGATTTTCGTTATTTTGCATAACAAAATCATATCCTTCTCTGCCTGATATTGTGAGGTCTATTTTATATTCATCAATATCAGCTTCAAGAAAAACTTCTTCAATATTATTTTTATGAAACACTCTCCATGCCGGACTGTCATCAACTATTAGTATTTTTTTCATTATATCTGCGCACTTTCAGGGTCTTATTTTCTATCTCAAGCTCAACCTCATCATTTTCAGGGTCGATATCCAACAGTTCTATTATCGCTTTTTGTATCAATAATGCCCATGCATTTCCGCTTCTGTATAGTTTCTTTTTCATAGCATCTCCAATGTCTATACAAATACTTTACATTGTATATGATCAATGTTATACTTTCTGATGTAAAGACATTGGAAATGTATTATATGAAAAGAAATAAATTAAAATTGTTAACAAGAGTGGCAACTAATTTAAAAAGGATAAGAGAAGAAAAAAATTTAACGATAAATGAATTATCCAAAAAAACAGGGATAAACAAAAATTATCTGAAAAAGATTGAAGCTGATAATGCCCCAAGGTTATGTTTATCAAAGGTTATGAAAATAGTGTCAGCACTGGATATTGATTATAAAGAATTATTTACGTAAATGACTTGCACCTTTCAGGTAGACAAATTTGGGTTCAAAATATTCTTCGCAATTCAGAACAATAAGTACTCTTAAACATTTTTCAAGTGAATCAGGCACATCAAGTTCATGATAGCACATCATAGCCACTTTATCCCAGCCAAATTCAAGTCGGGCAAATTTAGCAGGAAATTGTGCGTTCAAATCTTTCGTCAGGGTAAAAATAACGTGAGAAATTTTTGTTTTATCAATGTTATTTTGTTCGACCATTTCTTTTAACAGTTCAATGGTTGCATTTTTTATTGAGTCCTGAGTATTTTTTTCAACCGTAATTGCGCCTCTGATACCTTTTGTTGTCATAAATTTTCCTTGTTTTTATTTGCAGATTACTAACGTGTCCCTTTTAAGACGGACAGGAGATGTAGGAATTAGTATATTCTCTAACATTGATTGGTGTTATCATTTTTTTATTCAATAGATATCTATATGTATTATAGTATAACACATAACCGTCAAATTTTCTTTTACACTTCTAAGTTTTTACATTTTTTATAGTCAACCACATTTTTAAAGTGTCAAAAAATTCTCTATTGGGGCATTTGTGTCGGGTTGTAAATATAAATTGCTAATTTTTCCCATATCCTAAAGATTTAGGATAGTAGTAGATAATGTCTAAATATAGTCATCCAGAGCAAAAAGTCGAAGAATCTTTTTGCTTAGTATTCGGTGCGTCAGGGGTAAATATAATATATTATGGGAAATAATTAAAAATATAAAAGGCACAAGTTGCGGGGCTTCCGAGTTTAGTATTAATTCCGATTGACAAATTGCATAAAATTATTTTTTACGGTTAGTTTTAGAAAAGTGCTTTTATAGTTTTGAAATTTATTTCGACAAAATATTTATAAAACAAGGTCAGGGAAGCAATTTCCCCTTAAAAATTTTACTTCCGACTTTCAAACGATAATTATTTTTCAATTACCTCATTTTGCAAATTTCTTTAAATTTTTTATTAAAATTTTGCAAATTTTGTGAACGCTAAAATGCTAATTATACGGACTTTTGAACAATATTGAACAAAAATAAAACAAATTCCTAAAAATAATCATATTAACTATACAAATTTTTCTATTTTGTCCGGCGCTAAAATTCAAACACGTCGGGCAAATTCAGCAATATCAAGAAAATTTATGGAAAATCGCCGGACTTTTTTATCCTAATAACCGGGCATTCCGGACATTTCGATTACCTCATTCTCCTTTTGAGGGAAGTGCCTCAATCGCCCATATAATAAAACATTCGGCCACCGAAACAACCACCAATAAATTATCATTGTAACTATTAACTTATAGAAAGAACAAGAATAATTAATAATATTAAAATGATAGCTTATACAAGAGGGAAAATTCTTTCGTTTAATGATTTAACGACACAGAAAGCAATAAAATGGCTGATAAATAATGACGAGATTATCTATCGAAATCAAGGCAAAATTTTACAGTTAACAATAGAAAACATAAAAGAATATGAAAAAGAGTTAGAAAAAAATATGCCGAAAAAAGCAAAAAAATTAATGACAATAAAGGGAATAATTGCAATAAGAGCAGTGGAAATTTTTATTGAAATAAAAGGAAAAGTAATGACAGAAAGTCTATTAGCAAATTATGCAGGCATACCACCTGTTCCTAACTCAAGTGGGAAAAAGGATAAATACAAAAACAATAAAATGGGTAATCGAAGATTAAACAGCATATTTTTTTCAATAAGCGTTTCTCAGGTACGCTATGATGAAGAAGCAAAAAAATATTATCAAAAAAAATTATCAGAAGGAAAATCACCTCGTAGAGCCCGTAAAGCTGTTGCAAGACAACTTGTTCGGATAATTTTTAATTTAAGCTACTTTTAGTTTTTCTTGATATTTTGCCTGCACTTTCTTTGACCAATTTGGATCAAAAGGTTTTTGATTTTTTTTAACACCCATAGCAGTAAGTAGCATTTTCCGCATAACTGCTGTAATTGCAACTTTTTTCGGTTTGCCTTGTCCTAATAAATGTGAATAAAATTCTATCTAATTTTTTAAGGACTTCAAGATTATGATTTGTTCTATTTTTCAAACTTAAGTTTTAGCGTTGTATAATCTTTTTCTATCAACACTATTTTAATAGAAAAATTAGTAGAAATTTCTCTACAAAACGGTTTTTATCAACCTTGCGTGCATTCAATTTTTAACTACTAATTTTTCTATTTCTATAGTACGAGCGAGCAGTATGCTGCACGAATAATTATTTATCAATTTCGTGCTTACTGCCCCGCAAAAAGTCGATAATGTGGGGTTCTATAACAG
>CACZPS010000062.1 GCA_902783125.1 uncultured bacterium | reverse complement strand
TGGCTGTATATTATTATATATTAGTCGGCTTTGCCGACTAAATGAACCTAAAGTCTTAAAGACTTAACGTCCTAACGACCATAGTTTAGCGAAGGACAAAGTCCTTCGATAAACTATAATTTACTTATTGTATAATATACTTATGAAGGACAAAATTATTGCATTAGTATTTATAATTTTTATATCAATATGTGGAACATGTTTAATATATTCAAAACTTTCAGAAATCAATGATACCAAAGAGTATTCAGCAGGTTTAGAGTTATATAAAAAAGGTGATTATAAAATTGCATACAGACATTTTGGCAAGGTTTCTTTGTTTTCTAACATAAAAACTCCTGCTCTATTTAGGCAGGCAAGATGTGCAACTCTTATCGGTGATGTAAACGGAGCAATCAGAAATTATAAAATGCTTTTGTTTATTTACCCTCATTCTCAATTATATGTCGTCAGCGAATATAACCTTGCAATGCTGTTGTATGATTTGAAATCTGACTCGGCAAGAAAGCATTTTGTTCATATAATAAAATATTATCCTGATACTGATTATGCACTTGCATCTGAATATTATGTTGCCAGTATTGATATGAAATCTGCTCAAAAATGTAATATTTATTGGATAAGAAAAGACTTAAAGCATAAAGCCTTAAACCATTTTATCAGATATGTTAAATTATCGCCTGACGGTAGATTTGTGCAGCAATCTATAAATAAAATTTCAGCGCTCGGAATAGCTTTAAACCATAATGATAGTTTTGCTCTGGCAGAATCTTATTTTATCAGAGAACTATATTCAGAGGCTTCAAAATACTATTCGGAATCACCTTTGAAGGTGGCTTGGGCGAAATATGCCAAAAACGAGTTTAAACGAGGAAATTATTCGCTGGCAAAAAGCCTTACCGAAAACGGGTTAAAATATTTTTCAACTTTTGTTGACCGTCAAGATATGTATGATGCAATCGACGGGTATGTTTCATTATCTGATAATAAACTCCAAACAGTGACGGTTTTATTAAATACTTATCCAAAAACAAAAGCAATAGATTATCTTTTGTATTTAAAGGCTAAATATTCAGAGGGTGATATAAAATACAAGATTTACGAGCAGCTTTATGATAAATATCCGGACAGTAATTTTTCTGCTGAGGCATTGTATAATACATTTTATATTCAAATATCCAAGAAACAATATAAAAAGGCTATTTTGTTAGGTAAAAAGCACCTTTCTCATTTTAAAAAATCAGATACATCACCAGCGGTAATGTTTTGGCTGGGGAAAATATATGAACATAAACATAATCCTATAATTTCAAGTAATTATTACAAAGGGGTTTTAACAAACTATCCTGACAGTTATTATAGTTACAGAGCTTATGCAAAATTAAATAAAAACAAAGACCTTTTTATAGAAACAAATATAAAATCTAAACCGGTTGTTTTTCCTTGTGAAGACAGAAATGAGCGTGATATGGCATCAAGATTGATATCACTTGGGGATTATGATTTTGTATCAGAATTGTATAAAGGTAATAAATTTGTAGAAAGCTGGATATTATATAAACAGGGTAAATTTGTACAGTCTGCTATTATTGCGGAAAAGGCGATGAAAAATATTTACCCCAAACCAAAATTTGATGACGTAAGATGGCGGTTAGTTTATCCTTTGAACTATTTTGACATTGTGGAAAAATATAAAAATTCACAGGATCCGTTTTTGATACTTTCCATAATTCGTGAAGAAAGTCATTTTAATAAAGATATTGTTAGTCCGGTTGGAGCGGTCGGATTAATGCAATTAATGCCTGCGACTGCAAACGAGATAGCAAATGCTTATGGAATAAGTAACAACCTTTTGAATCCCGACTCAAATATAAGGCTTGGAAGTTTGTTTTATACTCAGATGAAAACAAAACTTTTCGGCAAGGATATTTATGCCGTTATTGCATACAATGGCGGGGGCGGAAGTGTTGTAAACTGGATAAATACTTTAAAATATGATGATATAGATGATTTTGTGGAAAAAATACCTTATCCGGAAACCCAAAGTTATGTAAAAAAAGTTATGCGAAGTTACTGGTGCTATTCAAATATTTATTAATCAAAAAACATTGTTATTCTTGTAGTATAATTAAAAGGTGTTAAACGTAATAAAGCTAAAAAGTATTTAGATAATTGGGAGAAAAATAATGAAAAAAATCGCTTTTATATTCCCCGGACAAGGCGCACAAGCTGTCGGAATGGGAAAAGATATATATGAAAATTATGGAAATGCAAAAAAGGTTTATGATACTGCAGACAGAGTTTTGGGTAAAAGCGTTTCTGGAATTTGTTTTGATGGACCGGAAGAAGATTTAAAACTGACAGTTAACACTCAGCCTGCAATAGTTACGACATCTATTGCTTTATTAGAGTCATTAAAAGAACTGCTCAATATTTATCCTGATTACACTGCGGGGCACAGTTTGGGTGAATATTGTGCTATGTACACAGCAGGGGTTATGGATTTGGAAACTACCTTTAAACTTATCCAAAAAAGAGCGGATTTGATGGGTGAAACCAAAGGCGGAGCTATGGCAGCGGTTCTTAATGCAACAGAAGAACAATTAAAATCAGGCTTGGAAGAAGGTTCAAAAGTCGGTTACGTTGATGTTGCAAATTATAATTCCCCTGCACAGGTGGTTATTACAGGTGATGAAAACGCTGTTAAAGCAACAAGTGATTATTTATTGGCTAACGGTGTAAGACGTGTTGTACCTCTTGCTGTATCGGGAGCGTTCCATTCAAAATATATGGAAAATGCAGGTAAAAAATTTGAAGAATACTTGGCGGGGTTTGAATTAAATAATGCTAAACTACCTGTTATTACAAATGTTGATGCTAATGAAACCATTTTGGCTAATGAATTTAAATCAAAAATGCCTAAACAAATTTATTCATCAGTACACTGGAGTCAAACTATTCAAAATATGATAGAAAACGGTGTTGATACATTTGTTGAAATCGGTCCGGGGAAAGTTCTTGCAGGTTTGAATAAAAAAATTAGTGCTGATATAACAACTTATAATGTTTTTGATAAAACTTCTTTAGAAAATACGGTTAACGCTTTAAAAGAGCAATTAGCAAGTGTATAAACCGAGGTTTACATAAGTCAGATTCTTCGATTTTGCGAAGAATCTGATTTTTTTATCAAATTTTGTTTTTTTTGATACAGTCTTTGTTTATAATATAATATGGCTATGGGTGAATTAGATATTATAAAAGATT
Organism: uncultured bacterium; assembly: GCA_902783125.1. Classification (GTDB taxonomy): domain Bacteria; phylum Cyanobacteriota; class Vampirovibrionia; order Gastranaerophilales; family Gastranaerophilaceae; genus UBA2883. Next base: position 3,354 of record CACZPS010000062.1, on the reverse strand, counting down.
TAATTTCTGAAAAGAGTTATAACGAGGCAAAATCTCAATTGGAGAGTTATATTACTCAAGGTCACGAGAAAGATAGTGAAGCTATTAAGTTACGAGGGCTTGTTAATGTTAACCTTGAGCAATATTCTGAGGCAAAAAAAGATTTTGAAACTGTTTTAAAACTTGCTCCATCTGATGCGACAGCATTGTTTTATCTGGCAAGCTGTCAGGACAAACTCGGTAATATTGGCGAGGCAGAAAAATATTACACAAAACTCTTAGAAATCAGAGAGAATTATATAGATGCTTATAAAGACCTCTGTATTATATATATGAAAACTAATCGTGAGCTTGATGCAATAGCACTGGCTGAAAAAGCACGTGAACTTGCTCCGAACGACTATACTTTCGATTATCTGATTGGGACTGCAAATGTTACTTTAAAACACTATAATACAGCGATAGAACATCTTGAGAAAGCGCTTGCTCTAAATCCGTCGCATTTCCAGATTTATAATAATTTGGGAACAGCTTATCTTTTAATCGGTCAGAGAGATAAAGCGATTGATTGTTATAAAAAAGCCGTTAAAATCAAACCTGATGATGCTGTTTCATATTACAATATTGGTTCAATTTATCAGATTCAAAACAAACATTCGCAGGCATGTGATTATTTTGAAAAAGCATACAATATAGAGAATAAAGAAAATTATCTTGTTTCGCTTGCTTTGTCGGAATTAAAGGCGGGAAGGATTGAGGCGGCTGCGAAACATTATAAAGCACTAGCCCTTCTGCATCCGGAAAAAGATTCTTTCCAATATAATCTTGCGTCTTGTTATGAGGCATTGAAAAACTATGAACAAGCTATAGCAATAATGAAACAGTTGCTGTCACGTAATCCGAAATCGATTACAATGGCTCAAAAACTTGCAGGATTATATATTGAAATTCGTCAATTCAGACAGGCAAAAGATTTATATGATTCTATTATATTAAAAGGTGCGCCGTCTGCACAGTCGTTGTATCAATATGCAATTTTATCTACTCAGCTTTATGATACGGGAACGGCAGAGAAAATTTTTAAACGTGTATTGAAGATGGAGCCTGATAATGCTACTGCTCACAAGGATTTAGGAGTTATTTATCTGAATCAGAGGTTGTTTGATTATGCCGATGAAGAATTTAATAAGGCACTGAAACTAGAGCCGGATAATTTTGATGTAGTGTTTGAATATGCAAACTATATGTATGCTATTTCAAACTATGATAAGGCTGATGTATATTATACAAAGGCACTTGAGCTTGAGGATGATGTTGTTGCAAAAGCATTGAGTGCGATGAACAAAGTTGAGCTTAATGACTTGGAGTCGGCAAAATCGCTTATTGAATCCGCTTTGCACGATCAGCCCGAGCATGAATACATCCAGTTTCTGGCAGGCAGGATTTATTATTCTATGAAAGAGTATGAACTTGCAAAGATTAATCTTATCAAATCATTAGAACAGAATCCTGATATTGAAACCAAGAATTTGCTTGCTCTTACATATTATGAACTTGGTGAATACGACAAGGCGCTAAATATATTTAATGCGCTTTTAGAAAAGAGCAGTAAGAATATTTCATTATTGTTAAATAAAGCAAAGTGTTATGAAAAACTTGAAGATACTGATAACGCCTTGAAAGTGCTCGACAAATTAACGGATATTTTCCCCGAATGTGAAGAGGCGCATGAAATCATAAGACGGATTTCGTAGAAACCCAAAGAACCTCACCCCTAACCCCTCTCGTTAGAAAGTAGAGGTGAACTGCTTTGAGGAGAGCGCCCCAACCTCGCCTTAAAAAGCAGAGAGGACATGTTTTGCCTAAGTGTAAAAACCCTTTAAAAAAAAGAGAGTGGACATGTTTTGTCCAAGCGTAAAAGCCCTATTAAAAAAGGATAGTGGGTAAACGTAAACAATTCTCTTTGGATAATCGGTGTGAAAACTACACCAAATAGCCTATTGCTACATCATTTGGATTAAATTTTAATATTTTTTAATATTTTCCCTAATTTTGCTTGTGTTTTTTTTTTTTCTAATATGCTTAAAATTGCAAATGTTTAAATTCAAAAAGCGCGTGGAGTAAATTTTGCAAACTTTATATGGGAAAAAAAGAATCACTTCGAGAGCAAGGTGCATACCAAATGTTGCACAGGATATGCTTTTCGGAGTATTTTTGTTTTTAAGGTCGATTTTAGTGTGAGGAGTGTAAATAGAGAAGGGAGTTTTTTTTAATATTTATTCGACCTGAAAAACCTAATAAAAAGTATAAAAGTAAAGGAAATAATTAAGAAAAGAAAGGATTAAAAATGACAAGAAGTATTATTTCAAGAAATGAAAATGAAACTTGGACCGGTATTGACGGTAATTATGACTTTACTCAAGCTGACGGCGAAGGTAAAGGCGGTGATTTCGGTGATGATACGGTTAACATTACAAAAGAAGGACAACAAGTAAATTTAAACTTAGGTGATGATTATACAAGAGAAGTAGATGGCAATGATGTTGTATTATCAGCAGACGTTGAATACAGATTAACCGGTAAAATTGGTGCAAATGCAAAAATGGACGGTTATGATATCAAAGCAGACGACTACACATTATACTTAGCAAAGAGTGGTGATAAAGGAACAAGTGAAGCAACATTTAACAAATATATGTTCCGTTTAGAGCCAAACTACAATGGTGAAGCAGCAGCAGAAAAACATTATGTATACTTTTACTTTGATGCTTCAGACTTCGAATCTGACGGAAAAGGCGGATACAAGATTAAAGATCAATCTTGGGCTCCTAATTCACAATCAAGCATTACATTGACTGATATCAAGTTAGAAAAAGTAGTTAATGGTGTAGCAACTGATTATGCTAATGCATATTATGAAGCTGCCAGTAAAGTTGGTTTCAATGCATTCGAATATGCTGAAACATTATACAATTCTCAAATCTCAGGTACTGTAACTTTGACAGATTTCGCGGATGATGACACTCCTGCAGCTAGTGCAACTGTTACATTGAACGAAACTATTAATTTAAACACAGCAACTTACGCTGCTACAAAAACAGGAGATGCGTTCACAGGTACAAGATTGAACGAAAAAGCTGCATCAACAGCTGCAAATGAAACCTTCGACTTAGGTACAGGTAAAGACACAATCACATTCGCAGACGGTTATGGTACCGATACAGTAACTGTAAACGAAGATGAAACTTTGAGATTAAACTTCAACGCAGGTGATACAGTTCACAACGTAGTATCCGGTAATGATGTTGTATTATCAACAGATTCAATATCATACTATGCAAAATTCACACCTAGTGAAAATGTAACATGGGATAC
>CACZPS010000061.1 GCA_902783125.1 uncultured bacterium | reverse complement strand
TACCAATGAATATGTGTCTTATCTTTTTTCAATTTTTTCTCTGATACGAGTTGCCTTACCTGAACGTTCTCTCAAATAATATAATTTTGAACGTCTAACATCACCGCGTCTTAAAACCGTAATCTTATCAATACGTGGAGAATTTAGTAAGAACACTCTTTCTACTCCAATACCTTGGAACACTTTTCTAACGGTAATAGTTTTATTAATACCTGCACCGTGTTCCTTAATGACTGTTCCTTCAAATGCCTGAATTCTTTCCTTGTTACCTTCTACGATTCTAACGAATACTTTTACGGTATCTCCGGGGTGCATTTCAGGAATATTTTCTTTTTTATATTGGTTTTCCAATTCTGCTATAATAGGATTCATTTTGCTATTTCCTTATATCTAACTAGTACAAAAATACACGTATTTCTACGCACACTAACTATACTAATTTAAAAATAACCATAATGCAAGTAAATGTTAAAGATTTGTAATATCAATAGATGTTCTGTTTTAGTTAAAGCACATCACATCATTAAGTTTATTTACTATATTACTTCTATCATTTTTTATAAGTACATTATATTTGCGCAGCGTCTTGTTAATCATTTTTTCCCATGAAGATTCTGCATACGGACTTTCAGTTTTTTCTACGAATTTGAAGATTTGTCTAAGTAATGGTTCTTCGCCTTTTTGATCGAAAAACTCTTTTGTTTGTGTTTTGTTATTCAATAAATCTGTAATCTCTATGAATACGCTATCCTTTTGTTTTGTATAAACAAATTTATCTTTTGGTACGGATTGTGCATCATAAATATCAACCCTTAAAGATGAATTCCTTAAATAGTTTTTAATCATCTTTCTTGCACCTTTTAGCTCATCATATCTTTGAACTGAAAGTTGACCTTGGGGATGCAATTTTACTTTTCCTGATTCGGTTAATAATTTAATTAAACTCATTGTCGATTGACCTCACTAATACATATTCAGCAACTATAAAACATGTCAAGATGAAAAATTGCCATTTTGTAAACAAAAATTTACTAAAATCGTGATATAATATGCTCAGAGGTAAAGAAAAATGGATTTTATAAGTATTGCCTTATCGGCAAAAAAGGCATCAATTAAGGCTCAGGGCTTATCGTCCGAGGTAAAAAATCAGGGGCTTATTGCTGTTGCAAAAGCGTTAGAAACCGGCAGAGAGAAAATATTTGAAGCAAATAAACTTGATTTAGAGTTTGCAAAATTGTTGGTAGAAAAAGGTGAACTTACACAAGCAACTTTTAACCGTCTAAAACTTGACGAAAACAAGATGAGAGATATGATTCAGGGTATCTATGACATCTCAAAACTTGAGGACCCTGTGAATAAAATCTTATTAAAACGTGAACTTGATGACGGACTTGTTCTGCATAAAGTATCATGTCCGATAGGTGTTTTAGGAATAATATTTGAGGCAAGACCGGATGTGATTTCTCAAATATCCGCTCTTGCAATAAAATCCTCTAATGCAGTTATTTTAAAAGGCGGGAAAGAATCTAAAAACACGAACAAAACAATTTTGGAGATAATAAATTCTGCTCTTTCAGGGGTAAAGGGTTTTCCTGACGGCTTGTTAAATCAAGTCTATTCTCATGATGATGTAGCAGAAATGTTAAAGGCTGATAAATATATCGACCTTATTATCCCTCGAGGCGGAAACAAACTTGTTAAATTTATTAAAGAAAATACAAAAATACCGGTACTTGGGCATGCTGACGGGATTTGTCATATTTTTGTTGACGAAAGTGCAGATATAGAACTCGCAAAAAGAGTTGTAATTGATTCAAAAACGCAGTATCCGAGTGCTTGTAATACCGTGGAAACACTCTTAATTCATAAGGGGGTAAATGAAGCAAATGTAAATGCGTTATTAGATGCTATAAAATATGCAGGAGTTGAACTAATATTTACCCCTGACAGTTGGCATAAAGAGTATTCTGACCTTAAACTTGCTGTCAAGTACGTTGACGGAGTAAATGAGGCTATTGAACATATTAATGAATACGGCTCAGGGCATACGGAGTCAATAATTACCGAAAACGAGGAAAATGCTCAAATGTTTATGAATCTTGTTGATTCATCAGGGGTTTATCACAACGTATCGACTCGCTTTGCTGACGGTTTCCGCTATGGTTTTGGAGCAGAAGTCGGAATTTCCACGAACAAAACTCACGCAAGAGGGCCTGTCGGATTAGACGGACTTGTTATTTATAAATACAAACTAATCGGGAACGGACAAATCGTTGATGATTACGCAAAAGGGTTAAAGCAGTTCCATCACCGTGATATATAATTAGGATAACCCTCACCCGAAACACTAATATTTTGCAAGCAAAACATAAGTGTTTCTACCATCTCCCAAAGGTAGAGGGGAAGGTGTTGAAGGATACAATAAGGGGTAAATATATGGCTAAAATCGGAATAGTAGGTTTAGGTTTAATAGGCGGGTCAATTTTTAAAGACCTGACAAAATTAGG
>CACZPS010000060.1 GCA_902783125.1 uncultured bacterium | reverse complement strand
TATGATTTTGTAAAATTACATAATACTTCAAATTCTCACTTATTTGAGATTTTAGGCAAAATATGCCGAGGCAGTTTGCACCGTTGGTATGCGATGCTAAACAGAACGGAAGATTACACGAAATTATTGCCACAGTACAAATACAGCAGCGTCGATGAGTATAGAACTGTACTTAATGATGAAGAAATAAAAATATTTATGGGTTTGCTTTTGCATCCGAATAGGTTATCAATCGGAAAAGCAATCGCACTTACAAAATATAAATTAAAAGAACAAGGACAAAATTTTATTCCTGCTGATATTACATTCAGACGTTATGCAAAGTGGTTTAAGGATAATAATTATGACAAATGGATACTTGCCCGTGACGGAGAAAAAGCATTGTCAGATAAAGTCGAACCGTATATAAAACGTAGTGCTAGTTTGCTTGATGTCGGGGATATTTTAGTTGCCGACGGGCATAAATTAGCATTTCAGGTAATTAATCCGTTTACAGGTAAACCCTGCCGTGCAACTCTTGTTGGTTTTTTGGATTGGAAATCTACAGCACTCGTTGGTTATGAAATAATGCTTGAAGAGAATACACAGTGTATTGCAAGTGCACTCCGTAATGCAATAATCAATCTTGATATGATTCCTAAAGTCGTATATCAAGATAATGGCAGAGCTTTCAGGGCAAAGTATTTTACAGATGATAAAGGTTTTACAGAACTCGGTTTTCAGGGATTATATTCAAAACTCGGAATTGAAACAGTATTTGCTCGACCGTATAACGCAAGAGCAAAAGTTATTGAAAGATTCTTTAAAGAATTTCAAGAAGGGTTTGAAAAGTTACTCCCAAGTTATATCGGGAGCAGCATCGCTAATAAACCTGCTTATATGATGAGGAATGAAAAATTTCATAAAAGCATTCATAACGAATATATTCCAACTATTGAAGAAACAATAAAAATGATAGATATGTGGCTGAGTTTTAAGAATTCTCAACCCTGCCCGAATGCTCCCGATAAGACAATTACGGAAATTTTATCTGAACGAAAACGGCAAAATATTGATATTGATATGCTTGACGATTTTATGCTTGCAACCGAAGTCAAAACAATTCAAAGAAACGGCATAAGGTTTTTAAATTGTGATTATTTTGATGAAAGACTTTATGGTTTTAAGAGTAAAGTTCTTATTAAATACAATCTTTTTGACCTGACAAGTATAAAGGTATTTACCCCGAAAGGTGAATATTTGTGTACGGCAGAAAGAGTGATAGAAACACACCCAATGGCAAAGCTACTCGGTGATGTCAAAGATTACGAGGATTATAAGCAGAAAATCGTAAGACAAAGACAACTAAAAAAGAAAACAGTAGAATCAGTTAAAAAATATCTGAAAACAGAAGATATAAAGCTTCTGGAAACACAAATTGAAAAGCCAATTGTTCAATGTGCGTTTAAAACTAGTTCAAATGGTGTTTACAAGAGTTTTAAAAATAATGCTGATAAATATGAGTATCTTGTAAAAAATGATCCAAATAATTCTTGGATAACGGAATTCAAAAATACAAAGGAGTATAAATTGTTATATGAATAGCGGCTTGCGAGCAGAGGGCAGAAGCGTGAGCGTGCCCGTTTAACGCGAGCAAGCCAAGAAAGGATAACACATGAAGAAAACATTCATAAAAACGCAAAATGTCAAAAACTTTATCGGACTTGTTGAAAATTTGATAAACAAACCCAAAAATATCCCGAAGATGGGATTAGTTTATGGCGAACCCGGATTAGGTAAATCGCAAACAGCTTTATGGCTTGCTTGCAAGTATGACGGAATTTATCTTCGTGCATCAAACCTTATGACGGGCAGATGGCTGCTTGAAGAAATGGTCAAAGAGCTTGATGAAATACCGAGATTTCTTACTTCTGACAATTTTAATATTGTGGTTAAAAAGCTAAAACAAAACCCACAGATAATTTTTATCGATGAAATTGATTCCCTTATGAATAATTATAAGACAATTGAAACACTTCGTGATGTTCACGATGAAACAGGTTGTTCAATCATTTTTATCGGAATGGGTTTGGCACACAGGAAACTTGAAAGGTACAAGCACCTTTATGATAGATTTTCAGAAATTTTAAAGTTTGAAACTTTTGGGGTAAATGATTTATCTCAAATAATAGAGCAACTCTCAGAAATACCGTTTAATCCAGATGCTATTGAGTATATTCACTCAAAATACAACAGATTCAGGCAAATTGTTCTGTTGATAAATCAAATGGAAACTTTTGCAAAAGACAATAATTTAACAGAAATTACAAAAGAAATTATGGAGCAAATTTTATGAACATAGAAAAATTGGCACGACATTTAAAAGAATTTACCCTTGATGAAATCGAAATGATTGCAGAATGCGATTGTAAAACAGAACTTGAACGGCTTTTGAACGAGGGTAAAATAATCTTTGAACAGTACTTGTATCGTTTTATAAAAAAAGATAACAATGTTAATTATGCAATATTCACAAACAAAAAATATTCCAGAAAATCCATGAATATAAATAATGCAATTAAATATTTCATGAAAAATTATGTGCAACAAAATTGTAAAAAAGGAACAGTCAAAAACTATAACACGCTGTTTATACACATAATTTTACCATTTTTTAGAGATAAAAAGATTTCAAAAATAGATATGAATGATATTAAGAATTTTTATTTGTACTGTTCAAATCAAAATCTAAAACCACGCAGAATAAAAAATTCCTTAGCATTGTTAAATCAATTGTTAAAATACTTTCGCCAATTAGGGTACATAAAAAATAATCTTAATTTTCAAGTAAAAAGATTAACGGATAAGAACCAATTTAGTATTAACAGAATAATTTTTGAGGTATAAAATGACAAAATTAGATAAATTAAAACCGGCAGAGCATTTTTATATTTATGAAAAACAACCGCTTTATGTGATTGGTAAAAAACTTGATCTTTCGCGCAGAACATTATTCTATTGGAAAAAGGAATATAAATGGGATAAAAAGAGGTTTGAAAAAGAATTATTTGGGATTGATTCTTAATGTCGTTCTATATACCAGTTTGACGTTCTTACTCAAAACATTAATTATTAGCGTGCTGAAGATAAATTTTCATTTTTAGCAGATTCATAATTTTTATCATTTGGAAATGTATAATTAATTATTTCTTTTGGTATTATCTTACTTGTGTCTAATTTTACTTCTAATGCCTTTAATGACGAAACATCAAGAATAACAGTATTTTTATATAGATCTTTTGAAATTTGTTGGACAATATTTTCTTTTAATGTTAATTTAGTAAAGCTGTTTTCATTATGATACCCATTTACTAAAATATTATCAAGGTAATGAACAACAGGGGCATTTGTTTTTATATTTATACTATCATCCATACTTAAATTAAATTTACCGGTCTTTTGTGTATATAATTGTATATCAGCCTGAACAAGGTTTCTTGAAGTATTATTGATTACAGCAATATGATTATATCCTGACGCGTTGCTATTGCCATTTATTATTGTTGCATTATTAGTTATATAAGCATCGTTTATTGCTATATCTGTCATATTTGTTGTTACGGTGGCATTATCTGCATGTAAAGAATTGAAAATCAAACCATGGTTGTTCTTTTCATTAGTATCTACATTAATTTTTACATTGTTTGCAATATAATTTCCATCTTTAGTATTATAATTAGTACGATTACCTCCAACAGAAGCAACATCAGCTTCCGATACCCCACGTACTTCAAACACAATCGGCTCTTTTGTTAAATTTGAAGTTGCATTCGATTCAAAAGCAATATTATCTGCAACAAGTTTCACATCTACTACCCTGTTTCCTGTTTCGTCTCTTAAACCAAGACCTAAAATATCAGCATTTTTAATTGTTATGGTTGAATTTCCTTCGCCATTTGCGTAAGCATCATAAGCTTCCAATATAATTTGCTTACCTATTGCATTCCTTGCATCTTCTGATATAGGCAAAATAGAATCGCCATCTTCAAGATGTTCACCATACATTGAAATATTATTTATGATAAGATCCTTACCTTTTTGTTTTACACTTATTGTATGTCCAAATACAAGATTTTCTATAGTGGTTTCATCTTCAAGATCAAGAACTATTTGACCTAAGCCTTTTGTTCTCGCTTGCGCTATTCTCAATTTTTCACCAACTTTGTTTGATCTGCCATCAAAATATATTGAATCATAAGCTTCAAGATAAACTCTTGATGCGGGGTTCCCAAGATGATCTTGAATCATTGTAAGATTTTTACCATCTTCACCTATATTTTCACTTGCAACAATGGATACATTTTGTCCTGATATTACATAATCTCCGGCATCTCCCGCATTCTTTACGGAATATGACTTATATGGGACATAGCCTTGTGCATCAGGTTCACCAATAGGTATCATATCTGCTGCTGTCAAAACAATATTGCCGTCTGATACAACATTATAAAGATTCAAATCAGATTCTTTTGCTCTTAAATTAATAAAGCGTACATCTGTTTTATTTTCATTTTCTGCTTTTGCTGTTATTTTGCCATTGATTTTTACATTTATCGATTCATCAGGAACTCTTGTATCTGCTTTTGTTGAAACTCCGGGTTTTTGGGCATCTGTTCTTCCTATATCACCGTCTGACACAGTTAATTCTAAATCACCGTCTGACACAAGTAAGGTTTTATATGCATGATTATAACCATTCGATTCTGAACCGTTCAGTATCGAACCGTTTGTTTGATTTATTATGATGTCTTTTGCTGATGTAATATAATTATTGTTATTTGAATTAGCTTCTCCGATATAAACATTTGAATTTTTGTTTGTTATATTTATATTTTTAGCATCAGTTTTGATTAAGCCTTCAATATCTATACCTTTTGAACCTGTATTTGTCAGACTTATTCTGTCATTAATATTATGAATTTGACCTGATGTTGTTAAATAAATTCCACCATTTGAAGAAGTATTTGAAATAATAGTATCACCAACAGTGTTAGTAACATTTGCACCTATTTGAAGAGAACCGTTTTTACTATTACTCAGGTTTATTATTCCATTTGCGTTTTCAACAATTCCGTTAATGATTGCACCATTTACAGTAGAAATAATAACATTC
>CACZPS010000059.1 GCA_902783125.1 uncultured bacterium | reverse complement strand
GTTTCTTAAAAGTTTAATATCTTCATCAGTCAAATCATCTGTTCTAAGGTCAGGTGAAATGCCTGTTGCTTCTAAAATTTTCTTACTGCGAGTAGGTCCGATACCATAAATGTATGTTAGAGCTACTTCCATTCTTTTGTTACGAGGTAAATCTACCCCTACTAATCTTGCCATTTTTATTTTTCTCCTTTTTTTTGGCGGGTGCCTTTGTGTTCCTGTTAAAAACCGCCCCACTTTTTTTGCACCCTTGGTTGTTAGATTTTTTTGGGTAAGAGGGATAAATACTTCCTCTCCACCTGCCGTTTTGACTGCCCCGCAAGTTCGGACTCTTTCAAATGGAAAATGTAAAATGGATAATGGAAAATTTCTTTGTCGGCAAAGCCAACTATTGAACACCTTGAAAGTTTATTCTAACCTAGTTCAATTTATAGCCGTAAGGCTATCAAATTATTTTCCATTTTCAATTTTCAATTTTCAATTTTGGAAACCACTTTCCATTTTCCACTTATTTTAGCCTTGTCTTTGTTTGTGTTTAGGGTTTTCGCAGATAACTGCTACTCTGCCTTTTCTTTTAATAACCTTGCACTTGTCGCACATTGGTTTTACTGATGATCTTGTTTTCATTGTTATTTCCTCTATTTGTTCTATTACATTTCACTTGTTTAAGTGAATAGTGAATAGTGAATAGTGAATAGACTTTCCACTTTCAACTTTCCATTTTCCACTTACTTAAGTCTGAAGGTGATTCTGCCTTTTGACAAATCATAAGGCGTCATCTCAACCTTAACTCTGTCCCCCGGTAAAATTCTGATAAAATTCTTTCTGATTTTACCCGAGATATGAGCCAGAATCTCATGCCCGTTTTCCAGTTCTACCCTGAACATTGCGTTAGGCATTGATTCTAAGATTTTACCTTCTATCTCAATTACGTCTTTTGCCATTTAGTGTTTATTTCCTTTTATTTCGACTAAATATCAGACACAAATTTTGCGCCTTTTACTATAATATTCGCTGAATTTTCTAATGCAAGCATGTTCATGGGCTTTCTGGGGAATTTATATCAATATATTTAATGTTTGTTTTATTAAATTAACCACATATTCAAGATTTATAACGACATATAAAATATGTGTATATTCTCGCTTTTAGCCCTAACCCTTAACATTTCTTAATTATTTTAATTTTATTATTTTTAATTAAACAAACATGAATGCATTAATTCAACAAACACCACTAATCCAAATCAATCGGTTCACGCAAAATAGCATTTATCGCTTCTCTTGAGGTAAATACTAACGACTCAGGTACATTATCAATAGTTGTGAACTGTCTGAGAACATCAACAACCCGTTTGAAACATCTGACAACATCTCCTTCACCTGTGTCGCCTGCGTTATTCATTATTTCTTCCCAATCTTCGCCTGCTACCCAAAGCTCAATCAATGGTGAAAAATATGAATTAATCTCAAGCGAATCCTCTACCCTGTTTTCTGTCTGAACCTTATCGAGTTTTCGTCTGATATCTTTTATTTTATTAATTGTTTTTCTTACATTAACAGACAACGGCAAACCTGTATATATCTCGTTTCTTGAACTATCTTCTGTTGTGACCGCACAGATAGCAGATGCAAGCTCTGCAGGAGTCAGGTTATCTAATAATCCCGAAAACATTATTTCTGCAATAAACAATTCATTTTCCGACCGAATTTGTGATGCGGTTTTACCACGCTCTGTCGGATAATCTTCTTTCAGATACCCGTATTGAGTCAGAACATTTCTGTGTGATACAAACCTGTTCCAGAAAATATCACGCTGAAGTTCGATTTCTTTTGTAAGTTCTTTTTCACGTTTTAAATATCTGCCATATAAATCAATAGCTTTCATGTGTTTTTTATAACGGTTACATTGCCCGCATTTAAAAGAGTGCATTTTGTTTAATAAATCTTTGACAAATCTTTCAAACTCCTGAGCCTCAGGCGGAAGCTGACGTTTTTTACCTTTTTCTTGTTTGTAAATGGTTTTCATCACCCTGCGGTTTTGGACATAATTATCACGAACTTTGTTATACTCAACCAAATCATCAGTTGAATAATTATAAGGACATTTAAAAGTTTCAATCTCTTTTAATTTACTCCTGTTCTCATCAATCATAGCCTGCAATCCCGCTAACCGACTGCTTGATGAGAAATATCCAAAACTTTTTAAGACAAGTTCTTTTGCTTCTTCTAAAGTAAAACGTTGAAGAAGGTTAAGAACCATGGAATAACTTGGTGCAAATCTGCTTTCAAGCGGGTTCGCATCAGACAACACAAGCTCTGCCACTTCTTGCGGGGACTGAAACGGAGTGCCGACAACCGTGACATATCCGACTTCGTCCATTCCACGACGACCCGCACGACCTGACATCTGCAAAAATTCGCTCGGAGTCAACGTTCTGTGACCGCTATCGGTTCTTTTACTTATAGAACTTATCACAGTTGAGCGGGCAGGCATGTTTATACCGGCAGCTAGAGTTTCTGTTGCAAAGACAACTTTTATAAGCCCTTCCTGAAACAGTTTTTCTACTAATAGTTTCCACGATGGCAATAACCCTGCGTGGTGCGAAGCAACGCCCTGATATAAATATTCCATGTGTTTGTTGTTGTATAAATACGGATTTTCCGCAAGATATTCATCAATAATTTGTTTGATTTTTTCCTGTTCTTCTTTTGTTACCAAATCCAAAGACACACATTTTTCCATCTGTTCATCACATTTTTTGCGAGAAAAAGTGAAATAAATAGCAGGGAGCATATCTTTTTCAAAAAGGTTACGCACAACTTCTTTAACGTGACTTTTCTGTTGAGGTTTACCTCGTCTGAACTCTTTCTTTTCAGGTCTGATTTTTTTGTTCAACATTCCGTTAGGAGTAAGTAACGGTAATAATCTGTCAGGTTGAGAGCTATCAAAATAATAATATCTCAAAGGAACAGGACGAAAATCAGTGTTAATAAGTTTTGTTTTAGAATGAACAGTATTTATCCATTCCGTCAGCTTATCCGCATTAGCGACAGTTGCAGAAAGTGCAATAATTTGAACATCAGTTGGACAGTAAATAATACTTTCTTCCCAAACTGTTCCACGTTGTTCATCATTCATATAGTGAACTTCATCAAGCACAACATATCTGACACTCTGCATATTATCCGTTATTGAACCGAAATTAGTACAATAAAGCATATTTCTGAATACTTCGGTTGTCATAACAACAATTTGTGCATTACGGTTGATTGAAGTGTCACCTGTTAAAAGCCCGACTTTTTCTGTTCCGTATTTTATGCCAAAATCATAAAATTTTTGGTTAGAAAGTGCTTTTAGAGGGGTGGTATAAAAAATCCGTTCGTTATTTTCCAACGCTAATTGGATAGCAAATTCAGCAATAACTGTTTTACCTGCACCGGTCGGGGCGCAAACAACCACACTTTCTTTGTTTGCTATACAATCACAAGCCTCTTTCTGAAACTCATCTAACTCAAACGGAAATCCTATCATATTTTCAACTATCCTCTACAATGTATTAATACTATTATAAAGTGAAATATTATAAATGTATAGAGTTTTTATCTGCCTGTTTTTATCTGTCTATTCGGACAATAGAAAAATATTTAAACATTTTTTATTCTTATACAAAAAGGATAAATTATGGTTAAAATGTTGATATTTGATTTAAAAAAATCAGAGCGAGAGTTTTTGAGAGAATTTGACACTTCTGATTTTGATATAACATATTTTGATGAAAGTCTTACAAAAGATACAAAATTAACAGTAAAAGAATGTGATGAAACAGCAATATTGAGTGTATTTTTGACATCAAAAATAACAAAAGAAGTATTAGATAAGTTCAAAAATTTAAGACTAATAACAACACGTTCAGTATGCTATCATCATATAGATATTAACGAATGCAGAAGGCGTAATATTGGCGTGATAAATGTCGGAGATTACGGCAGAAGTTCTGTTTCACAATATGTTATAGGTCTTATTTTTGCACTCACAAGAAATATTTTTACCGCTTCTGAGGACATTAAAAAATCTAATTTTGACTATGAAAAATATGAAAGCCAAGATATAGATAAACTTTCTATCGGGGTAATCGGTACAGGCTCAATAGGTTCAGCCGTTTGCGAACTCGCTTATAAACTGGGAATGAAAGTCAATGCCAATGACATAATTATGAATAAAGATATAAAAGAGTTTACAGAATATATGTCCCTAAATGATTTACTCAGAAAATCAGATATCGTAACTCTCCATATCCCATATGTAAAAGAGTTTAAATATATGATATCAGATAAAGAATTTGCTTTGATGAAAGACGGAAGTTATATAATAAATGTGTCAAATTCCGCATTGATAAACCCGTTTGCACTCTATCGTGCAATTAATAGAAAAAAAATTAAAGGGGCAGGATTAGATGTTATTTTTGATCAACAAGACAGCATGTTTTATGAAAATCTTGAACATTCTAAGATTGACGAACTGGAAAGAATTATTATCAGAGATAAATTAATCCATCAGGAAAATGTAATTATAACTCCAAGAATAGCTTATGATACCAAAGAATCATCGGAGAAAATTATTCGTTCTAATTTTAACGATATAAAAGATTTTTATATCGGCAGAAAAACAAATAGAGTGGTTTAGTAAATTATAGTTTAGCGAGCGAAGCTCGCTAAACTATAATTTACAGTGACTAAGTGAACCGTGACTAAGTGACTAAGAATTTC
>CACZPS010000058.1 GCA_902783125.1 uncultured bacterium | reverse complement strand
TTTCTTAATCACTTAATCACCTAGTCACTTAATCACTTTTATCAGCCTTCGGCTGATAAACTATAATTTACATAACAACATCATACAAAGCGTCAATAATAATTGGATCCCACTTAGTGCCCGCTTCTTGCTTCATAATAGAAATCGCTTCTTCTTTAGTCATAGCTTTTCTGTATGCTCTATCTGAAGTTAATGCAGAATATGCATCCGCAACCGCAATTATTCTTGACCCCAACGGTATAGACATTCTTGCTAATCCTTCCGGCTCACCGGAACCGTCATATCGCTCTTTGTGGTAACATATATACGGAACAACCTCAGATAAGAAGTTTATTTTCATTAAGATATTAACCCCTATATTAGAATAAGTTTTTAGTTTATCCCAATCTTCCTTGCTTAATTTACCTCTGTTTGAGAATAATTCTTCCGGAAGTGCTATTTTACCTATATTAGATAACAATCCTGCATAATATATAAGGTCTTTTGTTTTTTCGTTCAATCCAAGTTCTGTTGCAAGTTTTTTAGCCATTTCCGCCGTATTTTGAGAGTGAGCAACATTATATTGTCCCTTGATATCAACTGCGTGTGCCAAGGCTTTTACAAACCTTTCTTGATTGTCACCCAAATCCCCGATTAATGCAGTCAATTCCGCTCTCATGTGTTGTAAATCAATAAGCTCAACTTCATAACTGTCTATAAGTTCATTTGCAATATTAATTGTTTTTTGAAGTGAAATAGATGTTCCAAACAACTTTGCCATAGATTCTACTACTGAAATATACTCTTTTTTCATTGGTTTTTCATTTTTATTTTCTAAAACAAATACTCCCACAACATTTGCATTATTATGCATAGGAATAATTACAATTTTACCAAGGTTTAATATTTCTATATTTTTATATGACTTCACTACAGGCTCAGTTTCATTATCTAAATCAAATCCTTTTTGGAATACATTTTTATCATTTTCATCAGATGAACCTGCAAGTATTAAGTCTTTTTCTACTTTATCTATACCGCATGCAAATTCTTTTGTTAAATATACCTTACAGATATCATTTTCAACTATTTGTGTTATGGTTTTAGCAATAGAATTATAGATAATATAATCATCTTTTGAGTTAAATCCGATAACAGATAACGTATTATCCATCGAATAAACAGATACAAGTTCTGATAACTGATTTTTTAATCTGGATACTTTATTCTTTTCGCTGTTCCCGATTTTTTCAGCCAAATCTTTTGAAATCAGGTTTTCTGATATAAAATCACCTAAGTTCAGGGCAAATATTTCTTCTAACGGATCGCCTTCCACTAAATCAATTGATCTTCCAAATAGTGAAGCGCCCTTTTCTTCTTCTGTCATAGTTGTATACCTTCTAAATGTTCGTGTCTTATATTTATAATTACGGCACTAATTTGAAAAACTTTAACCATTTTTTATGAACTTTATACTTTAGATGGAGAAAGTCATACTTTTTTATAACCTAAAATTAAATATCATCCGTATCAAAAGGTCTTCTTACTAAAGGCAGTCTGCTTTGCATTGTTTCAAACGCACTATATACAGGTGTTTCTTGTGGTTGAGGAATTTTATACAAATCTTCAGATGCATGTAATTCCTGAACCTGAGCGACTGGTTTAACATGTTCTTGCTGTTGAATAGGTATATTTCTGCCTGAGGCAGTCCTAATTTCTTTTGATTTAACAGGCTTAACTTTTTCAACCTTTGGTTCGGCAACTTTCGCAACCTTCACAGGTTTAACTTTTTCAACCTTTGGTTCAGCTACTTTAGCAACCTTCACAGGTTTAACCTTTTTTGTTTTAACTTGCTCACTTTGACTTGTTGGGGAAAGTGCAGTTTTTAAGATTTGGTTTTGTGTATTTGTTATACTTAATGCGCTGATTGACCTTTTGCCGTATGCTGATGCTAATGTTGCATTTGTAAGTATTGTGTTATTTACAACAGGCATGCTGACAGGTTGCTGAATTTTGTTTTCTTTTGCATTGATATTTTTGTCAACAGCTTTAGCAACCTTTACAGGTTTAACCTTTTCTGTTTTAACTTTAACAGGCTTTTGTTCGGTTGCCTTAGATATTTTTATTGATTTTTGTTTAATCACCTTTGCAGGTTTTTGCGGTTTTGAAACAATGTTATTATTTCTGTCTATATCAAATTCGTCGTTTTCCGCATTAGTTTCAACAAAATTTATCTTTTGTATTGGTTGGTCAGCCTTGGCGATTTTCTCTGTCTTTGCAATAATTGGCATTTCTTCTTTTACCTTAATAGGTTTCGGCTCAGCTACCTTCGCAACCTTTATAGGCTTAACTTTTTCAACCTTCGGCTCAGCTACCTTCGCAACCTTCACAGGCTTAACTTTTTCGACCTTCGGCTCAGCTACCTTCGCAACCTTCACAGGCTTAACTTTTTCAACCTTCGGCTCTGCTACCTTTGCGACCTTCACAGGTTTAACTTTTTCGACCTTCGGCTCAGCAACTTTCGCAACCTTCACAGGTTTAACTTTTTCAACCTTCGGCTCAGCAGCTTTCGCAACCTTCACAGGCTTAACTTTTTCAACCTTCGGCTCAGCAGCTTTCGCAACCTTCACAGGCTTAACTTTTTCAACCTTCGGCTCTGTTACCTTCGCAACCTTCACAGGTTTTTCTTTTTGTGGTTTTGCAAGTTTCAAGTTTTCTTTTGCAATATGCATTTCTTCTTTTTTGCGCTCATGATGCTTTTTTTGCTGAAGTTTTGGCTGTTCCATCTTATCCGCATCAAACACTTCATCTGTTAATATTTCTGTATTTTCGGCTATTTTTGAATTTTTTACAGAAGTGTTATTTTTTGTTAAACTTCTACTTACGTTTTGGTCTGTCTGTGCAAGTTTATTAACATTTTTATTAGATGTTAAATTACTGACGTCACTAATTTTAGACGGCATAGTTTCGTCAATCTTAGCAATTTTTGTTTTGTCACGTCTAAACCAACTCAACAATCCTGTGCGTTCTTTCTTTTGTTGGTTAGCTTTAGCAATTCTTTCCTGACGTTGTTTCTTTTCTTTAGCTATACGTTCCTGTTTTTGCTTGACGGCAACTTCTTTAATATCAGTAACTTTATCAACATCAATATTTTCTATTTCGTCACCAATTATATTTTCTTCTTGAATTTTATACTTTTTTACGTGTGGTTTCATTACTTTTTCCACACATTTTGAAGTTTTACTGTCAATTTTATAACCTTCAATAATATTTGCTTTCGGTTTTATTTGTTTTTTTGCATTAGCATCTAAATCCATTTCCAATGAAAAATCATCATCAATTATTTTTGCAATAGACATATCTGAATCAATATCAAGAAGTATTTTTTCAGTATCTACGTCCGGTAAAATATTATTTGACATAGTGACAAGTGCTAATAAATTATTATAATCATAAGATACATAATTAAATTTAATGTCAGAGTCCGGAGTATACACAACGTATGCTTTTGCGTAATTTTGAACTACCAATAGCATTAAAATTATTAGAGATATGTAAACTTCCTTTTTCATAACTTTTCTTTTTCTCATCATGAATAATTATATTAAATTAATCATCCGTTATACAAGACTTTATAACTAAAATCATTCATTTAGTCTATTTATTTTTCAGCTTTTATTAATTTTATCTTACAACATAAGTATATTACTTAAAATAACTTTGTAAATCAGAACTTAAGGAATTTTGTTTTGCCAGTTTTTTTAACTTAGCCATAGCTCTGTTTTCAATTTGTCTGATTCTTTCTCTCGATACATTGAAATAGGTACTCACTTCTTCTAATGTTCTTTTTTTACCGGAATTATCCAATCCATATCTCAAAATAAGCACATCTCTTTCTTTTTGACTCAGGTTTTGAAGAATTTTTGTTGTATCGCATTGCATATTTTCGTCCGAAACAATATCATCAGGACTGTCCAAAGACTCATCAACGATATAATCTATAATCTTGTTTGCATCTTCTTTTTGGTTTGTCGGAGTATCAATACTAATTGTTAATTGAGCGGAGTTATTAATTTCCGCAAGTTTCTTTAAGGACATACCAAGTTCATCTGCAACTTCTTGTTTTGTAGGGGTCCTTCCAAGTTTTGATAACAATCTTAGCGTAGTTTTCTTAATTCTTCCTAAGGTATCAATCAAATGCATAGGAAGCCTAATCATTCGTGATTT
Source organism: uncultured bacterium (assembly GCA_902783125.1). Taxonomy (GTDB): domain Bacteria; phylum Cyanobacteriota; class Vampirovibrionia; order Gastranaerophilales; family Gastranaerophilaceae; genus UBA2883. The sequence continues at coordinate 3,075 of CACZPS010000058.1, read as the reverse complement.
ATCCGCAATGGCTCTTGTAATTGCTTGTTGTATCCACCACGTTGCGTATGTAGAGAATTTATACCCCTTTTTATAATCAAACTTAGCTGTTGCCCTAATTAAACCGAGATTTCCCTCTTGGATTAAATCAAGAAAAGATAAACCTCTGCCAACATATTTTTTTGCGATACTGACTACTAGCCTTAAATTAGCATTGATTAAAACCTGCCTTGCAAAATCACTTTTATCTTCTCTTATTTTCTTAGCCACCTCAAGTTCCTCTTCCTTTGAAAGAAGCGGAATTCTACCAATCTGTTGAAGATATAGTTTTACAGAATCGTCCGCAGAAGAATCCTCAATGTCTTCTGTTGATTTTTCACTTTCTTCAATATTTTCTACTATATTATCAAGACTCTCAAAATCAACACCTTCATCGGATATATCATCTATATTCAAATTAATTTTATCATTATGATTGTTTAGCATTTATATATGTTTCCTATTATATTTATTCTTATTATATCAATGTCAAATGAAATAATATGATTTCTTGGTACATTAGTGCCTTAGTATCCTGTCTTGAAATTGCTTTGCGCTCAGGACTGCCGTTTGCTTGACATTTGTCAGTGCTCATTTCGTCCATCGCTTACCGAACTCGCGTCCGTTCGCAATTTCGTCAGTATCTTTTGCCTTTGACGGACGCTCTCATAAACTATTATACTCATAGCATTAGAAACATTCAACGAATTGAAATTTTTTAACATCGGGATTTTTATCTGAAAATCAGACATCTTCATAAGAGTTTGAGAAACCCCGCTATGTTCTCCGCCCATTACTATTGCAAAGTTCATATTGTTATAATCAATATCAAAATAATTTTGGCTCGCTTTTGCGTCAGTTACAATTACCCACCAGTTGTTATCCTTGAGGGTTTCTATTGCTTTTGGAAGACTATTAACCTTGATTATATCTATGTGGTTAATGGCTCCTGCGCTTGTCTTTTCCACTGTTGACGTTATTTGACAGTTGCGTCTGGAAGGAATTAATATACCATTTACTCCCGCGCATACGCACGTTCTGATTATTGCACCTATATTATGAGCATCTTCTACCCCGTCTAATATAACAAGTGAAGATGTGTTACTGTCCTTATGCTTTTCGATAAAATCTTCAAGTTCAACATATTTAATCGGAGCGATTTGGGCTATAACCCCCTGATGATTTAAGCCCTGATACGGAGCAAATTTTTCTTTACCCACAAACTGAAAAATAACCCCTTTCGCTTTTGCAAGCTCTTTGATATCTTCTAACTTGTTATCAGAATGGTTTGTTTTTGAAATAAGAATTTTATTTATTTCTCTGTCGCCTGTGAGCGCTTCCATAACAGAGTTTTTACCGTAAATAACATCTGGGTCAGGGGTAGGGGTAGGGGTAAATGTGTTGTTTTCTTGCGTATGATTATCCTTAGAAAACTTTACATTTTCTTGTTTTTCCAAGTTATTATTTAATCCATATTTACCCTTAACCCTATGGTATTTTGCGTTATTCGTATTTTTCAAAATAGTTTAACCTCTATTGAATATCTAATACTCATTTTTTATATTAAAATTCTTTTCTCTCCTGACAAGAGAGATAGTAATTACCAAAGACTTTTCACTAAATTATGACAAATATCTTTACGATATGTTTTACCTCTGAAGTTGATTAAGTCAATTTCTTCTGACAATCTTTCTTTTGCTCGGGAAAGAGTTTTACCGTTTGTGGTGATAACAAGCGCTCTGTCACCTTTTGTTTCAAACTCTGTGTATTCATTTTGTCTTGTATTCAAATGTTCAACAAAAGTGTTTTCATCAAGCTCGTCTAACCCTTTAATGATATCATCTTGATATTTCCCGCTTGATAATACAAGACTTTGAGCATATTCATCTTTAAATTCCAGAATATCATAATCGTCGGAGAAAGAGCCTATTGCGCAGGCATGCATAACTTTAAAAATATCATTTCCCAATAAAGATAAAACAGCATGCGCATCGTGATCTTGTAAAAACGGTCTGCATTCAGTTATTGCAACATCACCATCAGGAGTCAAAACCCCTTCAAACCCGATTATTCCCATATACGGATTTAGCCCTTCTGATAAATAGTTTATAACAGGATAAACTATTTCGTTCATAATATAATCTTCGTGGTCGTAAGTAAGTTTTATAAACGGTGAAGTTGCGCCCATACCCTCAGTCCAGACTCCGCCATCACCTTCTAACGAGAACTTATAATCTTGCGTACTGCCTAATGGTAGTGCCTTAAACCCATCTGTTATTACATAAAAAGAAAACGGTGTCCCATATACATATTCTTCTATGATAATTTTGCTTTCACCTGAAAAATAACAATCCTCAATAAAGGATTTCGCAATATTAAAAGACGGACATATCATTACAGAATTTTTTGATTTATGTTCATCAGTTTTTATCACAAGCGGCATTTGGTTTTTCTTCACATAATCAATTGCAAGATTTTTCTTTTCAAAAACTCCGAATCGTGGCGCAGGAAGTCTTAATTTATAAAACATTTTCTTTGCTACTGAACGATTGGTCGTGAATTTTGCAGCATCTTTTGTCGGCGCAAATATCATTAACCCATTATCCATAAATAGATTGCCAATGTCCTCTTTTATCGCTTCTTGTGAAGACACAATAGTAAAATAAATATCGTTCTCCATTGCAAAGTTTAAAAGCTCAACAACATTATTTTCTCTGATGTCAACAACTGTTGTGTATTCTTTCATGCTGTCATTACCGGAGGCGGCAAATATCTCAAAATCTTTTGATAATATTTGAGCTAATGCGGAATCTTTTGCAGAATTTCCTACTATTAAAATTTTTTTGGGTTCTTGTTTCTTTTTTCTCATAGTACTTCTCACGTCATCACTGTCTTTGTTACTATTATATAATAAAATTAGGGATTAATCATTAAATTATAGTTTATCAGCCGAAGGCTGATAAAAGTGATTAAGTGATTAGCGAAATTCCGGACGGATGAAATCCGGTAAGCGAGGGACGAAGTGAGCACTGTCAAAGACAAGCGAACGACAGTCCC
>CACZPS010000057.1 GCA_902783125.1 uncultured bacterium | reverse complement strand
ATTCTTAGTCACTTAGTCACGGTTCACTTAGTCACTGTAAATTATAGTTTAGCGAAGGACAAAGTCCTTCGCTAAACTATAATTTATAACTAAACTTTTAATGTAACAATATATTACAAAACTCCTAAAACCCTTAAAGTTTTCAGAAAAATAGTCGTCATGCATGTCGTATCAATTTAGTTATATTTTGTGCACCTGCTGAATTAGATACGGAATAGGGAAACGAAACGAATGGGAATGTCGTCATCACAAGCAAGATTGCTCAGCTTAACAGCCAGAATGCATGACATAGAGTACAAGGCTCAGCGAATTGAAGCTCAAAAACTTCAACTTGCTAACGATTCTTCCCGTGTTTATGAAGATTATATAAGAGCATTAGACGCAACAAAAATTCAGTATAAATCTATTAATAAAGACGGTAGTATAACTTTTATCGATGCAACTCTTGCCGCTCTTGAAAACAGTCTTGTTCCGGATTACACAGGATTAACATCATCAACACAATTTTTCTTAAAAGATACTCAAACAGGCGCTTTATATATTTCAAAAGATTATGCAAACAGCATTGGTATAACCTCAGACTCTGATATTTTCACAGGGACTTTAGATGAATGGTTAACTTATAAAAATGCACCGACTACAATAAAACAAGTTATAGATCCAGAACAAACAGTTGAAGATACTTCTGTTGTAAAATCTGTACAAACCGTTCCAAATAGTGGTTACACCGCATATTCTCCTGACTATTATACATACGAAAAAGCGGTTGCAAATAATTCTGAAATCCTCAATGAAACATTAGTTTCCGGTAAAACCTATACTGTTTCCACAAGCGATGATTTAGTTCATCTTGCTAACCTTGTAAATAGCGGACAAGATACAACAGGGGTAACAATAGTTTTGGGTTCCGATATAAACATGAATGCTGTTTCGGCGTTCAATTCCATCAGCAACTTTAAAGGTACTTTTGATGGTAACGGTTACTCAATTTCAAATCTTGGTAAGTCTTTATTTGAAACTCTAAACGGAGCAAAGGTTTCCAATTTAGAGATTAAACAATCCAAAATTCAATCAAACGAAAGCACAATTGGGGTATTAGCTCGCACCGCAAATAATAGTACAATAACAAATATCGTGGCATCAGGCTCAATATCCGCAGCAGGTAATACTATTGGCGGCTTGATTGGAAATGTAAATGGTTCTAATATTTCAAGATGTTCTTTTTCCGGAATAGTAACAGGTTCTTCTCAAGTCGGCGGTATGTTTGGCTCAGTAGGAACTTCTGAAATTACAAATTGTGCATCAAGTGGGAATGTAAATGCCAAAGTTCAATCAGGAGGTTTCATCGGTGTAATTAACGGAGTTACAATTTCTCATTGTTCATCGAATGAAGTTATTAATATTATCGCCGGTGTAAGTAACGCAAACCCTGATAGCGGCGGTTTTATTGGTATTGCAAGTAATACCGAAGGCAGAGTGTCAGATATTTCTAATTGTTCCGCAAAAGGAAAGTTGACGGACAGATCAACTTCTAATCATAAAACGATTGATGCAGGATTTATGAGTTTTGCAAACGAAGGCGTAACAAAAATCTCAAATTGTGACAGTAGTGTTGATTTAGATACTAATCAAGTTTATGCCGTCGGATTTGCAGGGATATGGAACGAGCATAATGCAACATTATATTTGAATAATTGTAACTATACGGGGGATATAGTTTCCTCAAATACATCTTCTGTTGGTTTTGCTCACAATGAAGACTGTACCACCACTAATCATACTATTCAGATTACTAATTGCTATACAAACTCATCATTACCAAATTACACGGATTCCGGAAACTGTACAGTTCTTGGTATGAGCTGGGCAACTACTCCTTCTGCAAATGATACAAGTGTAATCGCACCATCGCTTTCTAAAAAATCAATTAGTGCTGATGCAATATCACTTGACAGCCTTGGCGGAAATACCACAGCAATTCCTTCTATCACAATTAATACAAGTTACGGTTCTTATAACTCTAATATATTAGCTGCTTTTGTAAAATCAGGCAAATTTGATTTAAAGAATGCTACCTCAGAGGAGTTATTAGATATGCAGCAAAGTATTTCGCAATACTTAAACTTATTTAGTGATAATGCTACCGATAACTCAAAATTATATTATATGAATGAGGCGATAGTTAATTACTTAAACGGAAATAGCAATGATACTGCATTAGCTAATTCGTTGTGGTCAGATGTTAGTAATTGTAGAATAAATGCGACTACTGCATATCAAAGAGGAAGTGTTATAAATAATGCGTCACGTTCAACAACAGATAAAACATGGATGCCAACGCTTAATCCTGTTGATAAAGGAACGTTGACTATTCCTAACAAGAGCACTATTAAAGCAAATTTAAAAGCTGTATTACAAAAAGCAGGTGAAGATATTTCTGATTCGCAAATAGATACTTTTTTAAATAAATATGGTTCATCTCAGCAGGATTATGCATATTTGGCATATATTAATGACGCATTAGAGCAATATTCTCATAAAGGTACCGGATTAAGCGAAATAGTCAACGCAATAAATGCTGATACAAAAATAGAAAAAAATCCTAAATATATTGATGATGTAGTTAATTACAATATAACAATGACTTCGGCTGATGAAAGTTCAAACATAGTAATTAATTATGGAACGAAACCTGTTTATAAAGATGTGACTGTTTGGGATTATAGCAGTATAATAACCCAACAATTAATTCAAGCGTACGATATTCAAAAAGGCGGATATATTATTGTTGGCGATAACAATGATTATGGAATGGATCATTCTACAGAGTGGTTGACTAATATGCTTAATAACGGTCATGCAATCTTAATTGAAGCTACGGTTATAAATGGTGAAGTTCAAAATGTTGAAACAAGTGTTCCGACTAATACAAAATTCCAAGAAGTACCTGATGAAAAAGAGCTTAAAAAAGCTGAAGCAAAGTATGAAGCTGATATGAAGCGTATCGATATGAAAGACAGAAGATATGATGCGGAACTTGCTAAATTTGAAACCGAACGTAATGCCGTAAAACAAGAAATGGACACTCTAAAAACCGTCGCTAAAGACAATGTTGACAGAACATTTAAATTATTCTCATAAATTATAGTTTAGCGGCTGAAAGCCGCTAAACTATAATTTACAGTGACTAAGTGAACCGTGACTAAGTGACTAAGAATTTCTGATTTCTTAATCACTTAATCACCTAGTCACTT
>CACZPS010000056.1 GCA_902783125.1 uncultured bacterium | reverse complement strand
TCAGAAATTCTTAGTCACTTAGTCACGGTTCACTTAGTCACTGTAAATTATAGTTTAGCGAGCGTAGCTCGCTAAACTATAATTTACCCACTAAAAATAAAAAACCACAAACAATAGCTTACTGCGAAAAAGCTACTGATATGTGGCTATGAACACTAAAAACCATAGTAATTAATATGTAATGACTTTTACGTTATTTGTGCCAAGTTTCTCAAAATATAGCATCAATCTGTTGAATATATATTTTAAAAGACCCATAGGACACCTCTTTTTCACGTATAGTGAAGTAATGTGTTAACCTACTATTATTTTACATTTTTTTGTACAAAATACAATAGCTTTTTGCCAAAAAAATTACATATCTTAATAGTGTAAAAGCTACACTACAAGATGTTTTTGGGGGTTTTGTTATAGTGTCTATTCTACAATTATTTTATCAAAACACTCCTCAAACTCAGGAAAAGAAATATTCACCCATTGAAAATCCTTTATAAGAATTTCTTTTTCACAGATAAGTCCCGCAACATAATATGTCATAGCCAGTCTATGATCATGAAAAACATCGAGTTCAACTCCGCCTGAAAGTTTCGTTTTACCACGGATAACAAACCCGTCTGTTTTTTCTTCAATATCAGCACCCAAGGACTGCAAACCTTTAGTAATTGTCGAAATTCTGTCCGATTCCTTTTTTCTTAAATCCTGCGCATCCGATACTATTGTTTCACCCTCAGCCTGAGTTGCTAAAAGTGCAATAACAGGAAGCTCATCAATCAGCCTTGGAATATCCTCTCCTGATATCTTACACCCTTTAAGTTCTGATGTTTTAACCCTAATATCCCCGACAACTTCACCGGATACAGTATTTTGAGATAATATCTCAATACACCCGCCCATTTTCTTAACAACATCAATTATTCCTGTTCGTGTAGGGTTTAATCCAACATTCTTTATGATAATTTCAGAATTAGAAATAATCAATCCAGCAACAATAAAATATGCAGCAGATGAGATATCTCCTGCAACATCAATAACCCTTGGCTCTAAATCAGATTTTTTAATACTCACACTATTACCATTAACAGACAAATTCCCATTCATATAACATAACAAAAGTTCAGTATGATTACGAGATTTATACGGCTCAACAACAGTCGTTATCCCGTCTGCAAATAACCCTGCAAGTAAGATGCACGACTTAACTTGCGCCGATGCAATAGGCGAATTATAAGTTATTCCGCTTAATTTTTCTCCAAAAATCTTTAAAGGAGCCTTACCGTCGTTTGACTCAATCTTCGCCCCCATTTGCTCCAAGGGGGATATAACCCTTTTCATAGGCCGTTTTGAAAGACTCTCATCCCCAAATAATACAGAGTTGAAAGTTTGTCCCGCAAGAATCCCTGAACATAATCTCATCGTTGTGCCGGAATTCCCGCAATCTAAATCGCAAACAGCTTTTTTTAATTTACCCTCTGAAATAACCTCATAAGATTTCTCGCCAATTTTATTAATCTCAACCCCTAATTGTTTAAAAAGTTTCATTGTAGAATGACAATCTGCGCCATCGGAAAAGTTGTTTATAACACTTTTGCCCTTTGCAAGAGCAGAAAACATAACAGACCTGTGCGAAATTGATTTATCAGACGGAATCTCAATTTCACCCTTTAAACTTTTAATTTTACTAACCCTTAAGTCAACCATCTTATTTCAGCAAACCTTCTGTTTCATTATATATTACCATATAAAAATCAGGATATGTCAGGTGAGGATTGTTTTTCATAAACCTTTTTGCATCGAATTTACTTAAAAACTTATCTAATTTTGCGCACACTTTTTCATTATCCGAATAATTGTTTTTTAATTTATTAATATAATCGACAGTCATGCCCATAACTTCTTCCTCAGTAAGCTCAGGTCGTCCGCCAATTCTGACTTCATCAGCTTCTTCCTGTTCAAGATACTTTTTTTCTTCCTTTTTCTGTTCCTGCTCTTTTTTTTGATCCCCATCGCCACTGGACGTAGAACTCTCAACAGCCTGCTGTTCTGCAGAACGAAACATATTGTTAATAAAATTAAACATAACACTCTCCAATAGATCTACAGAGTAATTATATAAATTTTTACACTATAAATCAACACATTAACAATGTGTTCTTTTATCTTATATAAAAAATGCAGCTACGCTCTTATATTAAGGGGCTTTCCTTTTGCACCGAGAATAATACTTGCAATACCTAACATTGATACGCCAATAATGTAAGAAATTTGTTTCAGACTTTTACCGTAGTCTTGCTCGACGAGCGGCTCAATTCTTTTTTGTGATATAAAATTTTTCTTTGGTGCCGGTATATGCGAAACATTAGTTCCTGCATAATTTACGGCGGAACATGCTGAAATTTTCACAACATACTCCTTTCGGATAACAACTCACATCTAACATCATTTTTATTATAACTCAAGTTTTAAAAATTTCAAGGGTTAAAATATAAAAAAATAACAGATTGTTTTTTGAATAATTAAGATATTTTTGCAAGTTTTATAAAAAATAAGTGTAAACCTTACGATATTTCAAAATATTACAATTTTATAAATTAATAGATTTTTTCTTATTTATGTGCATTAATAGTTATGTATTCTAATTGGGATTTTTGTATGAGCATTCAAAAAATAAGTAATTGCTATTATTGCAAAAGAAATAATCACTGTATTGATGATGACTATAAAACTTCTCATATCGGAAAAATTTCAGGATTTCTTATAGGTTCCGCTATTGGAACAAAACTTGTCACTTCGCAAATGAAAGCATTAAAAACAATTGATGGAAAAAAAAATCTGTTAGAAAAATTTTATCTTGATTTAAATAATTCAGAAGATGCTCCAAAACGAAAAATCATAAGAAACGCAGATGGAAAAATCATCAAACCTGCCGGTGGAATTAATGAGCGCTCAAAAATTATCGTAAACTCTCACAGAAAATATTACACAAAATGGGGTGCTGTAATAACACTGTTAACAACCGGACTGGGTATTTTAACAGATAGAAGTATATCAGCGGTCAATAAAAAAGAACACGATTTATTAAATAAACAAGCCTAACTATAAAATTTAAGAACTATATATTTATTCTCACCCGTCATTAGTCCTCAATTAGTTCATATAATGTTTGCGCCATTTGTGCAGGAATATTTCCCGTAGGAATTTCTATTACCTTAACAGAAATTGTATTATTTGCATATTCTATTGAAATTATATCGCCGACTTTTAATTGTTTAGCAGGCTTAGCTATATTCCCGTTTACAAACACTCTGCCCAAATCAGAAATACTGTTAGCCACTGTTCTGCGCTTTACTAATCTTGATACTTTTAAGAACTTATCCAATCTCATACTGTGATTATCACATTTCAATATTGATAAGTCAATCTAATAAGTTTTTTATTTATTTCAGTTATTTTTGCTGTGAAAGTCTTATGGGCAACAATATTTTATTTGTCATTTAATACCATTTTATAAATTTTTATAAAATTGGAGTAACGTATTTTTTCGTCATCTGACAAACCTATTTTATTCAAATACTCCCATGCCTGATAATTTATAGATAAATCATGTGTTTTTTCGCTCCAAAAAAGATAAGTACGTGCAATAAAATCGTTTTTGTTATCAATGTTTAATGCTTTACAGTATAACTCAGATATTTTCTTATTATCTAAAAGATTGTATTTTACGGATAAATTTGCCAATTGATAATAATCCTCAGCAGTTTGCGCAAAATGTTCGGATTCTGCAAAATATTTTATTAAGTTGGCTGAATCATCCAATTGCGCATATAATTCAGATATTCCAAATAATACTTCAAATTTATTCGCTGAAATTTTTAGTAATTTTTCGAGTTCCGCAATTTCTTCTTTTAACAAACCCCGTTGATGATAATAATTTGCTTTTTCAATATATTCAGCCTCAAAATCAATCATATATATTGGGGTAAATCCTATTTTTAAATCATTTTTTTTATGTTGTAACCAAATTGACATAAGGGTTTCTCCGAGGAATCCCGCCATTCGTTTATATTTTTCCTGTTCCCAGCCGCCAATTTTTATTCCGACTTTGTTAAGTATACTAAATTGCCATTCTAAAAAATCTTTCAATATTGCAATTTTCATTATGTAAATATTGTAAAAATAAGACTTTTCACTGTTATAACAATTTTCAAGTGTGGCTTTATAATCAGGATAAAATTCCGATATAACCATCTGTAAAACATCCAAAAGCTCGTTTTTATGTTCTTTTTTAAAGTGTTCATATACATTATAGTGAGGCTCATTTTCTCTTAAGAGAGGGTTAACCGTATTTTCGTACATATAGCAGGAGCAGGGGTAAATTATATCGTAATCTTTTATTTTTTTATATAAATCTGCGTTGTTTAACTCCTCAAAAAGTTTCAGTGACTGCGGATAATTTATTCCATATATTGATGGAAGATCCTGATTGGAAACATTCAATAAATCAGGTAATCTGCGATAGTGAGCAAATCCGATATATTCTTCGTTACAATCTTGCAGATAGTTTTTTAATACCCAATAATGACCTGTTAACTCGCAGTAATAAGGATTTAAGTAAGATATATTTTCATTTGTATTATCAGCAATTGCAAAATCCGGTGTTAACTTATTTACATTATCATTTACTCCGACACCAGCACCGACATGTATTGGCTGAAAGATATCAGATTTATAACAAGGTGTATTTTTATGGTATGAAAGAAAAATTTTTAATTTACTCATTTAACCATTTCCTTTACGACGGTTTCAATTTCTTTAAAAGTTGTATTCCAATCATTTTCAGATTTACATTGAAACGGCTTCACTGACTTATACCAGACGACATCATCACCGGACAGGTCAAACCATCTGTAATTCGGGTATTTATTGAAGATACCGAAGGTTTTCTTCCCTAATGCTCCTGCGAGATTCAGAATAACATTATCTGTCGTTATTATTAAATCTAATCCATTTATTGTGCTTGCAGTATCCGTAAAGTCCTTAAAATCCTTGCCTAAATCTATAATTGAAACATCTTGGGGTAAATTGTTTAATTCTTCCCTTGTTTCACCAACTTGAAGTGAGTATAATTGAACTCCTTCGATTTTTGCAATATCAGAAAACATATTTACCCCAACATCACGTCCGTGGTAATTAGCGGATAAATCACCGCTGTATGCGATTCCTATATTTAGTTTTGAATTGTCAAAATTCCGCTTATTTTTTGTTGTTATATAACCTTGAGCATAAGGTATAAAATCGGACTCAACACCTAAGGCGAATGGCAAATCTATCATTGGGATATGAACATATTTTTCAGTTTTAAATTCTGATACAAAATCTTTTATATCCCCAAATATTTTAATACCATCCGATATAATAGGAGAATTTTTAAATAAGTTTACAAGTTGAGGTTGAACTACTAAAACGGTTTGTTTTGTAAATTGCTTTATCAAAGGAATAAACCTTGAATACATTATTGAATCACCAAAACCTTCCTCATAGTGAATAACTAAAGTTTTATCCGATAAATCATCTTTAAAATTCCACTTATTTAGTCCATTAAGTACTCCTTTCGGATAACCTATGGGATAGTCCTCTAAATCAAACCTTTCAAGAAAAAATTTACCTCCTTCAATAAACTTTCCCCAGCTCATCAAATAAAGTCCATAATTAAGTGAATGTCTTGGACTCGGGGATAATTCTATTAATTTTGGATAAAATTCCTTAACTTTTTTTGTATTGTGTTGTTTTTCATAATACGTTAAAAGACTTTTGACAATAACGGCATCATCAGGTTTCAGTTCATACGCTTTTAATAATGCCTCATAACATTTATCTCTTGATATTTCATCATCTATCCTTGAATAAAGATGAGCAAGCGTATTATAAATCTGCGCATTATTTGGGTCAAATTCCAGATATTTTTCAAAAAACTCAACCGCTTTTAAAGGTGAATCAGTTGCGGTATAGTAAAAGTTTGCAATAGCATGGCAGGCAACTTTTTTATTCACTGCAGTAGGTTCATATATAAAAAGTATTTGTTCTCCCAACTCTTTATAGCCAAGTTTTGCAAGCGTGTACGCTAATTTATAAAAATCAGTCGGGGCAAAGGATATTATGTGCATCAAGATATAATAAACCATCAACGCATTAAACCAGTCCTCTTTAGACCACAAATCGTCCGCCATTGAGCGAACACCTTCTTTATATTCAATATTATCCGAATCAGCAATTTTTTGAATATTTTCAATGGGGTAAAGATATGGTGCTATATCTTCATCAGGGGTTGATGATTTGTCTAATTCATTATAAATAGCTTTAACAATATCCTCATAAATATCCTTTGGAATACGAGTTTCAATAGGAGATATTTGTATTAAAATCTTTTCACTATCCACTTTAAATTTTCCACTTTATAAATCACGCAACTGAAAAACGCATTTGCTGCAATGTGCTTTTGGCTGAAGGACAAGGTTATCTTCTAAATCGTACATCTTTGCAATTCTTACAACAAGCGGCTGACCGCATTTTGGGCAGGCAATCTCTTTTTCATGATTAAGTATTCGCTGTTTTATTGACATAATAATATCATCGCTGACCACAATATCCTGATATCCTCTCTCTAAAGCTATTAAATCATCAAGCGAACATCTCAGCGCTTTTGCAAGTTTCTGTCGAACAGTCGAGGCAAGGAACAAATCTTTTCCTGATTCGATATCCTCTATTATTGATAAATCTATATTTGATTTTTTCGCCAGTCCTTTTGCCGACATACCAAGATTATCTCTTGTTTTTTGCACAAACGATGCCAACGTTTCCATTTGCGTCCTCTTTTATAATGATAATTTGAAAGTACCTATTAATGCTCCAGATTATATGGATTGCCACGCTCGTTTCACTCGCTCGCAATGACAGTATGCCTTGAGTTATGGGTATTATATATATATATTTACCCCTTTACCCCTTTACTCCGTTACCCCTGTTGCATCAGATATATTTTGTATTCAGCAGGCATGAGTTTGTTCATAGTAATTTCAGACATTGGCTCCTGCAAGTATTCAGGAGAATAATCTGTACCGTTAAACTTGTATTCTGCAACAAGTTTATAATCACAAGGGAGAACTATGCTCTTGTCAAATACTTCTTTGCCTTCTCTTATTTCTGTATAAGAACTGTCATTTTCTTCAACAAGGAATTTCTCAGTAGGGCAAGAATAGTTAGCCATAATCATAAGCACATCTTTTGATTCTGTCTTTGAAATCTGCCATGCGACAAAGCCGTCATCATCTTGTCTTACGATATGAGCTTCCCCGTCGGTTATAATATCACAATTTTTAACGAATCTATCAATTGCATCAAATTTTTTGTAAAAATCTTCATCAGAATTACGTTTCATTGCGATTTCAGACCCGATAACTTCTTCTATCCCTCGTTCTGTATAAGATTCATCACCGTCTATATAAAGAACCGAACGTTGAGCATTTCTGCCACCTGGTAAGAACTTATATTTAAACCATTTGAATAAAGCGCCATCTTTGCCAAGCTGAGCAGGATATCTGTCAATTGCTTCAAATTCGCCATCCTGATTGTTGTATGTTTTTAAAATCGACAACGGTGCCTTGTTAGAATCGAGTTCTATATTATAGTTTGATAATGTCAAATTATCTTCCACAATTGTTTCGGGAGTTTTGGAGCTTTGAGAAACAATATCATTTCCCCAAAGTAAATCAAACCCCATATCTTTATGGTATTCTTTATAGAAATTATCCCAAAGCATATATTCTGCCAACGTTGCAAAGTATAAAACATTTTCTTTCATTTCGGAATTAAGTTTTCCCAGAACCTTGCGTGGCGCTCTGTAACTAATAGGAACACCATCTTTTTCGGACACTTCATCAACAATGTGGTCAATATGGTCAACTCTGAATCCGTCAAAATTAAAATATGATTGAAGTTTTTTCATATAGTTAATAAAATAAACCACAACATCTTTGTTTTCGGAACCATCTTCTAAGTGTACAAAATAGTACGGAGTTTGACAGTCAAGGTTAGCAAAATCGGTTACATCTTTGCCTTTGTAGTCAAAATGCTTGAATATAGGAAAAGATGCACATTCACTCATTCTGTCAAATACAGGAACTCCTGATGAGCACCACGCTCCACCCGGCGCAGGCCACATTCCTTCATGGATTAATGCCTGAATAATTACCCCTTGATTTTTAATTTCATTTTCTTCAAGTTTTTTATGAGTGCCTGTAACTTCGGAAATTATGCCTCTTACTTTTTTAACAATTTTATCTTGAATACTTTTTTCAAGCATTTTTTCAGATAAATACTTTTTAGACTCAATTAATTCTTTATCGAGTCTGTCATAGATTCCTCTGTAATAATCCGTAAGTGTTGCTGTACCTGTCCTCATAGAGATTTTATACATTTCTTTTACAAGGTTCATATCATCATGATTAATTTCATTTTCTTCCAGTTCTTTTGCAACCTTGTCTATTTCAATATCTAACTGTTCATTCAACGCATTGATATCATACCATCTGGCAATAAACGGATTAGCGAGAACCGCTTTTGAAAATCTTCCGGTTTGCGGTAATACATCATAAATAACAGGATGACCTGCAAGTTGAGCAAAATTAATAAAAGTTCTAACCTGTTCGGTTGCGTTAGCCCCCGTTAATTCTTTTAGTTTTGCATCTTCTAATGCCGGACTGGCTTCTGATGAAGTCGGAAGATAGGCACAACCAAAATCACGAGGATGGAACGGAATCAGATAAATTGTTGTGTTAAAAATACCAGAACTTAAATTTCCGGTAGGTAATATCGCAAGCTGTCTTAACCAGTTTATCATCTTTCCTGTATGCTCAGCAGAATTATCACCTAAGCCTGCAAGGTTGATTAGCTTTATATCATGTCCTTCTTTTTGTATCCATTTTGAGTTGGTTATGTTATTTCTGGCAAGTACGCTGGAGTTGTTAAATTTTAATTCTCCGTTTATTAAAACTCCTTGTTGTTTCCATTTTTCTTCCACAACAAAAAGAACTTCCGCATCAGATAACTCAGAACAAGCCTTATTATATGAGTAAGGTATATAACCATACTCGTGCATTTGACCTAAGAGATAGTTTTTTCTGTCCTCAGGAATAGAATCTGTATTATACAAAATCTTTAATTGTGAATAAAACTCGTTAACAGATGATGAACGATTACAATCGGTTCTCTTTTTGAATAAAAAATCTAACATATTAGCATAACTCCTTTTCTTGAATCTTAGCATATAAATAGGATATACACAAGTAAATTATAGTTTAGCGAGCGTAGCTCGCTAAACTATAATTTACAGTGACTAAGTGAACCGTGACTAAGTGACTAAGAATTTCTTAATCACTTAATCACCTAGTCACTTAAT
>CACZPS010000055.1 GCA_902783125.1 uncultured bacterium | reverse complement strand
GTAAAATAAAAAAGGAGATAAGTTCATGGCTAAGAAAGCGATGATAAATAAAGAAGAAACAAGAAGACAACTTGCAGAAGCAGGCAAGTATCCAAAAGTAAGACTACATAACAGATGTAGTATTTGTGGTCGTCCTCACGGGTTCCACAGAGATTTTGGGCTTTGCAGAATCTGCTTGAGAAAGATGGCACACCAAGGTTTACTCCCTGGCGTAACAAAAGCAAGCTGGTAGGGGTAAATAAAGGCAATAAGGCATTAAGGCATTAAGGCAATAGGATTTTAGTGTGTTGTCTTGTTGTTATTTGTCTTTGTTATATTGCTTTTTATATAAAAAATATGAAAAAAGCGGTCGATTGACCGCTTTTTTGTTTTGTACGTGAGAATTTGTCTTGAATTATTAATTTTAGAACCAATGTAACAAATTGTAAAAGATGGGCGGGGCGGGGGTAAATGTAGGCAATTTGTATTTTGATAAATTCTTTAAATTAATACGGGAATTAATTTAAGGGATATTGTTATGGGAATTAACGCAACCAACACACAAAGCTATTATTTGGAAGCATTAAAAAATCAACAACCACAAAATAATTTTAGATTAGCAAACAGTTATGTTAATACACCAATGTTCAATAATAACGTTCAACAGCCTGCTGTTGACAGTTTTAATAATAAAACAGTTACCCCCGCTGACGGCAAAGACGACGGCTCAATCGGCTTTGTAAAAGCTGTCGGCAATTTGTTCACAGGGGTCGGAAACTTCTTTAAAGGAATGGTCTGTGATGAGAATGGTAAATTCTCAATCACTCGTACTTTGACTACCATTGGGATAGGTGCTGCAATCGGTGTGGCTTGTGCATTTTTGCCGACAATTGCGGTTGCAGGCATGACCTTCTCTACTTTAGGATTGATTTCAGCAGGATTTGGAGCAATCGCAGCATATCACATTGGCGATGCTGCAATAGATATAATGAGTGCAAAAACTGATGCAGAAGCTGAACAAGGCTGGCAAAATCTTGGTTCAGGCTTGACTGAGGGCGGTTTGGCTTACCTTGGTTACAGAGCATCAGGCGGAATTATGGCAAAAGATACCGTTGCTCCAACTCCAAGCGGTTCAACTCCAAAAACTCCAAAGACTCCAAAAGCAACAACGGAAGAAGCTCCTGTTGAACCGACAAGAACATCAGCTCCAAAAACAGAAACTCCTGTTGAAGAACCTGTTGTAGAAACTCCGAAAACAGAGTCTGTTGTTGAACCAGAAGCTCCAAAGGTTGAAACTCAAAAAACAGAAGTCGTTGAACCTAAATATACAGAAATGACACCTGAAGCTAAAGAAAGTTATATAGCTGAATTTAAAAATAAAAATTCTGATGATGCTATGAATGTCGCTAAGGCAACAATCGACCGATTAACTGAATTGGTAAAAAAACACAAAAATGGTGAAAAATTAAGTGCTGCTGAACAACAAGAATTTTTAGAATTGAGTGAAAAACATCAATTACATAAACAATTAAGACAAGAATTAAGACATAATGCAGCTCAAGATGTTGTTGAATTCAGAAAAAAATCATTAGATGAAAAAGCGAAATTTTTAGCAGGTAAAAAATCACACATTGAAGAACTTATGGAAAAAGGCAAGAATGAGGAACTAACCTTTGAAGAAAATTTTGAACTTAAAAAGTATAATCTAATGATAGAAGATGCAGCAACCAATCTAAAAATATCAGAGGCAAAATCTGTAAAAGCAAAAGCAGAGGCTGAGGCGAAAAAAGTAAATCCTGCCATTAATGAAGCAAAATTAAAGGCTGAAAAGGAATTAGAACAATTATCTAAAGAAATTCCCAACATGTCTCGTTCTAGCATTGCCCAACAAAGACGTGAATTAAACAGATTTGGTTGTGAGATTGACATGCTTGAAATGAAAGCAAAGAAAGAATGTTTAACAGAATTGGAAAATGTTAGATTAAATTTCTTGAAACAAAAACTTTCTTTATTAGATGCAAGAGAAAAGCAAATTGCACAATCCATAGAACCATATGTTCCTACCGTTTCAGATAATTCTGCAGTTTCTATGCACCATTATATAAACGGAGAAAATACTAGCATTAGAGATGCAATTAGTGCAAAAGCTAAAAATCCAAGCGAATTAAGTGAACGTCAAATTAAGAACCTGGAACGCATGGAAAAACGAATGGCTCAAATAGATAGAGAATTTGAGCAATTACCACCTCTTGAAAAAGATTGTATTGTTTATAGAGGTCGTGCAGAAAATCCAATATTCAAAAGATTTAACGGCGACTTTGAGATAATGGGAAAAGCTAAAGTCGGTGATACTGTTATTCCTGATACTGGATATTCATATACAGCCTTTAATTACGACATGGCAAATAACTGGTGTCAGGGTGGCAGAATGACAGATATGAATAATAATCCATTAAGAACAATCATGTACGAAATACGTTTACCTAAGGGTGCTAAGGTTTCTAGAAATTTAGAGCATGGTGGTGAGGTTGTTATGCCACGTAGTGCACAATATAAAGTATTAGACAAAAAAGTTGGTTCAAATGGTGATATAGAAGTAGTATTAGAATACATATTGCCAAAGGCTTAGAGTCGGTAGGTTGTGGTAAATCTATGATTTACCGCAACACAATAATAAAAAAGTCTGTAGGTCGGCTTTACCAAGCCGACAAAAGGCTAGCAAAAAAAATTAATTTTATATTTTATATAAAAAACGAAAGGAAAAAATATGAATCTTACAAATCTAAAGATGATGTTACAAGGCTTTAAAAAAGTGGCGCTTAATGATTCAAAAGGTGTATTGAATAAGAGTAATAATTCTAAATGGGTTAAAAATGCAGATAGTTCAAAATACACTGTTCTATCGTCAGGAACAATGATTGAAGAAGGCAAAGGTGTTTCTGGTTGCGATTATAAAAAAATAATCAAACCTGACGGACGTATGGTTGTTGCACAGCATAATTTACCGAATGCGAAAACTCTTGAGCCTGTCAAAGGTTCATACGCAATAAATGAATATGAAAAATGTGTGAATATCGGTTCAAATAGCAGACCGAATTATCTGCCAAGTGGTGCAAAGAAGGTTTATAAGCAAAAAACTCCTGAAGAAGTAATCGCAGAGAATAACGCAAAAAAAGAGGCGACTGTTAAAGAAAAAAGAACACAAAAAAGATTGAAATTTATAGAAGAATTTAAGCAAAAATATGACAGAAAAGATATTAAAGGCTCGGACGGTTCACGTTCAAAGTATGTTATTGACAAAGAAACGGGCAATATAGTATCTTTTTGGCGAAAAGATTCAAATGGCAAGGTTATGCACGGCAAAACGGATAATTTTGGGGTTTGCAGAGATATGACACTTGTTGATTCAAATAATAATATGTATGCTAGAACGGTTTCTAACTTAGGGGTTGGCAAAAAAGGTCGTTATATTGAAAAAACAAAAATAAGTGCAGACGGCGAATTACACGAAAATTATATTACCACATCAAAAGGTAAAAAAATACCTCAAAATCCGGCAAGTTTTTAAGGTGCGTCTAAAGGACGTATCTGACGATCTATAATTTACCCCTATATCCCTTTAAAGAATTTAATAATATTATCAAAGAATGAAGGCGGATTTGTCAATAATTGGTTTGCTCTTTCGTAATTTTCGATAATATATGGATTACGAGGGTCGATTTTCTTTAATCGCTCCAAGTAGTCAACCATAATAACATAATCGCCGATTCTTTCTCTAAACTCTGCCAGTTTTTGCAATGCTCGTTTATTGTTTTCATCCAATTCTAATAATCTTTCATAAAATTCTACAGAACGGTTTTTATCCGTAACATCAAGCATATCTGCAATTGTTGTAACCAAATTGATATCTTTATCATTGAGCTGATATGCCATTAAGTACTCGTTAACGGCAATATCTGTGTCACCTTTTAGATTATTAAACTTTGCCCAATTGATGTGTTCTTGAAATTCATCGCCCTTCTTTTCATAGATTAACGCTCTCATTTGGTAAATCAAAGGTGAATTAGGTTCAATCTTTGCAAACTCATCAACCCGCGCTAAAGCAGTATCCAAATCGCCTGTTTCATAATAATATTGGGCAATTAAAGCAGCATATTTTGAATCTTTTTTATATTTATCATGAATAGATTCTAATAATTCTATGGCTTCATCATTTCTGCCTAATTCCATAAGACTTCTTGCCTTTAACAAATCATCAGAAGTCAGTTCAAGAGCTTTTTCGGGATTATTAGTTTTAGAATAATATTTTGCCAAATCTTCATCTAACCCTTCAAACCCATCATCTTTTGCTCTTTGTAGTATTTCAACCGCACTTTCCGTAAAATCTGTTTTATCATAAAGTTTAGCAAGTTTAAGATATGTTTCTGAAGTCACTTTATCAGTATCAGAAATCTTCAAATATTCATCAATAGCCTGATTATATTTGCCTGATTCCTCATATAATCCCGCAAGCATATATCTCGTACTGGCAAGTTTTTTATCGTCATCACAATGAGCAATAGCTTTTTTAAAGTCATTTATTGCATGATCAAATTGTTGTTCAAGTATATGTTTTTGCCCTCTTGAAAGATAATATGTGAATTTATGTCCATTTTCAAAACATATATCCATAAGTTGCTCATAAGCAGCAATATTAGTCGGATCAAGAGAAACAACTTTTTTACAAAATTCTTCCGCTTCATCAGATTTTTTTAAAATTGATGCAAGATGCCCTAATTTTTGGTATAATTCCGACGATTCTTTACCGTTTGAGAGCTGTTTTTTATATTCTTCATACGCCAAATCAAATTGTTCTTGTTCTTCATATTGTTCTGCTAATGACATAATTTATTTCTCCTAATTATAATTATTCTGTGTTTTTGCAATTCCGTTTTTAAAATAATAGAAAATAGCTTCTTCAGATTTTGACAATACATCTTTTAAAATCTCAAGACTTTGAGAATCAAAATTCTGTAAAACAAATGCTTCTGCCGGAATAGGCGGCTGAGGTCCTATCCCGATTTTAAGCCTTGCAAAATCTTTTGACCCTAAATGCTTTATAACGGATTTTATCCCGTTATGTCCGCCATCAGAGCCGTTCGCTCTAAATCTGATTTTTCCTAAATCCAAAGACAAATCATCGTAGACAATTATCATATCTTTTGGCTCAATTTTATAATAATCAATAACAGCCCGCATAGCCTCACCGGATAAATTCATATAGGTTGTAGGTTTTACGAGCATAAATTCTTCACCGTCTTTATAAAACTTTGTTATAAGTGATTTTAGTTTTGAATTATCTCTGAATTCAACTCCGTTATTCAGCGCAAGTTTATCCGCAAGCATAAATCCCACATTATGCCTTGTAAAAGTATATTTTCCGCCTACATTCCCTAAACCTATTATAAGTTTCATAATTCTATTATAACTAAAAAGAAAGTTATTAGTAAATTTCTTAGTTTAAAATCAAATATCCTGTATTCAGATATGTCGCAAAAAGTATCCATATTAAATATGGGATAAGCAATATTGCTGATAGCTTTGAAAACTTATAAAACTCTTTTATTGTCAGATATACAAAAATATCAAGTAAAATAACAATAATAAGCGCCAACCCCACATTTTTTAACCCAAAGAACACAGGTGACCAAATAATATTTAAAATCAATTGGATTAAAAAATATATGTAACCTTTTCTTTTTCCTTCATTAAAAATATGACCGTACTTATCTTTTGAAGATATATAGATAATTAATGATACTAATAATAATATATACAAAACTGACCAAACAGGTGTAAATAACCAATTTGGAGGTGCAAGAGCAGGTTTTGTAAGACTGTAATACCAATTTGAATTAAACATATTTAAATAATATTATTAAATATAAAATTTGTCATTCCCGACTTGTATAATTTTTCAATGAAATTTTCTGATAAAAATTATAATTATATATAATTTTTCATTGTCGGGATTTTAATACAATTGTTTAAAAAATCAATAGTATTCACCTTTTCTGTATATAAATATTTTAGGAAATTTAAATAACTGCTATCAAATGCACTAACTACAACATTAATCTCAAATCCGTCAGAACAAAAAGGTTCATAATCATAAGTTACATAACTGTTATACTTACTTTTCCATTCTTTTCGTTCGATTTTACAGTTGTTTTCTTCTGCAACATCTTCAAACCAATCGATTATATCTTTACTTACATTTTTAAATTCTAAATATCTCTCAGGATTTTTTCTTCTCATAACAATAATCTCCATATCTAAATTGTATAGATTCAGAGAGTTTGATAAATTCCCGTTTTGTCTAATTTTATGGATAGAAATCTAACACTATCGGGTTAATAACATTTTATTTATTTTTATGTTTTTTTCTTTGGGTTTTTGTATTAGAAGGGGTACTGCTCAAATCTTCATCTGTAATAATCATTTTATCACGTTTTCTTAGCTTTTTATCTTCTTCTTTTAGTTTTTTAGCTTGTTCTTCAAGTTTTTTGTTTTCAGCTTTTAATTTTTCTTTATCTAAATCGAGAGTAATCTGATTGTCGACAATATTTTTCCCGATAGATTTTTCCAAATTAGCCTTTGCACTGTTGTATTCATATAGGGTATTGTAATATTGAAGCTCTGCATTCTGAAGTTGGACTTGAGCTTCTTTTAATTCAACAGGATCTCCAACCCCTACTTTGTATCTGCCAAAAGACAATTCGTAATTCTCTTTTGCCTGTTTTACATTAAGAGTTGATACAGGAATTTTATTCCGTTTTTCTCTTAAAGTATAATAAGCATTTTGGATTTCCAGATAAATATTATTCTGGGTATTCATGGCATTTGCTATTTCTCTTGAATGAAGTGATTTTGCCTCTTTAATTTCGTTTCTGATTAACATACCGTTTATAGCAGGGAAGTTTAAATATGCTCCAAAATTATAACCGTAGGTATCAGTAAAGGTTCTGCCCCCAATTTCATAGGCACCTTGAACGGTTATTTGCGGAGCCCATGACTTTTTTGTTAATTGAAGATTTTGTCTTGCAGTTTCAACTTTTGTTGTTGCAAGTTTAAAATCAGGGCGGGAATCTTTTGCTATACAAACCGCTTCATCCAGACTAATCTTACAAGGCTGAGCCTTTAATAAATCATTTATTCGGTATCGGAACATATAAGGCAAACCCATTGTATTGTTTAACTTCGCCATTGCAATATCAACCGCATTTTCAGCTTCAATAAGGTTTAATTTGGCATTACTTAAATTAACCTGAGCAATAGTCAAATCAACTTTAGGTTTGACACCTGCATTATAATATGCTTTTGCTTGATCATAAAAAAGTTCATACCGTTTAACCATTTCTTCTGATACTTTTTTCTGTTCTATCGTATAAAGTACATAATAATATGCCTTTTTGACATCACAAATAACATCATTTATAGTTTCGGTGAGGACAAGATTATATTGTTTGTTTTCTAGTTTTCTTATTGTAACCTGATTTTGTGTTACCCCAAAATCATACAACATCTCAGATAATGATATTTGTCCAAGGGTATAATAGTTATAAATAAACGCTCCTCTGCCTCCTGAAAACGCATCAGCAAATTGAAGCTGTCTTATTCTGGAATATCCTGTTTGCCAAGATATCTGAGGAAACCAATTTGACCATGCCTGCTTAATTCTTGCATCAGATGCAAACACATCTTGTATAGCCGCCTGTATTCTTGGATTGTTCCCCAGAGCAAATTTTAAACAATCATCAAGATTAACATCTAAAGTGTTTTGTACACTTCCATGGACTGTTACATTCTGCTTTTCATCACCAATAACAGGCGCAACTAAATCACTGTCAGGATATTCGTCCTTTGTAAAAGATTTACCTAATTCCTCCGCATATACAAAATTGGAACTTAATAATATAAAAGCTAGTATTAAAGACAGGATTTTTTTCATTTCCCCTCCCGCTTTAATGCTTTCTTTACTAAAATTTTAATCTTATCCAAAAACTTTCCAAAAGCTGATTTAATAAGAATTTTACCATTTACCCCAAACCATTCTTTCATTGTATTAACTGCAACGAAGAAAGCAGGAACTAAAATACTACCAATAAACGATACTGCAATCATTCCGCCAAAAACGGTCATACCGATTGAATGACGGCTACCTGCTCCCGCTCCGCTTGCCGTGATCAAAGGAACCAGCCCTAAAATGAATGCAATATTAGTCATCATAACTGCCCTAAATCTAAGACTTGCTGCCTGCATCGCTGCTTCCACATAATGAAGTCCGTCTTTTTCCATCGCATCTTTTGCAAATTCTACAATCAAAATCGCCTGTTTTGTGCCTAACCCGACTAACATAACCAATCCGATTTGAGAATAAATATCAAGGGTATAACCCGACACATACTGGAAGAATAATGCCCCAACTAATGCAATAGGTGAAATTAACATAACTGCAATCGGTAGTGTCCAACTTTCATATAAGGCAACAAGGAACAAATACACAAAAGTCAACGCTAAAGCCAAAATTGGACCGATTTGACCTGAGGATTCTTTTTCTTGAAGTGATGTTCCTGACCATTCATAACCCATATCTCTGGCAAGGTATTTTTCAGATAATTTTTCCATTTCAGCCATTGCCTGCCCCGAGCTTATATTATTTGCCGCTTGACCGTTTATAAGCACAGCAGGATACATATTGTATCTTGAAATAGTGTATGGACCGGTGGTATCTTCGAGCTTAACCAGTGCCGTTATAGGAACCATTCCGCCATTTTTGTTGCGGACATAAATCCCTTCTAAGTTCCTTTTTTGTTCCCTATATTGAGAATCAGCCTGAATATAAACCCTGTAAACACGACCGTATTGGTTAAAGTCATTTATATACGAAGAACCCAATTGTGAAGCTAAAGTATTATAAATATCAGCTATATTTACCCCTAACGCTAACGCTTTTTCATCATCAACGGTAACTTTTATTTGTGGCAATGTAGCGGTATAAGTTGAGAATAATTTTGCAAATTTTGGGTTTTTACCGATTTTTCTTAAAAATTCTTGAGAAGCATCATAAAGTTGCTCCGGCGTTTTACTTCCTTTGTCAAGAAGTCTGTATTCAAACCCGCCGAACATACTCATACCTGTTATTGCAGGTGGGGCAAAAGTTGCACAGGTTGCGTCAGGGAAATGTCTGTATTTATTATTTATTTTTCTTGCAATCGCATTGAGCGATTTTTTAGAGCTTTTTCTCTCAGACCATTCTTCAAGCTCAGATACTATTAAGGCGGTATTTTCACCGGAAAACCCTGAGATTTCAAATACACTTTTTACCCCCGGAATTGTAGAAATATATTTTACAATCTCTTGCCCGACCGCATCAGTTCTATCTAACGATGCACCGTCAGGAAGTTGTATCTGAGTAAATAAAGCCCCTCTGTCTTCGTCAGGTAAAAACCCTTTTGGGATTATTGTAAACATAAACAAAATGAATAATAAAAATAACCCTAAAAGTTTAACAGTATTCTTTGGTTTTGACACAAAATAATTAACTGCATTCAAGTATTTTCCTTTGACAGAATCAAACCAGTCATCAAACTTTTGAATAAATTCAAAATCGGCTTTTTCCACCCCGCCTTTAAGTATAATAGAACACAAAGCAGGAGAAAGAGTAAGAGCAACAAGAGTTGAAAGCCCAATTGATGTCGCCAGACAAAGCCCAAACTGTCTGAACATTTGACCGGTAATTCCGCCCATAAATGATACCGGAACAAATACCGCCATCAATACCAATGATGTTGCAACAACTGCACCAAATACTTCTTCCATAGTTATTTCTGTCGCAGTTTTTGGATCTTTACCTTCTTGAATGTGTCTTTGCGTGTTTTCCAATACAACAATAGCATCATCAACAACCAAACCAACTGCAAGCACCAACCCAAATAAAATTAAAAGATTTATGGAAAATCCAAACATACCCATAAAAATAAACGTACCAATTAGTGACACAGGAATTGCACAGAAAGGTATAAATGCCGCTCTTGCGGTTCCCAAGAACAGATATGTAACAATACTAACCAACAAAATTGCAAGTAATATTGCACTTATTACTTCGTGGATAGATTCTCTTAAGAATAACGTGTTGTCATACTGAACAGCCCAAACCATATCCGGCGGGAACGATTTAGCAATAACTTTCATTTTGTCTTGTATTTTGTTTGCAAGGCTGATAGCATTAGCATTTGGCAGTTGTGAAACAGAAATAATTGCCATTTTTAACCCGTCAACACGAGAAACAGAGGTGTAAGTATTAGCCCCTAATTCTACCCTTGCAACATCTTTGATTTTAACATTTGCGCCCAGTGCATCTGATTTTATAACAATATTTTCAAATTCTTCAACTGATTTCAGCCGACCTTTTGTCTTAAGAGTAAACTTCATCATTTGCGGATTCTTCATTGGTTGACCGCCTAAATCGCCCGCAGGAGATTGTAGATTCTGCGATTGAATCGCCGCAGCTATATCGGAGGGCGAAATTCCAAGGCTTGCCATTCTGTCAGGTTTTAGCCATATACGCATTGCATACTCACCTGCACCGTATACATTTACTTCACCTACTTCTCTGATACGCTCAATTTCATCTTTTATAAATCGGATTGCGTAGTTTGCAAGATACAAAGAATCATAAGTCCCGTGAGGAGATTTTAATGACATCATCAAAACCCCCGGTCCGCCCGTAGATTTTCTTACTGTCAGACCATATTTTCTAACTTCCTCAGGCAGACGCGGGGTAACAAGTTGCAATTGGTTTTGAACGTTTACAAGTGCCATATCTGGGTTTGTTCCGACCGCAAAATATATTGTTAATTTATACTGACCGTTCATTGAATCTGAGGTCATATAAATCATATTGTCGACCCCGTTGACTTGAAGTTCAATAGGTGCAGCAACCGTTGAGGCTATAACATCAGAACTTGCTCCGCTGTATGTAGCAGACACAATAACCTGCGGAGGTGTAATAGACGGGTATTCTTCCACAGGCAAATGAACTAATGTAATCAACCCCGCTAATATTATTGCCAGTGAAATTACAATCGCTAATTTTGGTCGTTTTACGAATAAATTTCCCGCCATTAATTTTTACCCTTTATTAAATTCTTAATTTTTCTGAAAAGTCTTACAAAAATATTTGGTTTCTTTTGAGGCTGCTCAGGAAGTTTATCCACTATCTTTACTTCAACCCCCGGAATAATTTGTTGTAGTCCGCCAACAGCTATTCTGTCCCCAATCTTTAATCCTTCTTTTATAAGAGAAATATCACCTTTGTGTTCAAGAACTTTTATATATACCAATTTGGGAATATTGTCATTACTAACAATATATACATATTTACCCTCTTGGTTTTCCTGAATTGCTTTTGTAGGAATAACAGGAGTAGGGTCGGTCTTTGTTGCATAAATAATTGCTCTGCCGTAATCTCCTGCCATTAATTTATATCTGTCGTTTTTGAAGGTTGCACGCAAAGTGATTGTTCCGCTTGCTTCGTCAACTTTGTTATCAAAAAAGTCTTGAACCCCTATAACATCATATTTTTGACCGTTACTGAATATATATTCAACTTTTCTTTTTACATTAGCACTACCATCAATTCTGACAAGCTCGTTAAAATCATTTATCTCCATAGGAAACGCGACATACATCGGATTCACACTGTTAATTGTTGTTAATGCCCCCGCATTCATTCTCACAAAGTTCCCGACAGTAACCGTTATCATACCGACTCTGCCTGATACAGGGGCTTTTACTCTTGTATAACTAAGATTTCTTCGGGCATCATTATAAACACTTAATGATCTTTGATAATCCGCTCTGTATGAATCTCTTTGAGCTACTGCATTATCATAATCGGCTTTTGCTATATAATCCTTATCAACAAGCTGTTTTGCCCTTGCACTTTGCTTGTCATAATAAACCTGTTTTGCTCTTGCACTTTTTAAATTAGCCTGAGCCTGCTGCATTGCGTATTCATAACCCTGTGGTTCGATTTCAAACAAGACCTGCCCTGCTTTTACAAAATCTCCTTCTTTAAAGAAACTATGTAATAAATATCCGTCAATTCTCGCTTCTACATTTACCTGATACTTTGCAACAACCCTTGCCGGTGACTCAAAACTCTTGATAATATCTTGAGATTTTACCGTATCAACTACAACCTCAGGCATGGCTACTTTCTGCATTTTGACTTTCGATTTATGCGTATCATATACACCTAATAAATACCTGAATAAAATCAGCCCAAAAACCACACATACAATAATTGTTATATTTTTTCTCATTCGCTCTCCGACAATAAATCCGCAAAATATTTTGCGTAACTTATCCCAAAATCTAATCACTAAACATAAAATCTATATAAATTATAACCTAAAAAATGAAAAAAAGTAAATAAACCGAATAACTACATTATTTACATAGTTCAACATTTTTATTATTCAGTACAACAACGGAATATATAGAATCTATACCGTAATTTCCGCTTGAAGACATAGTTTTTGCTAAATCATATTTATGAATATTAACAGTTCTGGCACCGTACATACTGTTTTTTACGACACCGCCCATTATTTTATCATGATTACGAGTCCAATCAGGATTAATATTCAATAAATCAATTGCTAAATCAAACAATTTTCCATCTATTCTCGTTCCTTGACTTTTACTATATACTTCACAGGCACTCATAATATCTTCGATATCCTCAATTTTACATTTTTCTGCTAATATCGGATAAACCTCAGCTCTGTCACGTCTGAATATAGTTGAATACATATTATCTCTTACAACAAAATTTCTGCTGTCAGGATATTTTTGAATAAAGTCATACAGTTCTTCGTCAAAAAATTCGCCATCGTTAATATCCTTTAATTTTGCATCTCGTATTCCCTCTAAAACCTCTGATAATGGACGGCCGTCTTTCACAGAATCATAACAAATATCCAGAGCTCTTGAGTCAATAATTTTATCTTGTTTTGTCCCAACCAAGCACGCATTTATTATTTGAGATATTTCTTTTTTATCGCTGCTTATTGATTTTAATTTGTTATACTTATCAGCCACATTATTTTTAAAATATTCATTTCCAACCTGAGAAACCGTAACTACAATATCTCTGTCATTAGGAAATTCTGACAAGAAATTAAATAAATCTTTGTTAAATTCTTTTGTACCATTACCCGAAACAAGTTTGGATTTTTTTATAAGATTCGCAGTATACGGAACACTTTTTCCTTCTTTTATCATATTTACAGACAATTTAACTAATTCGTCATCAACTTTATATTTATCTTTTTCTCCCGTTCTGCAAACATCAACAATTAATCCGACATCTCTTTTATCAGCACAATATTGACTTATAAGAGGGAACACAGATGCAACATCGGAATGAAAAACTTCATGATTATTTTTTCGTTCAACAACATATTTTCTGCTGTCAGGATATAATGTCAAAAAATCAAATAAATTATTATTAAAAGTGGATGAACCGTTTGCATGGTGGATTTTTGAACCATCCATAACTTTTTTTACAACATCAAGCGGCTCACCGGTACTTAGCAAATTAAATCCCTTCTTTGCAAGAGTGTAATCCATTGTTTTTAAATCTTCACTTTTATCAATTAGAGCCGAATGATATACAGTTGAAACCTCTTTACGGCTAAATCCCTGATTTAATCTCGTCTGAAAACTTTCATGTTCTTTTTTTAATGAATTATCAGCGGTATATATTTGTATACTTTTTGGAAGTTTATGTTCTGTTTCAAAGTATGGCGACTCAACATAATCACTTTTATCATATATATCTTTTGGTACTTTGTTGAGTAAATGTCTTATCGGAATTTCAACATCATCGATTCCGTACTGAATATATGTACGATCTACGAAATCTTTTTGCTTATCAAAAAGTTCGTAATCTCTTAAAAAGTACTCAATAGGCACTGTTTCAGAAGAAATTTGTTTCTCATCTTCGGGAATATATTTAAAAGAATCAAACCTATCCTCCTCAGGCTTATCAAAAAATTGGTCGTAATATCCTTTAAATGCAATATTTTTATTTGTTAATAAATTTAAATTCATTTTGTTATGTCCTTTTCTCGTATATTATATTTAATAGACATAAAAAAATTTTTTGCTAATAATTTTTTACTAATTTACAAGACTTAATATTTAACATTAACCACGAATTCTGATTAGAAGTGCAACACCTTGATAGTAAAATCAAATTGGTAAATTATAGTTTAGCGGCTGAAAGCCGCTAAACTATAATTTACAGTGACTAAGTGAACCGTGACTAAGTGACTAAGAATTTCTTAATCACTTAATCACCTAGTCACTT
>CACZPS010000054.1 GCA_902783125.1 uncultured bacterium | reverse complement strand
TTACAGTCGTGCCTCTGCTCGGGCTTGTTCGAACCAAAGACAAAGCTTCGCTTTGTGGTTCTCATCCCAATCACACAAAATAAAAAACACAGTAACAATTGTTACTGTGTTTTTTATGGGGCAGACAATGGTATAGAGTTAGAACGATATTGTAGTTATTTTGCACAGCAAACATTACATGTACCCGACATGATAAATGATATTGCATGTCTGTTATATACATGTGCCTAATATCTATTGCATATAAATAATTATAATATATTTATTATCAATATAGCCTTCTAACGTAATAACTATAAGTATTATAGGTATATTCTAATATCAGCTTATCTGTAAATTTTTTATCAATTTGAGTAAAATATTTTTCAACTATATAATAAACTAAATAACAAATGTAAACCTAAGCGAAGCTGTACCACAGTTTCACAGACACTCTCTGTGAAACATTTAGTACATCTTTCGCAAAAAGTTGCTGTGTATTTAATTCTTATACTTTAATGCCTTTTGAGTTGTCTTTAATGATTCAAGATAATATTTTAATTCTTCATCAGTTGCCGTATTTAATATATGTAATGCCTTAGAATATGTTGGATTACTATTTACCTCAATACTATCTATTTCTATTCCTAATTCATTTACACTTATACCCAATACTGACAGTAGCTTATTTAATGTTGAATATGTTGGAAAATACTTACCATTTTCAAGTCTGCTTAAATGTTTTTCATCAATGCCGACAAGTTCAGCCAATGCCTGTTGAGTGTAACCGTTGGCTTTTCTTATTTCTTTTAATTTCTTTCCAAAATTAGTGTTGTTCATAGCAACCTACCTTTCTTATTCTTTATTAAAAGTTGCTTTATGAACACGATAACTACAGCAATATACTATTTAATAAAACTTGATATAATTATCACTTTTTATAAATTTATGTTAAACTTAAATTATCTATTTTATTAGTTAATAAATCAGTATTATATCAGTAAAGGAGTTATCAATGGACATTAAAAAAGGTACAAAGAAAAATGATACATTTGCAGTAGAATATGGAAACAATAACGACATAGCAATTAAAACAAGTAAAGGTAAAGATACCTTATATATTAAAGGTTTAACTGATTTAACTAAACTAAAATGGACGATTGATAATAGTGATGTTATTATCACTAATACAGATAATACTGATTCGATTAGATTACTTGATTACTTCAAGTTGAATGGTAAACATTCTCTTAAATACCTTAAATTAGACAACACTGACAGCCTTGTAATAATGGATAATGACTTTATTACTAATGCTATAAATATTACAAGCGAAACTAAGATTAGGAAAGCAACTATTAATGGTACAAATTTCAACGATGATATAAATGCTGATGATTATAGACTAATGCTAAAAGGCTCTGATAATATACCGGATACAGTTAATCACGACAGAAAAGGTTTAACTCTCAATGGTGGAAATGGAAATGATACAATAACAGGGACAATATATAGTGATACTTTATCAGGTGGTAAAGGTGCAAATACACTTGTTTTTGCTGATGAATTTGGAAATGATACTGTTAAGTTATCAAAGGATGAAAAATTAACTATAGACCTTACTGCATATGGTTTGACAAGCATTGATGATTTGAAATTTGATAATTCAACAAAGCACTTGAAAATAACTGTTCCTGATGGAGAAGAAGATAAATATGGTACTATTATCCTTGAAAACTTAACAAAAAAAGATATTGTAGGTTCTAAAGGGTATGTTAAATTCAAACTATCAGATACTAATATAGTTGATATTAAGGAAGTTGATATATTTGATGTTGATGTAGATAATAAATCCTTGAAAATAACAGGTACAAGATTCTCTGAAACCATTGATGCTTCTGGATATCAGAAAGCAACAGGTAAAAATAACAGAGGGGTTATTATAAATGCTGGTGCCGGATATAACACAATAATTGGTACAGATTCTTTTAATGACACCATTACAGGTGGTAATGATGGAAATGACATTACTGCAAAAAGTGGTAATAAAACTATTACTACAGGTTCAGGTGCTGATACTATTACCATTACTGGTGAAGGTAACAGAACTATAAAAGCCGGAAATGGTGAAAATGAAATTACAATTACAGGTGATGGTAAAAATGTTATTACAACTGGAAAAGACAAAGATACAATAGTTATAGATAGTGATACAACAAACTCTATAAATGCAGGTGCTGGAAATAATGATATAACAATAAAAGGTAGTGCTGATTCTGTTATCAAAACCGGTAATGATAATGATACCTTTAGAATTGAAAAAGGTAATGAATTAGGTAGTACACAAATCCTTGCAGGTGGTGGAACAAATACTATAAAGATAAATAATACTGACTGCTGGGGTGATTTAACTATTACAGAAGAAAAATTGAGTGCTATTAACAATATTGAATTTACTAATGATTTAGACTTATCACCTGACAATTTTGTCATCACAAGAACTGGTGATGATTTAATAATAGAAGATAGAAGTGCAGCTTCATCACTGACATTAAATAAATACTTTATCAATAATAATAAAAAGTCTACCTATAATTTCATTGTTAATGGTAATGAAACTTCTGTAGATGATTTTGTTGAAGCTGTTGGTGGTATTGAGGTTAAGGGAAAAGGCACAATTAAAGGAACAAAATATTCAGACAATATCGTTATTGAAGGGAAAAAGGCTGTAACTATCTATACCGGAGAAGGTAATGATACTGTAAATTATGCTAAAGGAAACAGAACCATATACTTTAATGAAGGTGATGGACATGATGTCATTGAAGAAGGTGGCGGAAAAGATACTTTAAGATTTGCAAGAGGAACAAAGGTTACTGCTACCTATTCAAGTGGTAACCTTGTTATAACTTATGGTACAAAGGGTGATACGGTTACACTACCTGATTATCATTTTGGTACAGATTCCAGAATGTATTACTATATAGGGAATAAAAAATATGCTATATCAAAGATAGATGGCTTAGGTATTACAAATCCTATAAAGAAATATACTGAAACTGTAAATGGTACTGAAAATATTGATACCATAAGAGATATAACTAAAGACAAGAGAAATATTACTATAAATGCTTTAGGTGGGAATGACTATATTGAAGGTTATTATGATACTATTTATGCAGGTGAAGGTGAAGATTTTATAAGAGCAGAACACTCAACCATTTATGGTGAAGCAGGTGATGATAATATTGTTGCAACTGATTCAGTAATACATGCAGGTACTGGTAACGATAAAATAAATGCAACAAATTCAGAAGTTCATGCAGATGGTGGAAATAATAATATAACGGCTATCAATTCAACTGTTTATACTGATAATGGAACCAATACTATTGATATTACAGACTCTGAATTGCACGCAGGAAATGGAAACGATATTATTACTGCTTCATCAAGTAACATATATGCAGGGGTAGGACAAGATAATATTATAAGTAAAGGAAATAATAATATTTATCTTGATGTTGATAATGATGTTGATTCTATTATTGCCGGAAGTAATGATATTATTGAATTTAATGAAGAAGTAAATTATAAATTTGTAAAAGATAATGAAAATAGAATGGTATTTAAGTATTGTAAATCTGACTTGAATATAGACGAATTAACAGAAGATGAATTATCATCTATTGTAATAACCGAAAATGTAACAATTAAAAATAATAGCAAGACCATACGGTTATACTCAAATGATGATAATAACATAAGAATAAAAGCAGAAGACGGTGATAATTTAGATGAGCTATGTTTATTTGAGGGTAATGATACGGTACAAGTTTATCACTACTCTGATAATCCTTTGTCAATTAATATGGGTGATGGTAATGATAATTTGGATATTGTTAATTCACAAAATTTACATATAACAATGGGTAAAGGTAATGATTCAGTAACATCATGGGAAGGCTATGCTGATTTATACTTCAATAGAGGTGATGGGAGAGATACGATAAATGCAACTATTACAGAAGATACACAGTCTTATTTATCGTTAGTATTTGACTGTGATTATGATGATTTGTCGATTACATCAGCAGCTTCTAACGTATATATATCTGGTTATGGTGATGATACAGATACTGTTATTATTGCCGGATACAATACAAACACAAAACAAGAAACCATTATTATTAAAACTAATGACGGAGTAAACGGATTAAACAACAACGGATATATCTATGGTACTGATGGTGATGATAATATAAATGGTACATCTAATGATGATACAATCCTTGCATTAAAGGGTAATGATACTATTCATACTAATAGTGGTAATAACAATGTTTATTTATACTCCGGAAACAATCGTGTTTATTGTGGTAACGGAAATAATACTATAGAAGGTGGTTCGGGTAATGATTATGTAGAAGGTGGCTCTGGCAATGATAGAATAGTTGTTGGTAAAGGTACTGAAAATATTATATATGGTGGTGCAGGTAATGACACTATAGTAACAGCATTGGGAACTGGTAATTTCTATGGTGGCACAGGTAATGACACATATGATATTATGGGCATTATACCTTGTGTAATTGAAGATAGTTATGAACTAAACAATAATGATACTCTTAAGATTTGGGCTCAACCTAATGAATTGGCTGTATATTTTGATTTATCAATTGATGAAGAAGGAAATAAAACCTATGGTAATGATTTATTCTTCTCATCTATTGCTAACTTTGGTAAGAAAAATGAATCCATCAAAATTGTTGACCAATTTGTAGAAGGTAAGAGCATTGAAACTATTAAATCATGGGGTGATACAGTGATATTAGATACGGTAACTCTTAATCTTGTAAAACAAGATGTAGCAACTTGGTTATCTAATAGTGATTACACATCAACCCAAGATGTTATCAATAGTCAAGATACAACTGCTATAGCTTCCATGTTACAAGCATATACAGGGTTAATTAATTAAGATAATTCCATTTTTTACAAATGAATATGTGCCTATAATACAGGTGTAATCTATATTTATAGGGTATAATATACACGATTAGGATTATTAGGACTAAAAGTAACAGCCTATTAGCTTACTTTTGCTAAGAAGTTATACAGATTTCCTATTGATGTATCATATTGCTTTGCTATCATTGTCTTTGGGACTCCGAGAGAGAGCATTTTAAGTATATCTTCTTTATGATTATCGA
The DNA here is from genome assembly GCA_902783125.1 of uncultured bacterium. Classification (GTDB taxonomy): domain Bacteria; phylum Cyanobacteriota; class Vampirovibrionia; order Gastranaerophilales; family Gastranaerophilaceae; genus UBA2883. The sequence continues at coordinate 16,514 of CACZPS010000054.1, read as the reverse complement.
GTTTGGATTTTCCTTTGCCTTTTGGTCTACCCAGTTTGACACCAGCTAATTTTCTTGCATGTAAAGCTTCACGAGTTCTTAGACTTATTAGTTCTCTTTCAATTTGTGCAACAAGAGCAAAGATAGTAGAAGTAACCGTATTAGATATAGATTCTTCACTATTGCAGAAATTTTCTTTCAAGGAATATAGGATAATTCCCTTGTCTTTAGTTATCTTAATTACTTCTAAGATTTGTGTTATTGACCGTGCAATCCTTGACAGTTCAGGCACAATAAGTACATCACCTTTAGCCATAGTGTCCAACAATGCACCCAGCTTTCTTTTTCTATAGTCCTTTGTACCAGACACTTTTTCTTCAACGAACTCTACATTCCCCAGCTTGCGTGCGTTAGCAAATTGCAATATATCAAGTTTATTCTTTTCAGTATCTTGGTCTAATGTTGAAACCCTTAAAAATCCGATTGTAGCCATGTGATTTCCTTCCTTCAATTAAAACGTCTGATGTTGATTATTCTTGTAAGAATGTATGTAATATAATACAGTCCTTTTTGTTGTATGAATGTATATAATAATGACGTTCGTTTTTAGTGTAGGTTTATTAACTCCTCTACCTCAATTTTGATGTTATAAAGATTTTGTTCTAAGGTATTTATTAATGCTGTTATTCCTGTCTGTTCCCTTCTCTCAAGCTTTATAGCAGATATGCTATCTTTCAGAATTACTGCTAAACCGTATGTGTTTTTTATAAAGTCAATTAAGTCTAATGTTTCCATGTAAATCTCCTTTATTGTGTAAGGGGAAACCCCTTACACAATACTGAACTTTCTATAATTACTCTGTTTGATAAATGCATTATATAATTCTAAATATTTTTTCTTGAATGCAGTAGTATTAAAATTGTTTCTAACTATGTTAGTGAAGCGAACAGTAAAAGCACCTATTTTCATTTCTTCTACTCCTGCTTCATCAAGAACAGATTTGATTAAACTTTCCTTTTCTTCTTTTAATTCTTTAAGCTCATTGATTTTTGCTTCTAATACTCTAATGTCTTTAATTTCATTTTCAAGATTCCCTGTAATAATAACTGTTTTCATAATGTACTCCTTTGCTTTTGTCTACATTTTCATGTTACAACATGAAAGTTGGAAATACAACATGAAAGTTGGAAACATTTACAATTTGTTACAATATCCAACATGAATGTTGTAAAATATTATAATATACAGTATTATTAAAGTATGGCAAAAGACATAGAAAACTTGAATAAATATGAAATAGAGTTAAATAAACAACTCTCTAACATTATGGAAATAGAGAAGAAAAAGTTTTCATACTTTTTAAGTGTGTTTTCTGACGATATTCCAAGTGATAAGAGTTCTGCTGAATATCTAAAGATACTGAAAAAAGAGCAGATGAAGTTCAGACGGTCTTCACTAAGTATGAAAGAAGTATTTAGCATGCTCGATTTAGTTGATTATGAGATAGTATTTACCCTTAATAATACCCCTGTTAAATTAGAACATTATATAACCGTCATTGATGGCAGTAGCTATCGGATAAGATTTACAGATTTCATGATAATGTGTGAAATGTTTAATATAAAATTAAATTGGCATAAAAAGGCGATAGAGGGGACAAAAAGTAAAAAGCAGAAATAATTATTTATCCTCATACAGAATTTATAGGATTTGTGGAACTTTTTGCCTATTGTATTATAGAGTATGTTCGTGATTAGATATATAACATGCCAATTAAACAAACTGAATATATACCAATACCTTTTGCAATATTACTATTAAAGCTTGCTTATACAAATAATACTTTAATAGTTAAAAATAGTGCAAATGACCTTGATATATTAATTAAACACTTCAAGAATACTTTTGACTTCATAATATTAAATGAAATTTCTAAAAGAAACAGTAAGAAGGTGGTTGAATACGAACTCATATTAAATAATAAAGAAAAAGCAAGAAATTATCTAAGAAAGTATATATCAAAACTTTCACAGAACAAAATTTCATGTGATTATAAACAAATACCTCTATGGAAAAGGCAGTTTGGGAATTTTATAAAAAAAATAAATAATGAGTTTACCCCACAAGATTATAAACTTTATATAACACCTGATAATGTCTATCCAATATTATATGGTTGTGCCAATGAGCTTATCAAAGTAAAAGATGTTATATACAAATATATAAGTCCTTTTTATGATGATTGGGGTGATGAGGAAAGTGATATACCTGAAAATATGATTATTGAATCTTGTGTAGAAGCAAAGGCAACTTTAGATATTAGCAAGTTTATAATGAAGTATACACAAGGTTTTGCAGAAGATAAAAGTATCATCAAATATACTCCAAAGCAAAAGAAATTATTAAAGTTAATTGAAGAAAAAATAAGTCAAGGTGATAAAAAATTACTTGTAACAGAAATAGAAAAAATAATGGTTTCACCTAAAGAAGATAGAACAACACGAAGAACAGAACAAAATGTGTCAGAAAACATTAGAAAATTCAATATCAAGTACGAGCTAATAAATAAAAGAAAGATTATCGGCAAAAGAGAACGAAATACCAATTATTACCCATTATTATTTTAACTTGTTCACCGATTAAGAAATATTAAAAAAAGTTTTGAAGCAGAGCAATAATAACTTTGCTTATACATTGATGTCTTATTTTTCATTTTAATACCTTATTTTGAGTGAACATTAGGTGAACAAGATAGTTCATACTCCTTGAAAAAAGGAGAGAAAAATGGATAAAGAAGAAAGACTATTATTAATTGAAGAACTGGAACCAGATATCAATATTGATTTAACTGATGATTTTGATTTTACACCGGACAAAAAGCCGGCAATTAGCACAATGAAAACTAATTTAAGGGAATTAGACAAAAGACAGAAAACACCGCATAACAGCGGATTTGTTCAACAGTTTGACAAATTAAAAATGTGGGTTGATTTGAGTGAAAATGATGAAATTATAGAGTTCAATTTTAATATTGATTCAAGCAATATGTTTGCAAGTGATACCCCTGCAACACCTGACACCGCAATAGAGGAAGAACGCAGATTTCAAGCCACCGTTGAGAGCTATAATAATGATACATCCATTGATAATGATAATACATTTGATGATGATTTCTTCTGGGAAGAAGAAAATGATGATAATGAAACGCCAGAAATATCAATATCGGAAGAAACTGTAGATATAACTACTGATGAAATAACTGATACGCAGCAGTCTACTAACAACGGAAATAAATATCCTGACTGTAAGATAAAGTTTAGCCATAAAACAGGTGGACATGTTAATACATATATAAAAAATGATAAGTTGATTATATATCTAACTGGAAGTTTTATGAGAACTTCTGAAAGCTTAGGATATTTAACGAGAAATAATATTAGAGTAGCACTGGATAAAGTATGTAAACAAGCAGGATTCAGATTTAATGCAAATCAGTTTATCCTAAATGCAGGGGTGTACTTATGCGATATTTGTATTGATTTAGAATTAAAAAACCTCGAAAGATATTTTTTAGCCGTAAGTTCATTATTCCCATTAGCCAGTAACAGACATAGAATTATGAAGTTTGGAAATCATGGTCTAAAGCTTAAAAGCTTGGCAAAAAATGCAGGGAGTTCACTTACCTTTTATAACAAAGGCAGAAGGATACATGAACTGCTAAACAGACGGATTGCACGAACGGGCGAAGATATTAATAAATTACTATTACAGTACCCCTCAAATATCGATAATATCTTGAGAATAGAAGTCCAGATATACTCCCTACACGATATGAGAGCATTATTAGGTATTGATAGTGATGAACCGAGTGTAGTAAGGTTACTGGATGTATTAAACAGTCGAGCAATGCCGATATTAAGCAGATTTGAAGCATTTGAAGCAACCGAAGAAAAACTACAAGATGAAATATTTATATACACCAAAAGAGAAAGTAAACAAAATACAGATTTGCAAAAATTATCAAGATTTATCAGGATTTTGGCAGCGGAAAGAATAGCTGAACTTGCAGAAGCCAATAAGCCGAATATGGCACAATTAAAAGCACACATTATAACTGAATATGAATTTAATAATGAAGTAACGATAAATAATCTGGTAAGCTTTATAAAAGAACATTACTGGGATTTTCTTCTATATCGGAAACCAAAGTCCATAAAGCTAATAATAGATTTATTAGACCAAGTACACACCTATTATGGTAGAGGGGTAGGTGATACAAATGAATAAATTGAAAGTTCGTTACATCACCTATGATATATCAGCATTGAATGAGGATGATATCGAAGTATTAACAAAGTTTATTGTAATACTTGCGAATGAAGGTTTTAAGAATAATATAGTACATGGTGATTTTTCAAAAGGGGAAAATAATGAATAATACTCCAAAAGCAGTTATATATGTTCGTGTATCTACAGAAGAACAAGCTAAAAAAGGTTATAGTATTGACGGACAAATTCAAAGATGTATAGAATATGCTAAAAGAATGGGGTATACGGTTATAACAGTATTTAAAGAAGAAGGCAGAAGTGCAAAGAACCTTGACAGACCGGAGCTCCAAAAGATGTTACAGTATTTCAAGCAAAATTATAAAAACATAAATGCCTTAATATTTTGGAAGTGGGATAGGTTATCAAGAGGGGAAGACAGCGACTATGTTGAATTAGGCACAATTTTTAAGAAATACGATATTAAACCTTTATCAACAGAAGAAAATAACGACAATTCCCCAGAAGCGAAACTTATGAGAAGAATAACTTTTGCAACAAGTACTTATGAATTAGATAAAGATTCGCAACGAACTAAATTAGGAATGAGAAGAAAAGCTGAAAGCGGTTGTTTCCCTGCTAAAGCACCAATAGGTTATTTAAACAAAAGAGATTCAGAAGATAAAGGAATTATCGTGTTAGATGATTCAATGGCTTTTTATATAAAGAGGATATTTGAATACTACAGCACAGGCATGTATTCTCTCGAATCACTTGGTAAAAAGATGTTTGCAGAAGGATTTAAGGACAAATACGGAAAACCATACAGAGCAAGGAAGTTTGAAGAAATATTGAAAAACATTTTCTATATAGGTGATTTCATGTGGGGTGGACAACGATACGCTGGAACACATAAACCGATTATAGAAAAGAAGCTGTTTTATAAGGTTCAAGACCGTTTCGGAAATACAAATAAGCCAAAACATAATGACAAAAATTTTACCTATACAAACTTGATTAAATGTGCTGAATGTGGTTGTTATTTTACGGCTGAAACAAAGAAGGGTGGTAAATATACATATTATCATTGCACCAACAGGAAAAGGCAACATACAAGCCTTGTAGGACTGTCTGTGAGGGAAGAAGTATTAGATATGGCAATGCAAGATATTGTTAATTCTATTGAGATACCTGATACAGTTGTAAAGATGTTAAAAGATAATATTATAGCTTCACTTGATGTCTTATACAAAAGTGAAAATGAGATTATCGACAGACAAACAAGACGGATAAAAGAATTAGACCAGCTTATTACAAAAAGCTATGAGGATAAATTACTGGGTAGATTACCTGCTTCATATACAGAAGAAAGATATAATATGCAATGTTCTAAGTGGCAAGAAGAAAGAGATATGCTTGCTATTCAGATAAAAGAAAGTGGTAACATAAATAAAACCATATATAAGAATATTGATTTAATAATAGACTTCTGCAATAGAGTTCCTGACATATTCTTAAAAGCAGATACTGATACCAAAAGACAACTATTAAGAATGATGATAAAAGATATTCAATATGCAAATGGGGAACTTATTGTTAAACTTAGTCCAATATTTGAAGCTTTAAGACTATTAAAAAATTATGGTTTATCTGATGAAGAAAGCGTAAAGGTTAGAACTCTGAAAAAGCCTACAAATAGTGAAGTTCTGGAATATTTAACTAATCGTATCACATCAGGTATAAATGCTAAGGTTAGAACTCTGGAAACAGCCATTATAACTGAAAAAACAGACTCTTGTGAGCCTGTTTCTAAAAATGGGGCGGGTAGTGGGATTAATTTACAACCATTATATAAATTTGTTGCAAAACAACTTATTAAAACTCCTATATATGAACTTTGCGCCTAGAATTAATAGTTTGACAAGTAATTAAGCAAAAATTATAATAACGAAGTATAGCAATAGATAAGAGGATAAATGATGATGAAAGTATTTTCTGAAACAGATATTAAAATAAAATGTTTATGGGTAATGTTTTTAACTTTTTGCGAGGGCTTTAGTGTTATTACAGCAGTTCCGTCATTATTTGAATCAGAAGTTACAGTTGGACAATCCACATACTGTATTGCTTATATTGGCTTAGCAATTTATTTTCATTTGATTGCAAAAGAACATCGACAAGAAATTAAAGAATATCTCAGAGAAAATAAAATTACTCTTTACGAAATTTTTTCTAAATCTTCCCCCAAAAAGGAACTATCAGACGAAGAAAAAAGAGAACAAAAAGAAAAATTACAAAAAGTATTGGGGCAGGTATTTCCTGTTATATTAATTATCATATTCATCATAATTATTTTTGTTTGTTCCCAATAAAATTATTACGTCTAATGAAGTGTAGTTGCGCAAACGTCAGATTTTACCTCTGAAAACATAAAAAAACACGTTCAAGCAAGTATAAATTTTTGTAAATAAACGTTCAACTTTTTAGACAACTACCTTGAACGTTTAAAGAATATGTATTATAATGAAAATGTAACAGTTAATAAGAGGTACGGAATATGACAAATACAAAAGTTTTCGGGTATGCGAGAGTTAGTACAAAAGAGCAAAACCTTGCAAGACAAATTGAGGCATTACATAATGAGGGAATTGCGGAACGTGATATTTTCTGTGATAAGGCAAGTGGAAAAGATACTAATAGAGAACAGTATCAAGCATTGAGAACGCAACTCAGAGAGGGCGACACAGTTGTAATCCTGTCATTAGATAGATTAGGACGTAATTATGACGATATAAAACAAGAGTGGGAATACATTACAAAAACTATCGGCGCAAATATAAAGGTTATAGATATGCCAATCCTCGACACTACCAACAAGCAGAACGAACTCATGGGGAAAGTTATTGCAGATGTTGTGTTAAGCCTTTTGGGATATGTTGCCAACGCAGAAAGAGATAAGATAAGAGAAAGACAGGCGCAGGGAATAGCGCTTGCAAAGGCAGAGGGTAAATTTGCAAAGAAAAATAAAATCCAAGCGCCTGAACACTTTGCAGAACACTTTGAAGCCGTACTCAAAGGGAAATTTACACACACAGAAAACATGAAAATCTTAGGACTTAATAAAACAACCTACTACCGAATCGCAAAAGAATTAGGGCTGAAAAGCAATAAGAAACAAGTAGGGGTAAACTAAAAGACTGACAGAGCCGAGATAATCGGCTCTTTTTAGTTACATTTTAAGAGCCTCAAAAAGAAAATATCAACTCATGAGGATATTAGGAAACGGGATAACATCAGAAAATCTGATGTTATTTTTTATATTTATTTTCTAAATGAGTTAAATATAAAACTTATATTAAATTATATCCATGTAAGAGGGAAAAAAGTTTTTCCCCATAATATAAGGAATAATACATGGATAAAAAGAAATGTTATTGCCTCTACTTAAACGAGGCAGATTTCAGGAACTTTCGTAAGTTAGCAAAGAGCAAACTTTCAACTGTATCAAGAGAACTTAATCTCTATATGCGCAAGAGAGTCAAAGGGGGTACAGATGCAGATAAGACCATTTAATTATAGTGTTACGAGGCTTTCGCTTATAGCATCGAAAGTCCTTGATGTTATACAGATGCAGGGTATCTGTAACCATGTGGATATTGCAAGGATGCGCCAAGAGAGTAGGACAAACCCCGCAAAAGTAATAGGACAAATCCAAACATTATTGGGGCAAATTAAGAAAGGGAATAGTAATTATGGCTTTTAAACGAACAAGCGAAGAATTTGGGAAAATATTAGCCGAGAGAGAAAGAACACCTTTTGAGAAGTGGCTTCTGCAATTAGTAAAAAAATGCGGTCAGGAAGTAATAGATTATATATATGCTTACTTCTATCTCCCATACCCTAAAAACGCAAAAGAAAAGGTATTTTATAAATACCTGCGCCCATTTCTCGAAATGTACCAAAAAAGACAGATAGACCATAAGTCTGCGCAATATTTAAGTCAAAAATCATTCGCACCAGTTGTAGATGCAATATCTGATTATATAACTGCTAACTTTTATACAAGTAAAACGCAAAGTTATAAAAGTTTTTTTGAAAGATAGGTACTTTCAGAGCGATAAGGCATGTAAAGTAACAGGCTACACTTTTCAATGCCTTATCCTTTTTTTTAGCGATAGAGCAACAAAGCAATTGGGAAGTTTAGACGGTTACTTTACAGCCGTCAGGCTGAAAGTAATCAACTACCTAATAAGATAGATGCACCAACTTTGAAACCTGTCAAACCGCATAAAACCTATGTTCCAAACAGACACCTACTGCAATTGTCGAACAAAAAAACACGAAAAACTGCAATTGTCGATTTTTCAAGATATAATTAAAAGAGAGGAAGTACCTACTATGTTACCGAGCAGAGAACACCTAACATCGTGCCTGATGTTAAAAGAAAAAGAAATAAACAAGTTAAATGAATTTAGGATATTCACAGACCGCACCGCCTATGACTCTGAAACTCTACCAACACAGGCAACATACACAACCTATAACAACTATATCCTTGCTACTTCAAGCATAAAAGAAAAGAAACTTATTCTTTTGAAGTACGCAAGAAAACAAATCAGGGTAAATAGAACAATATATTTTCCTATCAGACTTCCGAACGACAGAGAACTCAAAAGCATACTTTTGGATGCGCTGACATCAGCCGAAATAAAGATAACAAAAGAACTAACGATTTCATGGGATAGTACAGTTACAACCCAAATCACTCGAAACAAAAACTTACCTAAAAAGTGGGTAGATAGACTTCCTATGCTACAACAGGACTTGCAACAACAAACCGCAACAATATACAAACAACCAAAAACCCCTACTTTCCCCCTATACATAGCACAACCCAAAGAGGACAAAAAAACGGTTGAAAACTTCCTGAACTATTCAACCGACAATCCTACCCCGTATCAATTCTATGCAAAAGCATTATTGTATCATGTTGCCTATGCAACAGGGATATTTAACCAATATACAGTTAATCAGGTTATAGCAAACCCGCAAGAGATAAGAAAACTTCTACCAAACGACCTGACACTTGATAGACTTCTTACCCTTGCGCATCCGAGCAAATCAACCCATACAATAAAAAAGGAAAATGACAGGCTAATTTTTACCTATGATATTGAGAAATTAAACACCCTGTCAGGCTACACAGACGACAACGGGAACAGGCAAAAATATCAAAATATCCTTATACCGTTTAAGTTGTTACCCGAGATATTCAAATCATGCTCTTTTGGAAAGAACGGACTCCCTTATTTTCTTATAATTATTTACGGTTATCATGCCCGCTACTCAAAAGTAAACTACAAACTTTCAACCATAATCAGATACGCAAATATCAACACGTCAAGAGGGCATAACTACACCCTTGAAGCAATAGAGAAGCCTCTAAGATATCTCAAAAAGATAGGGGTAATCGGACAATACGACAAGCCAACCCTTGAACACCTAAAACAAGATAAAGCCATAACTATATATCTTAACTCCATGAAATATTGGGGGAAAATAATATGATAATGATATTTTACAACTTTTTACTTTACAAGGTTTTAAATATGATAAATGGATAGTGGAAAAAATGAAAGCAATTAAAGATTTATCCTTATATGATGATACATTATGAATTAATTTTCCAACCCATACAAACCTCATTTCCAAGAGTTTTTACCTTTATAGGCATTCTGATACATAATCAAAATCGTAGGGCAGAAAATTAATTCTACACCCCTTAAAATTAATACTCTATTAAAACTCAATAGAGTGGGTGTGATAAATTATACACACTAACTTTATCTGCCTTATTTCTAAATTTGACGACCATTAAAAAAAATGATATAATTTAACTATATAAAGGAAAGTTATATACAAAATATTAGACAAAAGGGTTAGGAGAAATTATTTTTTTTATTTTGTAACACTTAAATCTATAACTTTTAACACCTACTCATAAGACCACTGGCGTAACCTGTCTAATCATAGTAAAAATCAACTCTCAAAAGAGTTTGTTTTGCTATGGGAAAGACAGTAGAAAATGAAAGATTTTCAGGTTGTGATTGACAATGAATTACCCTCAATTAACAATGTTAATGAAAACGACTTAATAAATTTTATAGTCGAACTCGTTAGGCTCAAATACTGTGAGGTGGAAAATGACTAAAAAAGCAGTATATTATGGCAGAGTATCAACGTCAGAACAGGCTGAAACAGGCTTAAGTATGAGTATGATGAAAGATGAAACTATTGCATGGGCAAAAGCACACGATTATGAAATAGTTGAGTTTTTTGAAGATTATGGGAAAACGGGTACTCAATACAAAGGGTTGAAAGAACTCCAAAAATTGCACAGATATATTCAAAATAATAATATAAGTGCTATATTGTGTTGGCGACTTGACCGTATAAGCAGAAATGATACTGAGTTTTATACTCACACGATGTCGTTAGTAGAGAAATTAGGAATGACAATAGCCTCAGTCAAACAATTTCCCGATATAAAAGTTATTCCAAGAGTCCTAATTGGAGTATACTTAGGACTTGCAACTGATGAAGTTAATAGTACTAAAATAAGAACAAAGGCAACTATGCTACATCGAGCAAAACAGGGGTATTTAATGGGTAAAGCACCTATTGGTTACTTAAATAAACAAGAAAACGGGCATGGTATTGTTGTCATAGATAGTGAAAAAGCAAAATATATAAAAAAGATTTTTGAGTTGTATGCAACGGGGTTATATACCATGAAAATGGTATCACAAGAAGTCTATAAAATGGGATTTATGGATAAGAACAATAAACCTTATCCTGTAAGAAAAATTGAACATATTTTACAAAATATTGTTTATACAGGTAAAGTAAAGTATGGGAAAAATGATGACGGTACAGATTTAATAGTACAAGGGAAACATGTTCCCATTATCCCTACAAGTCTGTATAATAAAGTACAAACTATTAAGCGTAATGACGGGAAACCATATTCTAAACATACGGATAAAACCTATGTAAAATTAATTAAATGTGTTTGCGGTGGATACTTAACAGGCTATCACTCTCATGGCGCACATAATAGCGGTGATTATGTATATTATAAGTGCCATAATAGAAGTGGAATACACAAAAAAATAAAAGGTATCAGACAAGATACACTCGATAATGTTTTTCAAGATTTATTTTCTGAAATACATATACCTAAAAAGGTTGTAGAACTTTTAAAGGGTAAAATAATAAAAGCATTAGATGAAATATACTTAACTGAAAATTTGGTATATGAAAGTAATAGTAAACGATTAACTGAATTAAGAACTCTTATCAAAAAAGCAACAGAGGAACAAATATTAAATCAATCAATATTATCTGAATCAAACTTTAATAAACAGATTGCAGAATGGCAAGAAGAACAAGAAATCTTAACAGAAAACATAAAGCAAACAACAAAAATAAATAAGTCAGTATATAGCAATCTTAATACTCTTATGAAATTTTTGGGCAACATACCTGATACATACAAAAATGCTGATACTATAGGAAAACAAAGGTTACTTCGTATGGTATTAGAAAAAGTTACTTTTGACACAGAAAACCAAAAATTACATATAAAATTAAAACCAATTTTCCAAGCATTGAGAATTATAAATAATAATATTACTGAACACTCTAAAAAAGTTACAACCCTGCCAAAAGTAAGTAGCAGAACGATATTAGAGTATTTAACGAAAAATATAGAAATTTCGTTAAAAAACAAAGTTACAACCCTGAAAACACTTGCTACAAAAGAGAAAACAGACTCTTGCGAGTCTGTTTCTAAAAATGGGGCGGGTAGTGGGATTCGAACCCACGCATAACGGAACCACAATCCGTGGTCTTAACCACTTGACGATACCCGCCATATTTAATTTTAATTCCTGATCCTTCACTTTCGTTCAGGTCAATATTTTTTTGTTATTCGGCAAGCCCCATCACGAAAAATTATCGCTTGACGATACCCGCCATATTTATGATCCTTCACTTTCGTTCAGGTCAATATTTTTCTGTTATTCAACAAGCCCTATCACGTAGAATTATTACTTGATAATTACTGTCGCCTATTTTGATTATATCAAATGAAGATTTTTCTGCAAGCATATTAATTTACCTACAAAATATTTATGATTTTTATAACCATTCCGGTTTTACATTTAAACTAACGTAAGATAAGAGAATTCGGAGGCTTTTAGACAAATGCTTTCAAATCTTTTAGATATTTCTTTATAGGCATAATGTGACAGTATTTATATATGATTTATTTTGTATCATATAATATATAAATACTATTATTTTAATTTATCTACCCGAGTTAATGATTGGAAATAAATTTTACTTGATGTATAATATCAGTATATTAAGTTATTGTTACCATTGTTCTGGAGGAGTAGTTTTGAAAATCTTAAATAAAAAATTGTTTTTAATGTTAAATATATTTTTAATGTTATTTATGGGCGGGATACAAGCGAGTTTTGCCGTTACTCCGGCTCAGTTATATGATGAAGTATGGAGATTAATTAATCTTAAATATGTTGACCAAACAGACAATTCTCAAGATTGGAATATTTGGCGTCACAAATATGATAGACAAATGAAAACAAAAGAAGATGCCTATGTTGCAATAGACACAATGCTTGCAAGTCTGAACGATCCATACACCAGATTTTTAGACCCGAAAGAGTTTGCGGAAGAAACATCTTCTATCAAGGGTTCGCTCCAAGGAATTGGTATACAAATCGGAATGAAAGACGGGCAACTTGTTGTAATTGCACCAATTGAAGGTTCTCCTGCCGATAAAGCAGGGATAAAAACGGACGATTTAATCCTTGAAATTGACGGAGTCAGCACAAAAGGTATAACTATCGACAAGGCCGCTGATAAAATCAGAGGCGATGCCGGAACTCAAGTAACAATTACAGTAAAAAGAAAAGACGAAGAACCTAAAAAATATACGATAACTCGTGCTGAGATTGAAATAAAATCCGTTTCAACAAAAACGCCTATTGAAACCAAGATTCCTGACAGCATTCAATATATAAGATTGAGTTCGTTTATTAGTAAAAACGCATCTCAAGAAGTTTTGAATATACTTAAATCTACTCAAAACACAAAAAAAGCATATATTCTTGATTTGCGCTCGAACCCCGGTGGGTTGTTGAGTAATGCAATTTTAATGTCAGATATGTTTTTACAAGGCGGGGGAATCGTTAGTACGGTTGACAGATACGGATACAAAGACACAACCAGAGCTGCCAAAATCAGAATAACAAACAAACCGCTGGTTGTTTTGGTTAATAAAGGTTCGGCATCAGCAAGTGAAATTTTCTCTGGTGCAATGAAGGATAATTGCAGAGCGATTTTGGTAGGCGAGCAAACCTTTGGTAAAGGTTTAGTTCAGGAGATAAATAAACTTTCTGATGATGCAGGGGTAAACATTACAATCCAAAGATATCTGACCCCGAGCGGAACTGATATCCATAAAAAAGGGGTAACTCCTGATTATGAAGTTAAATTGACAGCAGAAAATGTTAAAGATAAAAACGATGTTCAGTTAAAAGAAGGTTTAAAAATTTTACTAAAAGAAATCGGAGAACCAATTCCTGAGTATCTTAATACACCGGTTGCAAAAGTTGACTCTGATAAATCAAAAGCAGAAGGTGTAAAATCAGATGTAAATAAATCAGATTCAAATGTTTCCGAGCAACAAGAAAGAAGAATGTTAGAAGATAGTACAATTCATCTTGAAAAATCTTTACCGATTAATAATAAATAATTATGATAAGAAAAGAGTGGAAGATTAATAATACAGATTCAACAAAGCCGTTAATAGAACGGCTTTTGTTGAGTCGGCTTGGGTCAGTTTCAAAAGAAGAAATAAAAGAGTTTCTTGATCCATTATCAATGACCCTTCTTCATCCTAATGCCTTTAATGATATGGGAAAAGCAGTTGACAGAATAGAAACGGCAATTAAGACACAAGAAAAAATACTTATTTATGGTGATTTTGATGCAGACGGTGTCACATCAACTTCATTATTAGTAAGATTATTCAGATATTTAGGGGCAAATGTTGATTATTATATCCCGACAAGAGAGCTTGACGGGCATGGTTTAAATTCAAATGCGTTAGTCAAACTGATGGTTAATGTTAAGCCTAAGCTGATTATAACTGTTGATTGCGGAATTAGTAATATTGATGAGGTTAAGTTTATAAACAGTTTCAAAAGAGATATTATAATAACCGACCACCACGAATCAGGTGAAGTTTTGCCTGAGGCTTATGCAATAATAAACCCAAAAGCCCAAAACTCGCTCAATGAAAAGTTAACCACAAAAGAAATTAAATATCTGACATCGCTCGCCGGAGTCGGTGTTGCGTTTAAATTAGCACAAGGAGTTTTGGAGCGTTTTGAGAAATTGGATTATTCATCAGACCTTTTGCCTTATGTTGCAGTTGGAACAATAGCTGATGTTGTACCTCTGATTGGGGAAAACAGATACTATGTTATTAAAGGTTTAGATCTTATCTCAAAAGGCAAACACTATGGACTAAAAAGACTATTGGAAAGTGCAGGATATAATAATATTGAAGACGGAATAACCTCAGATCAGATAGGGTTTGGGGTTGCGCCAAGAATAAATGCCTGCGGGCGATTGGATAAGGTTGATAGTGCAGTAAATCTATTAATCAGCGATAACACGCAAGAAATTGAACTTGCAGTTATGGCGCTTGATAATTTCAATAAAATCAGGCAGGAATTATCCAATAAAATCTTTGAAGAAGCAGACAAGATGGCATTAAAATCAAGAGATAATATTTTGGTTTTATACAAAGAGGATTGGCATATAGGGATAATCGGAATTGTTGCATCAAAGATTGTTGATAAATACGGCAAGCCGACCTTTTTAATGACATATTCTGAGGATACAGACCAAATCAGATGTTCTGCAAGAGGGGTTGAAGGTTGTGATGAATTGAACCTGTATGATATTATTTCTGAAATCTCAGATAAACTTGATGGTTTTGGTGGGCATTCACTGGCAGCAGGGTTATATTTTTCAAAAGAAAAATCAAGTTTTGAAGAAGTCAAAAAAGCTCTTATTGATTCATACAATAAACTAATGAACAATCAAAAACTTACTCCTGTTATAAACATTGACGCAGAACTTGAACCTAATGAAGTGACAGATGATTTGGTTAAAGATATTGCAAGATTGGAACCGTTTGGTGCATCAAATCCTTCTCCGACATTTGCAATAAATGATTTTAAAATTGTCGAAAAACGACTTATGGGTTCTAATAATGAACACCTGAGGCTTACCGTCCAAAAAGACGGACAAATCTTTAATGCAATCTGGTGGTCTTTTGGTGATATCGGGCTGAAAAAAGATGATACGTTAGATATTGCATTTGCTCCGCAATTAAATACTTTTAACGGTAACACTTCAATCCAGTTAATAATAAAAGATATCCATTCTGATTGTATAGTTGAAGCAGAGGACTCAAAGGTTATTAGTTACGATAACAGAAAAAAAACAGATATTTTAGATAAGGTTAATTCCTATTTAAAAACCGCAAAGTATGAATTCTGTGTGTTTGCAGAAAAACAATCAATAAAAGACAATTTAAAGAAATATCCTGAAATATATAATCGAATTGTTAACCGTCACAGTTTATCATCCTATGATGGGATAATGTTTTTTGATTATCCGCCTACTGAAGAAATTATGCAAGAGGTTTTATCTAAGGTTAATCCGATAAGAATCCATTATATGAATTATAACTTAGAAAGCGAAAAGAATTTTGATTATATAAAAACGATAGGCGGAATGATAAAGTATGTTTGCTCATCAAAAGATGGAAAATTTGACTTAAACAGCAGTGCATGTTTTCTGGGAATAACAAATAATATGGTTGAAACTCTGCTTGAAATGTATGAAGATTGCGGCGGGGTAAATATATTGGAGAGAACAGATGATTGCTTTGTCTTAAAATATATTAAACCTTTAGCTATTAATGAATTAAAAACAAGTGAAAATTATCAGTTATTTCAAAATATGCTTAATGAAATATTCAAAACCCGTATAGAATATTTGACTGTAAGTTTAGATTAGTAAATTATAGTTTAGCGAAGGACAAAGTCCTTCGCTAAACTATGGTCGTTAGGACGTTAAGTCGTTAAGACTTTAGGTTCATT